>CAZQIC010000011.1:0-56635 GCA_964593555.1 uncultured Bacteroidia bacterium | reverse complement strand
GATCTGCGCACCGATCATTGAAACAAGAGCTGACGAATTGAACTTAGAGATGATGGTAAATAAACACACATCATCACATGAAACACCATTTACGGTATCCATCGATCTGTTGGGTCATGGCTGCACAACAGGAATATCTGCAAGCGACAGATCAAAAACGATCCAGGCCCTTATTAATCCAAACATTAAAGCAGAAGAATTCGGAAGACCTGGACATATTTTTCCTCTTAAGGCAAAAAAAGAAGGAGTATTAAGAAGAACAGGACATACAGAGGCAACAATTGACCTTGCACGCCTTGCAGGTTTTGAACCCATTGGAGTATTAGTAGAGATCATGAATGAAGATGGAACAATGGCAAGGCTGCCTGAGTTAATAGAGATCGGAAAAAAATTCGACCTTAAAATTATTTCTATAAAAGACCTTATTGAATACAGACTTCAAAAAGAAAGCATCATTGAAAAAGAAGTGAATGTTAAACTTCCTACGCAATGGGGCAATTTTGAACTGGCCGCATACAAACATACCACTACCGGGCAGGAACACCTTGCATTAGTAAAAGGATCATGGAAAGAAAGTGAGGCCATATTGGTACGTGTGCATTCTTCCTGTTTAACAGGAGATATTTTTGGATCGTGCCGATGTGATTGCGGACCGCAGTTACACAAAGCCATGGAGATGATAGAGAAAGAAGGTAAAGGTGTGATTGTTTATATGAACCAGGAAGGAAGAGGCATTGGGTTATTGAATAAACTTAAAGCTTACAAATTACAGGAAGAAGGGAAGGATACTGTTGAAGCCAATATTGAATTAGGATTTAAACCCGACGAAAGAGATTACGGAGTTGGAGCACAAATACTTCGCAACCTGGGTGTGAGTAAAATAAAACTAATGACCAATAATCCTACAAAGCGCGCTGGACTTATGGGTTATGGACTGGAGATCGTTGAAAATATTCCCATTGAAATAAAATCAAATGAACACAATTCACTTTATTTAAAAACAAAGAGGGATAAAATGGGGCATACCTTAAATGTGGACGAGTAAATTTAATTAAAAAAAATATTAATTTACCTTTATAATAACATATTAAAATATCGCATATGAAAAATATAATCAACTCATCATTTCTTTGCTTAGCAATTTTCGCAATTACAATTTCTTCCTGCAGTGTTGACAAATCGGGAAGTTTCACCAGCAGAAAATACACAAATTTTGATAACAGCCAGGCTGCAGTAAATATCAAAAAATCTAAAAAGCAAGTAGTAAAAGACAATATGGAAATTGCTCCAGCTATTGTAAAAATTGAAAATACTGAATCACAAAATAATGTTGCTCTTACAACAACTGATAATAAACAACAAGTTGTTTCAACCTATAAAACAAAACATACTATTACTGCCGTTTCTGCAAAAACAGGAATAGAAAATAAAAAGGTGAATTTAAGAGGCGACGAAGTTGTATCAATTGAAAAATCTAAAACGTTGGAAAACAAACAGTCTTTAGGAGAGAAGAAGAAACCTTCACATGACATGCTGTTACTAATTATATTATCGTTGTTCCCCATAACATGTGCAATTGCGGTTTATTTAGTTAAAGGGATTAGCACCCCATTCTGGATAGATGTTCTTTTACATCTTACATTTATTGGAGCAATGATCTATGCCCTTTATATAGTACTTACATCCGGCGGTGACGGCGGAAGAGGAAATGATCAAAGGCGAAGCGGAGCTAATTAAAAAAATCAAAACCCTCCCTTATCCGGAGGGTTTTTTAATAATAATTAATCAAAAACAGTGTTACATAATTCATGAATAGAAAATTCAATTATTTTTTTATTGTCGCTTTTACAGCTTCTCTCCTATATTCCTGTTCAAAGGACACAAAAGCTTTTAAAAAAGTGCAGTACGAGGTAGTTGTTTATCCTGGAAATGAAATAGGCATTACGTATAATTCCGATTACAACATTGAGAACAAGACTCAAAAGGAAATTATTATTAATGATGCCAATAATAACTATACAAACAGTATCTGGTCGGCAATTCACATACAGCAGGGTGATGAACCTTATTATATAAAAGTGGATTATAAAACGTACTCTAATCCCAATGGTAATAACTACGGAGTATTTGTTTTTGTGAATGATACCCTTGTCGCACAGGATATCAGGAATACTTATACTCCTTCAATTGAGTTGACCGGGAAAGTTTATACTGACTAAAAGTTATCACAAAAACACTCCTGTCTGTTTATAAAAGAAATGAACAAATTAAAGTATAGCAATACAAATTTATTATATGGGTTTTCCGTGGTCATGTTGAGCCTGTCGAAATATGACGTGGAGCTGATGCCAGAGGCATCATACATTTATAAAAAGAGTAATACTGCTTCTTCGACTCCGGCCGGAGTCGAACTTTATAGATTAACCTTTTTATAAAGGTGTGAATCCTCCGGATTCGTTTAAAAATGTTAGAGTAGTGGAAGGATTAATCGTTGATCAATTCAAAGCAGGCAGTTTCTGCAGCAGTTTCTACCTTCAATACATAAATACCTTTTGGAAGTATCTCGGCTTTCAGGAAATAGGAATTGATATTTTGTTTTTCAACAACAGAAACCAGCTGCCCAAGAATTGTATACATTGTAAATTTCACATATGCTACTTCTTCCTTAAAACGTATTATGGCTCCGGTACCATCATAAAAACCTTTTGAATTAAATAGGTGAATTGTTTTACCATCATTTGGATCGATCTGGCAATTGGCAAACAAACCCCGGTTAAAAAAATTAGTACAAATTGAATTCGCGTTCTTTCCCGCAAATAATGCAGCGTCTGCAAGCATATATAATGATGCGGCATCTTCCATTGTCATATTAGCTGCATAGCCATAAATAGATTCCATTAATATTGCATCTGCTTCTGCTCTTCCTATCTCTGTACACATTTGCATAACCGTTGATGACCATATATCAGCATCAGTATATAGGTTGTGAACAAGATCTTCCGGATAATGTTTAGTACTTACCACTACCCTACCCGGCCAATATGGATTGTGTCCATCCCATGAGTACACATTTTGCCAGTTAAATGGATCAAGATCCCTTGAGTAGGAAGCTGCGAAATAATCGCCGTTGGCTTCATCAAGTGTTGTACGCTCTACGCCCGTATTCGTACTTGGTGCAGCGCTGTGTGACATGGCATGACCATATTCATGAATAATTACATCAGCATCTTCAGCATCATCAACTCCTCCTATACCAAATGTTAATCGAGGCGGACTATGTCCCGGAGCGAAATAGGAATTATCGGCAAGATCGCCCCGTGTATCCACCCAAATAGGATAATTCACAATATTCGTAAAGCCGAGAGAACGTAAATGTTGCTGCTGAACATTAATATGATAATATGCATTTACATTTTCAAATCCGGCCTGCGACCGTGTGTAATTAAATGCAGGTGTTGAAACAGAAAAAACAGGAGCTACAGTAGGTGCACTAAAATCAGCGATCATCACATATGCATTTTGGAGCCTGAACGTATCATCTGAATAATTAACACGCATATTCACAGACACACGTTCATTATTTAATGTGGGTAAATCTCCATCTACGGCATCAACATAAGATCCTCCATAACTTACACCGGCAGTAGTAAGCGGGTCAGGCAAAAAGACCATCGCAGAAACCAGAGAGTCAGTGGTAGCCGGCTTAAAATAAACATTTTGATCAGCGGAATAAAGCACATTGCCGTTTGGGTCAACGATGACTTCCATGTCTTTTTGAACAATTGTTAAATAATTTATTCTCCTTGCCGCAACACATTTATTTTCTGCAGTAAAAAAATAACAATTATTAGCAGACCTTATATTGTTAAAATGCGTTGCTGTTAAAACCGGATTTGGAAAATTATTTTCAGGATTAAAATCTCTAAAAGAAAAAGTATTGTCGAATAAAGAAGTGATATTGCCCTGCTTATCCATATTTACTTTTACAGAACCTCTGTATACCTGCACCCCATTATATAACTGAGTAAACAAGAGATGGGTACCCGTAAGGCTCTCCACTATCTTATTCAATTGCAAATTAGAATTGGTATTCTTTAAATTGGGAACACTATTTAAAAGATAATTTTTTACAGTCGAAGTATCAGCAGTACCAATATAAACCACCTTGAATGAAGAAGATGTTTTTCTGAGATCAATAAAATGGTGTGTAACGGGTTCATTAGTTGCACTTTTTTGTGCAACAAGTGAAATAGAAATTATAAAAAAAAGGAATAAAAATAATCTCATGAACTAGGTGATATCATTACTACTAAGATACCCTTTATGCCCTTGATTCGCAATCAAGGAACCAATTAAATAATAGCTAAAAACTTTAGCCAATCCTTTTTTGAACCAGGGATTTTACAGCCTCATAAAGCTGTAATGGTGACAGCGTTCTCCAGTTAAATGCGTTCAACTTTCCTCCCAATACGAAGTAATAATCAATATTTTGTTTTTGAAATTCTTCCAATACATGCCCCCTAAAATTAAGCAGGGCTATCCAGCCATCCTCCAGTTCCTCGAACCATTCTTCATAATAACAATCATCGGAAGCATGAAAGTTCAACACATTTTCTCCAATAAGAATAAATTTATTTACTCCCATGCCTATCATGCGTTCTGCTATATCACGTTTTAAAAACATGATATCGTTATTTATACAATCGTTCCACTCCCCTATCATTTCTATAACAGCAAAACCTTCATCATAATCGACGAACAATATTTTTATAAATAGTGTAGTGGAACCGAACTCGTCCCATTGAGGATGCAGAAGATAATTGTAAACCTGGTTGGTAAATTCAAATTCGCTATACTCTCGTTCGTAAAAAGGCGAACGATCATCATCCTCGGCAGTATATAAATGCCGCCAGTTGTAGTATGGCTCTATATCGTGCATTTAAAAATGAACGTTGTTTGCTATTTGGCTTTTGTTGCATCAACGGCTTTCCTCACGCTGCCGTATTTTAAAAGTAATTTTTGTGCTTCTTGGTAATCTACTTTAATCTCGTTCATGATCATTTTCGTTCCTCTGTCGACCAGCTTATTATTACTTAACTGCATATCGACCATTTTATTACCTTTTACTTTCCCTAATTTTATCATTACGGCAGTAGAGATCATATTGAGCACTAATTTTTGCGCAGTACCCGCTTTCATTCTTGTACTTCCGGTAACAAATTCAGGACCAACAACAACTTCAATGGGATATTTAGCCTCAATCGCAACCGGACTACCCGGATTACAGGTAATACAAGCCGTAACAATTTTATTTTTATTGCATTGCTTTAAGACCCCAATAACATAGGGCGTTGTACCTGATGCGGCTATTCCAATAACTACATCTTTTGAATTTATTTTATTTGCCTTCAGATCTTTCCATCCTTGTTCGGTATCATCTTCTGCAAACTCAACTGCTTTACGAATAGCTTTATCACCGCCGGCAATTAATCCAATAACCAAACCCTGCGAAACACCATATGTAGGTGGACATTCAGAAGCATCAACAACTCCAAGTCTTCCACTTGTGCCTGCACCCATATAAAAAAGTCGACCGCCGATTTTCATCTTGGAAACGATAACATTCACCAGTTTTTCTATGGAAGGAATTACTTTTTTTATTGTCTTTGGAACAGAGTGGTCTTCCTTATTGATATTCGTCAATAATTTTTTAACGGTCATTTTTTCCAAATGACTATACTTTGAATCCGATTCAGTAATTTTTTTCATTGTCAGTTCGAGCTTGTCGAGAACTTAATAAATTCTTGGAAATTTATCCTGATCAACCTCATGCATAAAAGAATACACCGCGTCATAAATATCATCAGCACTCGGTTTAGAAAAATAACTTCCGTCAGAACCATAAGCGGGCCTGTGTTCCTTTGCTGCCAATGTTTTTGGTTCAGCATCAAGGTATTTATATGCACCTTGCTCTTCCAATACTTTTTGCATCATAAATGCACTTGCTCCGCCAGGTACATCTTCATCAACAAATAATACACGGTTAGTTTTTTTAACTGACTCCACTATTGTATTATTTATATCGAAAGGCAATAATGTCTGAACATCAATTATCTCCACACTAATTCCGGCTTCCGCCAATTGCATTGCAGCTTCCTGCGCGATGTAACAACAGTAACCATATGTCACTAATGTAACATCTGTGCCTTCTTTTAAAATTTGTGGAACACCCAATGTCAATTTGTATTCACCATGATTGGATGGCATTTTTTCTTTCATACGATAACACATCAATGGCTCAATCACCAATGCAGGTTCATCCGCCTCTAATAATGTATTATAAAATCCTGCAGCCTGCGTCATGTTTCTTGGAACACATACATGAATCCCTCTCACGGCATTGATGATCATTCCCATTGGAGAACCCGAATGCCATATACCTTCAAAACGATGTCCGCGCGTGCGAATAATAACCGGAGATTTTTGTCCGCCCTTAGTCCTGTACTGCACAGTTGCCAGATCATCACTCATGATCTGAATAGCATACAATAAATAATCCAGGTATTGTATTTCCGCAATCGGCCGCAAGCCTCTCATAGCAAGGCCTATGGCCTGCCCCATAATTGTCGCTTCTCTAATGCCTGTATCAAAGACACGATGTTCACCATATTTTTTTTGCAAACCTTCTAATCCCTGATTAACACCACCTATCTTTCCGGCATCCTCACCAAAGATGAGTACACCCGGATGTTTTTGAAGAATGGCATCAAAATTATCTCTAAGTATTTCTCTTCCATCTACAATTTTATCTTCGGCATATTCAGGTGCAACCGATCTGATAGTAGAAATATTTTTTGCAGAATGACTATACAGATAAGCATTGTACCTATCGTAGTTACTTATGTTTGACATATTCAGCCAATCCACCAATTTTTGTTTCGAAGAAATATTCTCGAAACGCAATTGACGAAGAACACGTTTAATGGATGAAGAAACATCTTTACGAATTGGATCACTCAATGCACCCAACTCATTTCTTACCTGCTGCACTAAGTCATTATTACTTTCAGCAATAACAGCATCCAGTAATACACAAACTTCTTTTACCTCTTCTTTAATTGGAGCGAGATATCCATTCCATGCTGCATTGCGGTAATTCTTAACAGATTGTTTTGCTTCTGCTTCTATTATAGTTAATTCTTCCGCCGTTGATAAAGAAGAAGTGATCATCCATTCTCTCATTTTATGAATAGGATCAAAATCCTGCTCCCATTGTAATCGCTCTGCTGATTTATAACGTTCATGAGAGCCGGATGTACTGTGGCCCTGCGGCTGTGTCATTTCATCAACGTGCACCAATACTGGGATATGCTGCTCACGACAAATAGCTGCCGCTTTTTCATACGTTTCACAAAGCGCGGGATAATCCCAGCCTTTTACCCTAAAAATTTCATAGCCGTTAAACTTATCATCACGTTGAAATCCTTTTAATAACTCAGAAATATTTTCTTTTGTAGTCTGATATTTTTTAGGAACGGAAATTCCGTGTCCGTCATCCCATACAGAGATTAACATGGGAATTTGCATTACCCCCGCGGCATTGATTGATTCCCAGAAATGTCCTTCAGAAGTACTTGCATCACCAATAGTACCAAAAGCGATCTCATTTCCTCCTCTTGAAAATTTAAGGAACTCCCCTTGCTGTAATTCAGTATTTTGTCTGAAATATTTTGAAGCCATCGCAAGACCCAGCAGGCGCGGCATCTGGCTGCCCGTTGGAGAAATATCTGCTGATGAATTTTTAATTTTTGTAAGGTCTTTCCATGTACCATCCGCATTGAGGCTACGCGTTGCAAAATGTCCGTTCATTTGCCGACCGGCAGAAGACGGATCTGCCTCCACATCTGCATGTGCATACAACCCGGCAAACCATTGTTGTATTGTTAATGTTCCGCAGGCAAACATAAAAGTCTGATCACGATAATATCCCGAACGAAAATCACCCTCACGGAAAGCCTTCGCCATAGCAACTTGCGCCACCTCTTTTCCATCACCAAAAATCCCGAATTTTGCTTTACCGGTAAGAACTTCCTTACGTCCCATTAAACTTGCTTCACGACTTTCAAAAGCAATGCGGTAATCATTTACCACAATTTTCCTAAAATCATCAAACGAAAGTGCGCTTATGCCTGTCGCTTTTGTCTCGTCTCCTTTTGCCATGCTGTGCTATAATTTTATGAAGTCAAAATACAAAAAAAAAGGCACTAACTAATAGTGCCGTTCAAGTATTTTCACATGTAGATGTTTTTGTTTTTTATTGTCACATGCCCGCCTGCCATCGGGCAGGGAATACGCCACATATTCATTTTCGGTTTATATGCCTAAGGTATATGGCTATTTCATTAACAATTAATTAAAAAATGACTGTTTCCCTGCCAATACTGGCATAGTAGAATCCAAGGTCTTTCATTTGCTTTATGCCGTAAAGATTACGTCCATCAAAAATGGTTTTGCTTTTCATCAATGAAACTATTTTTCCGAAATCCGGTGTGCGGAACAATCCCCATTCTGTTGCAATGACAAGAGCGTCTGCGCCTTTCAACGCCTCATAATGATCATTGGCATAAGTTATTTTATCTCCCAATATTTTTTTTACATTGGCCATTGCCTCAGGATCATGTGTTACCACAGCGGCTCCGGCTTTCAGTAATTCTTCAATAATGTATAATGCAGGAGCTTCGCGTATATCATCGGTATCAGGTTTAAACGCAAGACCCCACAATGCAAAAACTTTACCAGTAAGATTATTATTGTAATGTTTTTTTATTTTATCAACAATCACCAATTTTTGTTTTTCATTGATGGCCATTACCGAATCCAGAATTTTAAAATCGTACCCAACTTCATCAGCCGATTTTGCAAGCGCCTGTACATCCTTAGGAAAACAACTTCCTCCGTAACCAATGCCTGGGAATAAAAAACGTTTGCCAATCCTGTCATCCGACCCTATACCAATGCGTACCATATCCACATCTGCACCCAGCTTCTCGCACAGGTTCGCGATCTCATTCATAAAAGTGATCTTTGTGGCTAAGAAAGAATTCGCTGCGTACTTTGTTAACTCTGCAGATCTTTCATCCATAAAAATTATCGGGTTACCCTGGCGAACAAATGGTTTATACAATTCTTCTATTGTGTTTTTTGCCTTTTCAGAAGTTGTTCCTACCACTACTCTATCCGGTTTCATAAAATCATCAACCGCATATCCTTCACGTAGAAATTCCGGGTTAGAAACAATATCAAATTCACATTTCGCATTCTTTGCAACAGCGGCATGTACCTTTTCCGCTGTACCGACAGGAACTGTGCTTTTATCTACAATAACTTTATAATCTTTTATTATACTTCCGAGATCATTCGCAACTCCCAATACATAACTCAGATCCGCAGAACCATCTTCACCCGGAGGAGTTGGTAATGCCAAAAAAATAATTTTAGCATTCTCCACGGCTTCAGCTAAATTTTTTGTGAAGGTTAAACGACCGGCTTTAATGTTACGATGAAACAATACATCAAGGTGGGGTTCATAAATGGGAACTTCCCCTTGCTGCATTTTTTTTATTTTCTCTTCATTGATATCAACACAAATAACATTGTTTCCTGTCTCGGCCAAACAAGTACCTGTAACAAGACCAACATAACCTGTACCTACTACTGCTATATTCATACTAATAAGTTTAAAGTTTAAAGTTCAAAGCTGCGGAATGAACTATAAATCTTATTTGACAAATTCTAGAACCGAGTCGGTAATATATTTTAGCATATCATTATCTAACTCTGTATGCATTGGAAGAGATATCACACAACCGCAAAGTTTTTCAGTAACGGGAAAATGGCCTGTTTTATACCTGTCATCCTTATACGCTTTTTGCATATGAAGTGGAATCGGATAATAAACCATCGCAGGAATATCTTTGGTCGCTAAGAATTCTTTTAACTGATTTCTATCTGCACCAACTAATTGCAATGTGTATTGGTGAAACACATGAGTTGAATTTTTGTTGCGTGCCGGAATTTTGATCTTGCCGCTACCCTTAAAAGCATTATCATAATGGGCAGCAGCCTTATTTCTTGCAGCAGCATACTCATCCAGGTGTTTTAATTTCGCACGTAATACAACAGCCTGTATAGAATCTAAACGTGAATTAACACCCACTTCATCATGCACATATTTAGAGGATTCGCCGTGCATGGCGATCATCTTAATTTTTTTTGCCAACTCGTCATCATTGGTATAAATGGCTCCTCCATCCCCATAACATCCTAAATTTTTCGAAGGAAAGAAAGAAGTACAGCCCACATGACCAATAGTACCGGCTTTTTTACGACTGCCATCAGTCAAAATATATTCTGCACCAATTGCCTGCGCAGTATCCTCGATCACAAAAAGATTATGCTTTTTAGCGATGTTCATAATAGATTCCATATCCGAACATTGTCCGAAAAGATGAACAGGAACTATCGCTTTTGTTTTCGGTGTAACAGCTTTTTCAATTGCAGCCACGTCTATGTCGAATGTATCCGGATTAACATCAACTAAAACCGGCTTTAACCCAAGCAATGCTATTACCTCCGCAGTTGCGACATAAGTAAAACTTGCAGTGATCACTTCGTCTCCCGGCTTTAAGCCAAGAGCCATCATTGCAATTTGCAACGCATCAGTCCCATTAGCACAAGGAATAACATGTTTTACGTTAAGATATGCTGCCAATTCATCGGCAAAATATCTGACATCAGGACCATTAATAAATGTTGCATTATCAATAACCTGCTGTATTCCTTTATCAACTTCAGGCTTGATCTTGGCATATTGAGCCTTAAGATCAACCATTTCTATTTTACGCATTACTTTTTCCATTTTATACACAATATAGAGCAACGAAGATAGTTAATTAAAAGTATAATTCTTACTTCCCTTGACAAGGCATTTAACGCCAAAAACGTATCTTCGTGACTAAATGAGAACCCGCTTTTTGTCTATTCTTTTATTCTTTGGTATTGCCTTAAATGCACAGGTAAGTATTAAAGATTCCTGCATAACCATCCCAATGATCGGGGCTTCGTTCTCATTTCAAATACCGGGTGGTGATCTGGCTAAACGTTTTGGGAACAATGCCAATTTTGGATTATCATTTTTAATAAAGGATAAAAAAAACTGGATGTATGGAGTAGACTGGTATTATATGTTTGGCAAGGACCTGAAAGAAGATGGGATCTTTGACAGTATTACTACGCAAGAAGGCATAATCATAAATAAGAACGGAGAACCTGCAGAAGTTCGTGTGTTCGAGAGGGGTTTTCATACTTCATTAAAATTCGGGAAATTATTCCCGTTATTGAGCTCAAACCCCAATTCGGGATTTTTTGTATTAGCAGGTATTGGCCTTCTGCAGCACAAGATCAGAATTGAGGACATAGGAAATCAATCACCACAGCTATCTGATGAATACAAAAAAGGATATGATAGGCTCACAAGCGGGCTTGCCGCATCTGCATTTGTGGGCTACTCCTATTTTGGGAATAATAAGTTGGTGAATTTTTATGCCGGATTTGAATTTGTAAATGCATGGACACAAAGTCGCCGCTCGTATGATTTTGACCTGGGAAAAAAAGACACCCAGAAACGTAACGATATTCTTTATGGCGTGCGCGCCGGATGGGTATTGCCACTCTACAAAAGAACTCCACAAAAGTTTTATTACAACTGATGCGATTTCTTTATAATTGTTTTATTTACGCTTACAAGGCATTAATAAATCTAGCTTCCCTTTTTAACTCTAAAGCAAAATTCTGGACAGACGGCAGAAAAAATATTTTCGAAAAGCTTGAAAAACAAATTAAACAAGGCGAAAAAATAATCTGGTTTCACTGTGCTTCATTGGGGGAGTTTGAGCAGGGAAGACCTTTGATTGAAAGACTCAAGACTCAAGACTCAAGACTTAAGATACTACTGACTTTCTTCTCTCCTTCAGGATATGAGATCAGGAAAAACTACGAAGGAGCTGATTATATTTTTTATTTGCCTGCTGATACTCCTGCTAACGCTAAAAAATTTATATCTATAACAAAACCACATCTCGCATTTTTTATCAAGTATGAATTTTGGTTTAATTATTTAAGCGAATTAAAAAGGAACGATACTCCTACCTTTCTCGTTTCCGGCATACTACGCAACGATCATTATTTTTTCAAGTGGTATGGAGCTTCTTTTAAAAAGCATTTAAACTGTTTCACACATTTTTTTTTACAGGATGAAAATTCTAAAAAATTGTTGGAACAAAGTGGCTTCACCAATACAACTGTTTCAGGCGACACTCGATTCGACAGGGTTTATGAATTAAAATCAAAAGCAAAAAAAATTGACCTGGTTGAAAAATTTAGAAGTGATGCAAACCTTTTAATAGTTGGAAGTTCATGGGAAAAAGACGAACAAATACTTGCACACAGCCTTCAGGAGTTCAAAGTTCAAAGTTTAAAGTTTAAAGTTATTATAGTTCCACATGAAATTCACGAATCACATATTAATCAAGTAGAAAGATTATTCCAGGATTTTAGTCCAACACGTTTCTCTAAAGCTGATGAGCAAAATATTTCAGATAAAAATATACTTATTGTAGATACCATCGGAATGCTTTCCTCTATATACCAATACGGTCATGTTGCATTTATTGGAGGAGGATTTACTAAAGGCATACATAACATTTTAGAAGCGGCTACATTTGGATTGCCCGTCCTGTTCGGACCAAATTACAATAAGTTCAAGGAAGCGCTGGATCTGATCCAGATCAATGGGGCTTTCTGCGTTCATAATTCTGAAGAGTTAAGCAAGAAACTGGCACAATTATTTAATGACAATAATACTTACGAAAAAGCTTCCACTATTGCTGCTAAATACGTGAATGACAACAAAGGTGCAACCGATACCGTTTATAATTATATTAAAAGCTATATTTAGCGTATGAAATAGCCATCCAGACGATACCGTCTGTACCAACCAAAAAATAAAGGGATGGTGTATTCCATATGACAATTAGAAAACAAGTAATCTACCTATGAAACGTTTGGCGTTTTTATTTATTTGTTTAAACATTGTTCTTTTCGGCTATGCACAGAAAAAACCACTTAGTGCAAAAAAGCTGGCGAAAATAAAAACGATTAGAGAATTACCGGAAGCTTTAAAGGATCCAAAAAAAGTTTACAAATTAGATCTGAGTAAACACCCATTTTATAGTTTCCCATTGCGCTTACTGCAGTTTAAGAACCTTCAGGAGCTTGTTCTTAATGAGTGTGATATAACTGATCTCCCAAAGGAGATCACTCAATTAAAAAATTTGCAGGTACTGAGAATGAATGGGAACTATATAAAAGAAATCCCGCCCGAGATCGCTCAATTAAAATACCTGCAGGTAATTGAACTGAAAAACAATAAACTTACCGCTCTTCCCAAAGAAATAGGTGCATTGGCCAACCTGCGTTCACTTGACCTGACTTTTAATAAAATTGATACAGTGCCAATGGAAATTGGCAATTGTAAAAAACTTTCATTGCTAGATCTTTCCTTTGCTTCATTGAAAGAACTTCCACCAACTATCTGTGATCTTTCTGAGCTAAGGGTATTTAATATTCCCGGAATACAAAACCTCACTTCCCTGCCTGTGGGTTTTGGAAAGCTTAGTAAACTTGAAGTAATAAACCTGAGTAATTGCACTAATCTTAATTTGAGCAATATTATTGAAGAGTTTTCTTCGCTTACTCAATTAAAAAAAATAATTTTTTATAAGGTTAACCTAACAACATTTCCTAAAGACTTAAGTAAGCTAACGCGCCTGACAGAGATCAATCTTGCAAGAAATCCATTATTGAATTACAGCGAAGTTTTCACAACACTATCTAAACTTCCTGCGTTGGTTGAGATAGACATTTCAGAAAATTCACTTGAAAAATTACCTGTGGAAATTGGTACAATGACATTGCTGAAAGAAATTAACCTCTCCATGAATTCATTGACCGAAACACCGGCTTCTATCGGTAATCTTAAACAGTTAAAGAAACTTCAGATATTTAATAATAAATTGAGTGAGGAAGAGAAAGCGAAAACAAAAACGTTTTTACCTGATTGTGCTATTTTATTCTAGGTAACTATTGTTTACCCTTCTGGTTCTTATAGAAATCCAACCACTTTTCGGCTGCTAAAAAACTTCCGCTGGTCCAATCTTCCAACATTACCTTACCATCATTCTCGAATATGCGCATTTTATACTGATCGACTATAAACGCACCGCGATACTCACGTAGTTCCATATCATAATACGGTTGTTTTCCTTTTGGTTTGCTTATCAGCTCGCTTTTCCAGATAGAGCCTATATATGCCCTCGAGAACATTTTAATGTTCTTAGGATCATGCATTGTCTTTATAGGAGACAATACCTGTGCGTCCAACAACTGCTGCGCTTTTGGCGATATATCTACCTTCTCCTGTACAACAGGAATTTTGGAAGCAGGCTTTTCGGGTGTAATGGTTTTGAATGAATACAAAACACCAATACCTACGGTTAACCAAACAGAAAGAAAAATGATCTTAAAAGTTCTCATTATACTAATTTATGGAAAGTAGTTGAGTTTTCAAAGAAAACGAAATGTACCTTCAGTTAATATCTGGAAACCGAATTAGGTGAATAACACTTGTTTTGCTGTTTTTATACTAAAGGAGTATTTTTTTTATTTGTCTTGTAATTTTACCCTTTAGTATATGCCGATAAATCTTTTAATAACCGATTGTTCGGCATAAAATATTTTCTCTTATAATATGCAACTCCAATCTCGCCAAGGGCTATATTTCCCAATAAACTTACCCATAATGAGAGTATATAATTATTAACAGGATCAATCTCCATGCCAAAATGAAATATGATCTGGTATACCCTGAATGTTAAAGCAGACAGTGTCAACGCATATGAGCGTATCATCCAAACATTATGCTCCATTACTTTTTTGTTTTTTATATACCTGTAACCAACATAAGTAGTAATGAACCACAACACCGCAATTGACATAAAAGGTATTATACCCATTATACCCCCATTGGTAAAAAATGACATAAAAAAACCTGTTGGACAAGCAACAACAAGGATGGCAATAACATATATTTTGCCTAATGTTTTATGCAGGTTCCTGTATTTTTTTACCAACCACACAAAACATTGTGGTAACCCAACTACCAGACTTACCATAGCGGCTGTTATATGCAAATAAAAACATCCTCTCCAAAAAACACTTTTTACAAGTTCTCCTTTTGAAAGTAGAAAGTCATGATTGGTGTCAAAGGTATAATACGGTATTGTGTTGATGACGAGAATTGCAGCAAGAAAAACAATGATGGCCCAATAAAAAAACTTAAGTACGTTTATCACATAACTCATCTTAATCGGGTTTAATTATACTGTATTTTCTGATCGAAAATTTCACTTCATCACCAATTTTTATATTGGAGAAAGAATCAATAGATGCAATAAGATTAAGGCCGCTAGCATCAAGCTCTACCTCTATGATATTACCGGCAAACACTGTGCCTTTTACACGTGCGGACATATTTCCGCTTGATGAAATATCAATATTTTCGGGCCTCACAGAGATTAGGACTTCTGAGTTTTCATTTAAATT
This sequence comes from uncultured Bacteroidia bacterium, assembly GCA_964593555.1. Taxonomy (GTDB): domain Bacteria; phylum Bacteroidota; class Bacteroidia; order JAFLBG01; family JAFLBG01; genus CAZQIC01. The sequence goes on along the minus strand of CAZQIC010000011.1, from coordinate 40,915 downwards.
TTCATTGCATTGAATTATGCCAAAAGAAGTGCTTAAGGATCTGTTTTTATAAACACCTTTGATCGTATTGGTCAATCCAAACATTTTTGAGACGTATTCATTCACCGGATTTCTGTAGATCTCTTCAGGCATTGCCGATTGTAAAAGCTGCCCCTTCCTGATCACCGAAATTTTATTTGCTACGCTTAAAGCATCATTTGTATCGTGTGTTACGAAAATAGCAGTTGCACCAGCTCTTGTAATGATCTGTTTTATTTCGTGTCGCATTTGTTTTTTCAGAATCTCATCCAGGTTACTGAATGGCTCATCCAGCAATAAAACCGCAGGCTCAATGGCCAATGACCTCGCCAGCGCTGTACGTTGCTGCTGACCACCGCTTAGTTCATGAGGATAACGATTTTCGTAGCCCGTCAATCCAACAAGGTCCAAATATTTTTTCACCCTGCTTTCTCTTTCAGAAGAAGCAAGATTATTTAATCCGAAAGCCACATTGTCTTTTACTTTCAAATGAGGGAACAGTGCATAGTCCTGGAATACAAATCCGATATTTCTTTTTTCAGGCGATAAAAAAGTTGATTTTCCTGAAACCATTTTTTCATTGATAAAAATCTCCCCGGAATCAGGAACCTCAAGCCCTGCCACCAAACGTAATAAGGTTGTTTTGCCGCATCCGCTCTCGCCTACTATTGCATGAATTTCACCATTGCCAATAGAAAGTGTAAAATTATCCAGCGCGTTTTTTTCTTTTGCTTGGTATTTTTTATTTATATTATTCAGCTGAAGCGCTATCATTTTTTTGAAGGATCAAATAATTTATTCAATAATAAAACAGGAATTATACTCACCAAAACAATTAACAAAGACAGTCCGGCCGACTCGGCCACCTGTTCGTTTTTTGCCATCTCGAATGATTTGGTAGCCAATGTATCAAAATTAAAAGGACGTAAAATAATAGTAAGCGGAATTTCTTTCAGCACGTTAATAAAAACAAAAATTCCTGCAGCAATTATTGATGTTTTAATAAGCGGCGCACTTACTTTTAAAAATGAACGTATAGAGGACGCACCTAAGGTTCTCGGTGCCTCGTCCATGTTTTTATTCATTCGCTCAAACCCGGCATCAATGGGAGCTGCCGCCAATGCCATAAACCGGACAAGGTATGCGAAAACAAGGGCAATTATTCCACCAACCAACATTCCTGTTTCGATATTGTAAGCGCGGCCCAAAGAATCAGCCAATGAATTATGAATAAAAATAAATGGCACCATTACACCAATAGCTATAACTGCGCCCGGTATAGCGTATCCGGTATTCACAATTTGCATCAGCACTTTTAATGCACGTGCTTTTGATATTCTGCAGGTATAAACTATGATCAATGCAAATACGATGGCGAATGCCGAGGCAAGCAATGCAAGGAAAAAACTATTCTTCACCAACTCCCAGGATTGAGCTGTGAACAATGATGCGCGCGTTTGGACGGTCCATATAAAAAGTTGCAGGAAAGGAATTATAAAACCAATCAGAAGCGGGATTAAACAAATCATAAATACACCAATGCCTTTTGCTCCGGTTAATTTACGAGGGGAGAATGAAATGTTTTTTCCACCTGTACTATAAAATTTTTGTTTGCGCCTTGTCCATCTTTCCAAAAGAATAAATACAAACGAAATAATAACCAGGAATACCGAAAGCTTAACAGCAGCATTAATGTCATTAAAAGCAAACCATACCTGGCAAATGGCAGTTGTAAACGTATTTACTCCAAAATATTTCATTGCGCCATAATCGTTCAATAACTCCATTACAATAATGGTTACTCCCACTGCAAGCGCAGGTTTAGCTAAAGGCAATGCAATCGAAAAAAAAGTATTTGCAGCGGAACGGCCCAGCATACGTGAGGCCTCCAGTACATTTCCTGCCTGCTGCGTGAACGTGGCTCTTGCAAGTAAATAAATGTAAGGGTACATAACAAAACCCAATATCCAGATAAGGTTATTGATAGACATGACATCTGCGTATGCATTTTTTATATTCAGCATCTCTGCAGTGTATATTGAAACAGGGCTGGTATAATCAACCATACCGGCATAAGTATACGCAGCGACGTAAGCAGGAATCGAAAGTGGTAACACGAGCGCCCAGGAGAATATTTTTTTACCTGGAAAATCGAATACTGAAATGAACCACGCTGTTGAAACACCAAGGAGCAATGTTAAAAGTCCCACTGCAATAATCAATACAAGGGTGTTGTATGCATAGTCTGCAACAACAGTATGAAGTAACTGATCCCATACATCACTTTTAGCGCCGTAAAAATTAAATAAGAGTATCCACAATGGTAAGGAAAGAAGAGCCACAACAAAAAATGTTGAGATAATCCAGCCCTTATATTTTACTTGCTTAATAAACATTCATAAATATTTAATAATCAATATATTAAGTTAATTAAATAAACTTTTACTTTAATACATCAGTGTAAATTATTTCCAACCCACCTCATTAAATATTAACATTGCTTCATTGTGATGTTTCTCCAATAATGGTAACGCATCAATATCCGCTTTAAATTCTCCCCAGGATTGCAACAAGGCTGACGATTTTGTCCCAAAGGATACGGGATACTCTCCATTGTTATTGGTAATGTATTCCTGCGCTTCCGGGCTTGATAAAAACTCAAGCAGCTTAACTGCATTGTCCTTATGCGGGGCATGCGCAGTAAGTGCCATACCGCTTATGTTTATGTGTGTTCCCTGCTCGCTCTGATTTGGAAAAAATATCCCGACTTTATTCGCCACCTGCCTTTCAGCCTCGTTTGAAGATGCGGACATAAGAGCCAGGTAATAAGAATTGATAATGGCAATCTCTCCTACTCCAGCGCCTAAAGCTTTTACCTGGTCGCGATCATTACCCTTCGGATCACGCGCCATATTCGAAACAACCGCTGCGGCCCATTTTTTTGCTTCATCCTTATTTGAATTGGCGATGATGGATGACAACAGTGCCTGGTTATATCCGCTTTCCGAAGAACGCACCAAAATCTTTCCTTTCCATTTCGGATTCGCCAATGCAGCGTAATCAGAAAGATCACTTGCTTTTACTTTTTCCTTATCATAAACTAAAATCCTTGCCCTGTAAGTCATCGCATACCAATAAGAAGCCGAATCACAGAACTCCGGTCTTATATTTTGTTTTAATACCGCAGACTCAATGGGCTGCAATAAACCTTTATCCTTTGCTCTGAATAATCTTTCTGCATCAACAGTAATAAATACATCAGCAGGAGAGTTTTTGCCCTCCAACTCCATCCTGTTTATTAACTCATCCGCTTTTGCATTAACCAGGTTCACCTTTATCCCTGTTTTACGAGTGAACAACGCAAACAAAGAATCATCAGTATCATAATGTCTTTGAGAATATACATTCACTTCCTGCTGTTCAACTGAAGAACTATTTCCTTCGCCTTCAGTATTTTTATTTCCACAGGATGAAAGAAGTAAAACTGAAAAAGCAAGAAGGTGAATATTAAGATGTTTCATACACAGAGCGGTTAAGAGGGTAAGATTAAGATTCATAAAGTTAAGAATTTGTCGGGAGATTTATCCCTTCCACATTGCAATCAATTAACCTTATTTAACACTTTTGATTGCCACATCTTCTGCAATATCGACCATTTAAAACAGTAAATCACCTCTCCTCAAATGCCTGCAATAATACCCTGTTTGTTCCGTATATTTACAATAACTACATCCAAAACATGAAAAAAGTTATTGCAGTTATAATTCTGATATTTTGTTTATTCATTCCAAGTGTAAACGGTCAAGGGATCAAAGCCTATTTTAACTATCATGTTTTTTTAGTTCCTGATAAAGGACCTTATGTAGAAACGGAATTATCCGTTTTTGGTAATACATTAAAATATGTTTTGAATGAAAATAAAAAATACCAGGGAAGTGTCGAAGTAAGTGTCATTTTCAAACAACATGATGAAATAAAAGCCGCTAACAAATACAATTTATATAGTCCGGAAATAAGTGACACCACAGCTGCAAAGCCTAATTTTATTGACATTCAGCGCTTCAGTCTTCCCAACGGAAAATACGATATGGAACTTTCAATAAAGGATAAAAACAAACAAGATTCGGCTTTTAGACATACCCAGCCTGTTAGCATTAATTTTAGCAGCGATTCAATTGTTATATCTGACATCCAGCTGCTGGAATCGTTTACAAAGAATGAAAATCCGGGAATGCTTACAAAAAGCGGTTACGATCTTGTTCCTTATGTTTCCAATTTTTATCCGGAGAATTTCAACAAACTTATTTTTTACACCGAGGTGTACAATACTAAAAAAGCAATGGGAATGGATGAGAAATTCCTGATCAACTATTCCATTGAATCATATGAGACAAATTCTCAAATGAGTGATTACATGAGGTATTCCAAGCAAGTTAGCAGCGAAGCAAATGTATTGCTTGCTTCTCTTGATATTACCTCATTGCCAAGCGGAAATTATTATTTAAAGATAGAGGTGAAAGATAAGATCAACACACCATTGTGTAATAAAAAATTGTTTTTTCAAAGGAGCTCCTCTTCAGTAAATTTTAAACTTGAAGATATTAATGCGGTAAATATTAAAAATACATTCGTGGAACGTATTGGCACATTGGATTCACTCAAAGAATATATCCGTTCTGTAAGGCCAATATCCAGTGAATCGGAAAAACTTTTTGCTGAAAATCAACTCAAGACAAAAGACATTACACAAATGAGACAGTACCTCTATAGCTATTGGTCAAAAAGAGATCTGAAAGATCCGGAACTTGCATTTATTAATTACAACAAACAGGTAGCAAGAGTCAATAAAATCTTTTCGACACAAACAAGAAGGGGCCATGAAACAGAGAGAGGCAGAGTATATCTGCAATATGGCCCTCCGGATAGCAGAACAGAAGTAACTAACGAACCCAATAGTTACCCCTATGAAATATGGCATTACGTAAAAGTAAAAGGACAAGGCAACCGAAAATTCGTTTTTTACAATACCGATCTTGTTTCCAATAATTATCAATTACTTTTTTCTGATGTGATCGGGGAAACATCAGACCAAAATTGGCAAATGACATTAAGAAAAAGATCTACGCATTCCACCAACCTTGACCAGCAAAAAGGAGGCAAAACATTTGGAGGAAATGCCGACGACTACTTTACAAACCCTCGTTAAATAGATTTTATTTAGTAACATTGCTACTTCAATACGCCTGAGTTGATGAGCAAAGTAGCTGTGGTTATACTTAACTGGAACGGTAAGAATTTTTTAGAGAAATTCTTACCATCGGTTACGCATTACAGCGGGACCGCTGATGTTATTGTAGCTGACAATTGTTCAACTGATGATTCTATTGAATTTATAAAAGCAGAATACCCTACAGTCCGAATTGTAAAAAACGAAACCAACGGAGGTTTTGCAAAGGGTTATAATGATGCCCTAAAAAAAATTGAAGCGGACTTTTATGTTCTTCTTAATTCTGATGTTGAGGTAACTCCAAACTGGATAAGGCCAATCATTGAACTGATGGAGAGTGACAACCAGATCGCGGCCTGTCAGCCAAAAATTTTATCGTACCAGGATCGCAAACAATTTGAGTATGCGGGTGCAGCCGGAGGATTTATTGATAAATACGGTTACCCATTTTGCCAGGGAAGAATATTTAATTCCTTTGAAGAGGACCATGGGCAATATGATGAGCAACGGGAAATATTCTGGGCAACTGGCGCATGTATGTTTATCAGATCTGATGTGTACCATTCTGTAGGCGGACTTGATGAAGATTTTTTTGCGCATATGGAAGAGATAGATATTTGCTGGAGAATAAAAAACATGGGCTGGAAAGTAATGTACAGTCCGCATTCTAAAGTATACCATGTTGGCGGCGGCACCCTATCAAAAATAAACGATCATAAAACTTACCTGAATTTCAGGAACAATCTTTTTTTACTTTGTAAAAATCACTCTTCAAAATATTTTGTAATAAAATTATTTTTGAGGGGCATCCTGGATGGCATTGCGGCCATTAAATTTATTTTCTCTTTTGAGTTTAATCATTTTGCTGCCGTATTAAGGGCGCATGGAAGTTTTTATGCTTCTTTCGGGAAAACACTACGCAAAAGAAGGGCAATGCAAAAGTTGATAAAAAACTATACAACTACAGCTGTTTACAGAAAAAGTATTGTTGCTGAATATTTTTTCAGGGGAGTAAGAAAATTTTCGCAGCTGGATCAGCGTTACTTCTGAGCAATTCTCCTACGCTCTAAGAGCTTCGGAGAACGTTGACAAAACTCTCTATTGCAAGCCTGTAAGAATCAAGCCCGAAGCCTGTTATAGAGCCCTTACACTTGGAAGCGATCAATGAATGATGTCTGAATTCTTCCCGCGCATAGATATTTGAAATGTGCACTTCGATAACCGGAATTTTTATCGCCGCTATACAATCGGCCAGTGCAACGGAAGTATGAGTATATCCCCCGGCATTTAATATAACACCATCAAAATCATTTCGTACTTCCTGAAGTTTATTTATTAATTCTCCCTCTACATTGCTTTGATAATAATAAAGTCCGAGAGATGGATATTTCTTTTGAAGGGCTTCAAAAAAAACTTCAAATGATTGTGAACCATAAATACCCGGCTCACGCTCACCTAATAAATTAAGATTTGGACCGTTAATAATAATAAGCTTCATCAGCGAAAACTTGTCTAATTTTGCTAAAGATAATCAATGAACTGGAAAGCTTACATAACAGGATTTAAATCCTACTTAAAGCTCGAGAAATCGCTTTCCGGGAACTCCATTGAAGCCTATGAAAGGGATATTGAAAAAATAGTTCAGTTCCTGGAGTTTAAAAAAATCACAGTTTCTCCTGCAGACATTACGCTGGAGCACTTGCAGGAATTTCTTTCCTGGCTCAATGAATTGGGGATGACTGCCACTTCGCAGGCGAGAATATTATCGGGGATTAAATCGTTCTACAAATACCTGCTCATTGAAAACATTTCCAAAACAGATCCGACACAATTAATTGAAGCCCCGAAAACTTCCCGAAAACTTCCGGACACATTAAATATTGCAGAAATAGAAAAACTGATCGCCGCCATTGATCTCTCGAAGCCGGAAGGTGGAAGAAATAAGGCAATGCTTGAAACCCTTTACAGTTGTGGCTTGCGGGTATCTGAACTGGTTGGATTAAAAATTTCCAACCTGTTTTTCAAAGATGGTTTTATAAGAATAACAGGAAAAGGAAACAAGGAAAGGCTGGTACCCATCGGCAGTCTGGCATTGAAATATATTATCAGCTATCAGGAACATATCCGATGTCATGTAGATATTAAAAAAGGGGCGGAGGATATCTTATTTCTTAACAGACGTGGCAATAAACTTTCAAGAGTGATGGTATTCACCATAATAAAAGAATTAGCCGTAAGGGCTGGGATCAAAAAAAGTATTAGCCCCCATACATTCCGCCATTCATTCGCGACTCATTTAGTTGAAGGTGGTGCAGATCTAAGAGCAGTGCAGGAAATGCTCGGTCATGAATCAATCACAACAACAGAAATTTACACACACCTGAACAGAGATTTTCTAAAGAAAACGATCATGGATTTTCATCCAAGAGCAAAACCTCTCGACAAGCCAAAACAAACAAAATAATTTTAAATTGTTATTGTACTAAAAGAAAAGCCTCTTCTTAATTTGAAGAGGCTTTCTGTAAACTTAAACTATTCCGACTCTACCTATTTACAACCAACATTCGCTTTGATGTGAATCCACTCCATCTTTGACTAACAGAATAAACTCCATTAGAAAAACTCAAAACATCTATATTAATTTTAGAACTTACATTGTGGTTTTCGTAAACTACACGTCCTAAAGCGTCATAAATATTAATGCTGCTACCCAGTGTCAAATTATCAATTGTAAGGTAATTCGAAACCGGGTTAGGATACATTGTAAAATTTCCAACTTTATCAAAGGTAGAAATCCCAATTGTTGTTACTGCAGCGCAAGCCGACGTATCAATACAACCATTCTTAGTCACCTCCACAGCGTAACTTCCATTAATAGTAGCAGTATATATTTGACTTGTTGCCCCGGAAAGAGCAGCATAACTATTATTACAATCAAGCCATCTATACATTCCACCGGCTTCATTAGCGGTTAATATATGCGCCGCTTGATTAACTGTTTTATTTATTGTGTTGATAGTTAAGTTGATAGTTATTATGCTGTCACATCCCGCCGCTGCAGGAATTGTATCCGTGTAAGTTGCCGAAGATGTCCAGGTATATAATCCGCTCGGACTTAAATAACTGTTACAAGCAGAAGGCGAAACCGTAGATGTTGTAGCACTTGCATTAACTATTAAGTTAATAGTTAAAACGCTATCACAACCGGCAAGATTTGGAATTGTATCCATATATGTAGCAGAAGCTGTCCAGGTATAAATGCCACTTGGGCTTGTATAATTACTACCACAAACTGCGGGTGAAATAGTTGCAACAGTAGCTGGATTAACAGTTAAGTTAATAGTTAATACGCTATCGCAACCGGCAGCGTTCGGAATTGTATCCATATATGTAGCTGAAGCTGTCCAAGTGTAAATTCCACTTGGGCTTATATAGTTATTGCCACAAACTGAAGGTGAAATGGTTGCAGCAGTTGGTACACAAGGCATATGAACCCAAAGTTCGTTTCCATCTGTACCATTATTCGCCGAAAAATATAATTTGCTGTTAAACGTGATCAGGGCTGTCGGATTTGAACTAGCTGAGCCGGAATTAATATCCGCAATCATACTAAAAGCCGTTCCATTATATGTCCATACCTCATAACCGGTGCTACCATCGTTCGCGCTGAAATATAATTTATTATCATACACTGTAGTATAGTTTGGATAAGCACCACTAGAACCAGTTCTCAAATCCTGAACCATTGCAGGTGTATTTGTACCATCGTACGACCATAACTCATAACCGTTTGTACCATCATAAACAGAAAAATAAAGGTTATTGTTATAAACAGTAAAGTATGGATTTAGATTAGCTACACCAATATTATTTGTTACCATACTTACACTGCCGTTATAGGACCAAAGTTGCTGTCCTGCTCCATTATCTCCTATAAAATAAAGTTTGTTGTTAAATACTTTAGTATACTGAAGCGACTTAAATCCTCCGGGATTAATATCACCAACGACAGAAGAATTTGTTCCATCATATTCCCAAACTAAATTTCTTGAACCTGCCATAGCGCCAGAAGCTGTATCAGCAATAAAATTTAATTTGTTATTGTGAACGATAAGATATCTTGGTGTTGAACCATCGGAACCCGGCTTAAGCTCAATCATACTTGCTGTTGTTCCATCATACGACCAAAGTTCAGTACCATTTACACCATCCCATGCACTGAAGTATAATTTATTATTATAAACCGTAGGGTAAAACGGGGAAGATCCACTTGCGCCCGAGTTAATATCTGCAACCAAGGCCGGAGGGTTAGTTCCGTCATACGACCAAAGTTCGTTTCCATTTGTCAAATCTGTTGCAGCAAAATATAATTTATTATTATACACCGTGATTTTTCGTTCATCAGTATTTATAAAATCCCAATAGTTACCGGAAACAACTACATGGGGCGCATTAACTCCATCATATACAAATAAGGAATAACCGGACGTATCAGAACGACCAACGAAATACAATTTGCTATTAAGTTCAGCCATTGCTTTTGGGGTTGATCCTGTTGAACCGGGATAAATATCATCAACCATAGATACCTGGGCAAGACCCGATAAACTTGATGTTAATAACGAAAGACAAACGAAGTAGAGTTTTATTTTCATAGACACCATTTTAGATTAAGGACTCAATTTCTATTTATTAAAATAGTCCTCAAAAAAAAAGGTATGAACACTCTATAAAGTGGTAAGAACGATACGTTTACCGTTATGAAAATGTATTGATCCTGCTCATCAAAAGCTCCTTATACATTTTCCCAAGGGGAATCTCGTTTTTATTAATAAGTATGTGTGTGGCCTCAATAACATCTACCTTTTCAATATTAACAACATATGACTTGTGTACCCTTAAAAACCGCTGATCAAGATTGTCCAAAAGATTTTTCACTACTCCTCTAACTACATAATTTTTTCCGGCGGTGTGTAACTCGGTATAATTTCCATCCGACTTCAGCCATAAAATATCGTTAGTCTTTACTTTAACAAAAGTATTTTTTTCCTTTACAAAAAGAAATTCTTTTAATACACTTCCAAATGTATTTCGCTTTTGAAAATTATCTATAGCAATTTCAATTGAAGTAAACAAATCATCTTGGGCAAAAGGTTTAAGCAAATAGCCGCAAGGATTGGTTTGTTTGGCATTTTCCAACGTCCGAGGATCTATATTTGAGGTAGCGTAAATAAATGGAATGAAATAATTTTTATTTATAAAATCCGCCAATTCAATTCCATCTTTTTTCGACCCAAGATTAATGTCAATGAGTGAAATATCAGGCACTCCGCCTTTCAATATCTCAATGGCATCATTATAAGTATAAGCAACACCGGACACTTCATAGCCAATATTTTCGAGCATCATTTTCATGTCCTCTGCAATAACAACCTCGTCTTCTACAATTAAAATTTTTAAACTCATTATATTTCCCTTCTTTTTAAAGTATCAATAAATGAAATTACGAATTTCGATCCATTATCATAGCTATAATTTACCTTACCCTTTAGTTGTTTTGAAAGTATATTAACCAGTCTTAAACCCAAAGTATTCACTTTTTCCATTTCAATATTAGCCGGCAATCCTTTACCATTATCCCGGATTTCCATTACATACTCCTCATTTCCACTTTGGACAATCCCAATAAAAAAATCACCTCCGTCTTCAAATGCATATTTAAAGGCATTTGTTGCTAATTCATTTGCAATTAAACCCAATGGAACGGCAGTGTCAATATCAAAAAAAATATTCTCAACGCTCACATTAACTTCAACTTTACTTTTATTATTGTATGCAGATGCTACCATGCTGATCAATTGTGTGAGATAATCCTTAAAATTAATCTCAGATATGTTATGAGAATTTTGATACAACTTTTGATGAAGTAGTGCCATTGTTTTTATACGACCCTGGCCCTCTTTAATTGCCGCCAATGCGTATTTGTCGTTAAGTGAATAGGATTGCAAATTCAGTAGACTTGAAACAACCTGTAGGTTGTTTTTTACCCGATGGTGAATTTCCTTAAGTAAAGTTTCTTTCTCAAGGTTTTGCTCATTAATAAATCTGTTCTGCTTTTCGAGTTCGAAATTTATTCGCATTACGCTTTTTTCAGATATTGAATAAAGGTTTGTGTATTGATAGATAATGTAAAAGACAATTGAAAACGCAATTGTAAGTTCAGTAATAAGGGCAACTTTATCAATGGTAGTTAAAAGGTTAATTTTTGTCAAATTAATATTTAAATAAAACCCTATATGTATTGCGATGGAAATTAAGCCCGCCAGAAAAAAATATTTACCAATTTTTGAACCCAAGCCAAAATAAGCAATACATATCGCAACGATCAACCACACAATATCACCATAATGCGGAAGGTGATTTGTAGTATTCATGGTTACTGTAGGAAACAATATTCCGCATATAGAAATAAAATAATAAATGGTAGAAAATTTTTTCGTTTTAAAAAGATAAAAAAGCGAACCCGTAGTAATTAACAAGGCAATAATAAAATGCACAACCGATTGAACGTCACCCTGAATTAAAAACACAATATTAAGCAACACAAATAAAACAGAGAGAACATAGTTGAAGCGCCAGATTATATTAAAACGGGCAACATCAAAAGCATTGCTATAGTTAGTTTTTAAGGTGTAGTATAGTTTAGCCATAAATGAAAAACACCTGTTGCATGTATTATACAACAGGTGTAACTAAGATACGTATTTTCTATATTATTACCCTATCATCTCAACACTTCGCTTAACGAATTTAGTAAGCTCCTCCCCTTTTAATAATCCTTGTGAAAGCAAAGCCAGATCAATAGCCTGTTTAGCTAAGCGTTTTTGGTTATCAGTATTTTTATCAGACAATATTTTTGTGATCAAAGGATGATTAGCATTTACTACAAGGTTATACATCTCAGACATACCCATAAAAGCCATTCCGCCTCCGCCCATCGCACTCATATCTTTCATACGGCGAATAAATTCAGGTTGCGTAATTAATACCGGGCTGTCTGTTTCACTCAGGTTTTCTAATACCACGGTATATTTTTCCTTCGCAACGTTCTCTTCAAAAATTGGCTTAAGTGCATTTTGCTGCTCTTCAGTAAGTTTACTCGGCATATCCTCATCTTTTTTGATGAGTCTATCAATCGTATCCGCATCAACCCTTACCAGCGAAGTGCTTTCTAATTTCTGCTCCATGAAATTGATAAAGTGTGAATCAATTGGAGTGTCAAGCACCAACACATCATATCCCTTTTCTTTCGCGGTTTCTATGTAAGAATGCTGATCACTAATATTTGAAGTGTATAAATAAACTACTCTTTTGTCTTTATCTGTTTGGGACGGTTTTACTTTAGATGCATATTCTTCCAATGTAAACATGTTACCATCTGTGTTTTTTAACAACGCAAACTTTTGTGCTTTTTCATAAAACTTATCTTCAGAAAGCATACCGTACTCAATAAACATTTTTATGTCTTCCCATTTCGCTTCAAAATCTTTTCTATCTTTTTTGAAAAGCTCTTCCAATTTATCTGCTACTTTCTTAGTAACGTGTGCACTTATCTTTTTCACATTTGCATCACTCTGCAAATAACTTCTGGATACGTTAAGCGGAATATCCGGTGAATCGATCACTCCTTTTAAAAGGGTTAAAAAATCGGGCACAATATTCTCAACAGCATCGGTCACAAAAACCTGGTTGCTGTATAATTGAATTTTATCCTTTGGTGCCTCAAATGTTTTTTTAAGTTTTGGGAAGTAAAGTATTCCTGTTAAGTTGAAAGGATAATCAACATTAAGGTGAATATGGAACAATGGATCTTCAAAAACATTTGGATATAACTCTTTATAAAAGTTCTTATAATCCTCGTCGTTAAGATCGGCAGGTTTACGAACCCAGGCTGGTTTGGTATTATTAATAACCTTCTCACCAAACTTAATTTCTACAGGTAAAAATTTACAATACTTTTTAAGCATTGTTTCTATTCTTGCATCTTCCAAAAACTCTTCTGAATCTTCTGCAATATGAAGAATGATATCTGTTCCACGCTCTTTACGTTTACCGACCTTCATTTTATAGTCAGGACTTCCATCACATTCCCAATGAACAGCTTTGGAGCCATCTTTAAAGCTCAACGAAACTATTTCTACTTTTGAAGCCACCATAAAAGCGGAATAAAATCCTAATCCAAAATGACCAATGATGGCATTCGCCTCCGGCGTTTTGTCCTTATATTTTTGAACAAATTCTTCCGCACCTGAAAAAGCGATCTGTGTAATGTATTTTTCAACTTCCTCGGCAGTTAAACCTATCCCTTTATCTTTTATGGTAAGTGTTTTTTCCTTTTTATCAACCACCACTTCTATCTGGATATCTCCGATATCGCCCTTAGCTTCACCCATTGCCGATAAGGTTTTTAGCTTTTGTGTAGCATCAACCGCATTGGATACCAATTCCCTTAAAAATATTTCATGATCAGAATAAAGAAATTTTTTGATGATCGGAAAAATGTTCTCCGTTTGTACATTTATTTTACCCGTTTGCATGATATAATTATTTTAGATTTTAGATTCTATTAACCCACAACCCTAGTCAAAGTATGTGCCATCCCTTAATAGACTGACAAAGTGACCTTAGACGTTCCAATTGGTAGGAAAATTTCCAATAAAGAACTAAAATACGACACCAAGACAGAAGCCGGACCGGATACCGCCAAACGGAATACCATCAAGATTAATACTTGCCTTAGACCCTTTTACTTCAAATGTTTTAGTACCGTATGGTACACTAACTTCTTCTAACTGTTCATAAAAACTGTATTGGTTATCCTGAACTATCTGGCTATCCATTTCTCCATGCAGACTGGCAACACCAAAATGTCCGCCAAGTATCCACCAATCAATGGAAACTTTTTTAGCAATGATAAATTGAGTACCTATTAATAATCCCCCGCCAAATCCTTTAAAGGTGGCTTTAAAATCAACAGGCACATCTTGTATGGGTACCGCGTTTGAATCGGTATACATAAAAAATGCAGAGGCTTTATAACTTGAGAACCGCGCATAAGGAGCAATATAAAATCCCCGCGGTGCCGGGTGTTTAGCCTTTTTACCTAGGTAAATTCTTATTTCCGAAGCGCAATTAAATCCGGTAAATTTCAGATCGCTGAAATCACTATTTTCTTTTGGTTGAAATTGTTTAGGTAATGTCCGGGATAATAATAACCCGCCCTGAAATGCGAAAGAAAAATTTTTATGAAAAGCCCTCTCATATTGTAAAGAAACATTCTGAAAACCCAGTGCAGCAAGATTCAATTTAACAACATTTTTAGGTTGTTTATCAGGCTCCTGAGCAAACAATTTAACATTCAGTAATACCAGTGTAAATACGATAAGAATAAACTTCGTCTTCATAGGGCTTGTTTAGGACAAATTTAATATCTTCAGTCATAAATTAAAAATAAACAACTTTATTTAACATGAACGCTACAACCCTAACTGATATCGACAAAGAAATACAAAAACTCGAGGACGAACTTATTGAGAAAAAGAAACAGTTATCCGATCTCAGAAAGAAAACGAAACCAAAACTTGTAAAGAACTATACGCTTATTGATATAAATGGGAAACCTGTTACATTGTCGGAGCTTTTTAAAGGCAAGAAAGAACTGGTGCTGGTTCACAACATGGGGAAAAGTTGTCCTTATTGCACTCTTTGGGCCGACGGATACAATGGATTTACTCAACACCTCGAAAATAGGGTTCCATTTGTTGTTGTTTCTCCTGATGAACACACAATAATGAAAGAGTTTGCTCAAGGAAGAAACTGGAAATTCAAAATTTACTCCAGCAATGGGGCTACTTTTAAAAGAGATGTAAACTTTGAGACCGAAAAAGGAATGTTCCAGCCCGGCGTTACAATTCTTACTAAGAATGGAAACGGAGAGATATTCGAAAACTCAAGAGCCTACTTTGGCCCTGGAGACAATTATTGCCCTATCTGGGATTTCTTTGATCTGCTGCCTGAGGGAAGTAACCAATGGGCGCCAAAGTACAACTATTAAATATATCCATTTTTCGCTAGTTTGAAATTATTAATTTGGCTTAATCGCCATATTTTTTATTAATTTCACTCATATAAAGTTTCTTAGACGCTATAAATGAAAAACAAGATCGCGAACCTTATCCGGGATGTGGCAAACGAAAATGAAGTGTTCCGTTTTGTTTATAATAAAGATAAAAAATTTGACCCCGATAAAGATAGCGTATACTATTCAGGACCGTATTGGGATAACGAGGAAGTAATTGGCATGTTCTCCGCCATACTTACAGGTAAATGGCTCTCAGCTGGCGAACATATTCATAAATTTGAAAGTCAATTTTCTAAAAAATTTAATCTCTCTCACTCCTTAATGGTAAACTCGGGCAGTTCCGCTAACCTGGTTATGTTTACTGCACTGAAGAGTTATTTTAAATGGAATGACAATGATGAATTGATTGTTTCTCCAGTAGGTTTCCCAACAACCATTGCTCCTATTTTTCAGAATCGCTTGGTGCCTGTGTTTGTTGATATTTCCATGGATGATTTAAATTTTGACATTCAACAAATTGAATCGAAAATTACTTCGAAAACCCGTGGCATTGTTGTCTCTCCTGTTTTAGGCAATGCTCCTGATATGGATTTTATTTTGGCATTATGTAAAAAACATAACATTCATCTTATTCTGGATAACTGTGATAGTCTTGGAAGTCGTTGGGAAAACAAACTACTCAGTGATTTTAGTGTCGCCAGCTCATGTTCATTTTATCCTGCTCATCACATCAGTACGGGTGAAGGTGGAATGGTTTCATCCAATGATGAAATGTTAATGAAAACCGCCCGTCGTATTGCATGGTGGGGAAGAGATTGTTACTGCGTTGGTTCTTCAAACTTATTAGCATGTGGCACTTGTGGAAACCGTTTTGATAAATGGATGAAACACAGCGATGCCATTATTGATCACAAATATTATTTCACAGAAATTGGATATAATTTAAAACCACTTGATCTGCAAGGCGCCATTGGATCTGCACAACTTATTAAATATGATGAGATCCACGCAAAAAGACGGCAGAACAAACAGCTTATGGATGCTTTATTCGAAAAATATATCCCTGGGGTGAGAACTTTAAAAGAACATCCAAAAGCTCATACCAGTTGGTTTGGAACTCCTTTTATCTGTGAAAGCAAAATATTAAAACGCAACCTCGTGCAATACCTGGAAGACCACAGGATTCAAACTAGAAATTATTTCGCTGGAAATATTTTGCAGCATCCTGCTTACGAATCTTTGGATAATTATAAAAAATACCCCAATGCAAACCGCGTATTGGAAGAAGTATTTTTCGTTGGAGCTGCACCACATTATACCCAGGAAACATTCGATTACATCGAAAGTGTTTTAAAAAATTGGAATAAAAAATAAATTCATGAAATAGCCATGTTTGCGAAAAGCAAACACCACCAGAAATAAATATAAAAGATGGCGTATTCCATCAGACAATCAGAAAAGTGAAAATTAGATATAGATGAAAGCAGCTTACTTCATAGCT
The DNA here is from genome assembly GCA_964593555.1 of uncultured Bacteroidia bacterium. Classification (GTDB taxonomy): domain Bacteria; phylum Bacteroidota; class Bacteroidia; order JAFLBG01; family JAFLBG01; genus CAZQIC01. Next base: position 24,028 of record CAZQIC010000011.1, on the reverse strand, counting down.
TCCTTTTTAAAAGTGCAGGGCATTAGTCATGTATTTGAATTGTCGGGTGGTATGATCACACATATACTAGACGCAATAGCAGATATTAAAGGTATTGACATAATTACTATGCACCACGAACAGGGTGCGGCATTTGCCGCTGATGGTATGGCGCGTATAAGTAATAAACCCGGAGTGGCATTGGCAACAAGCGGACCAGGAGCGACTAATTTACTTACCGGTATTGCAAGCTGTTATTTTGATTCCTCCCCTGCCATATTTATCACCGGACAAGTAAACCCTAATGAACAACGTGGGACCAAAGCAATACGACAATTAGGTTTCCAGGAAACCGATATAGTGTCAATGGCTTTACCTATAATCAAAAAAGCATATCGTATTACATCTCCGGAACAGCTACCGGGAGTTTTTGCGGAAGCTTATGAAACAGCTATTAGCGGACGACCAGGGCCGGTGATAATTGATGTACCAATGGACATGCAGCGCGCTGAAATTGAACCGGGCGAAATAAAAATAATTGAACGAAAAAAAAATACTTCAACAGTTTTAAATGATTCGTTCTTTCAGGAATTAAAAAATGATTTAGAAAAAAGTAAACGCCCATTAATTTTAGCCGGGCGAGGTGTGCGTGCCTCTTCCAGTGAAAAATTATTTCTAACTTTTTTAGAAAAAATCAATATTCCACTTGTTACCTCCCTTCTTGGAATAGATTTATTACCGTATGAACATCCATTAAGAATAGGATTTATAGGAAGTTATGGCAACCGCTGGGCCAATATGGCAATAGGTCATAGTGATTTGATCATTGTTATCGGCAGCCGTTTAGACATACGCCAAACAAGTGCAAACACAGCAGATTTTAAAGGCAACAGAACAATTTATCATATTGATTGTGAAGAAGCAGAAATTAATAACCGGGTACTTGGATGTAAAAAAGTAGTGGCAGATGCAGAAGATTTTTTAAACACAGCAAACTCATTTTTTTCAAAAAATAAAATTTCAGCATCATATTTACCTTGGTCAGAGGAACTACATGCATTAAAAAAACAATGGCCGGATACAAATGAATTAAAAGATCGCGTAAAAGGTATTAATCCAAATATCTTTTTGCATCAGTTATCAAAACACTCATCGGAAGCAAAAAGTTTTGTAGCGGATGTAGGCAGCCATCAAATGTGGACTGCTCAATCGTTAGAGTTAACAAGTGATCAAACTTTTATTACATCAGGTGGAATGGGCGCTATGGGTTTCGCATTGCCTGCTTCAATAGGTATTTGCCTCGCCAATAAAAACAAACCGGTAGTTTGTATTGCGGGTGATGGAGGATTTCAACTCAACATACAGGAGCTACAAACCATTGTGAGAAATAATTTACCTGTAAAAATCGTTATTCTCAACAACCGTTGCCTTGGAATGATACGACAATTCCAGGACAGTTATTTCAATGGCCGGTATCAATCTACATTCTGGGGTTACAATGCACCAAATTTTGAGGCCATAGCAAAAGCGTATACCATTAACTCCTGCACAGTTAATGATGAGACTGAAATTGAAAGTGGATTGCAACAATTGTGGAGCGAACCGAATACACCTTTTTTGTTACAGGTAATGGTTGATCCACATACCAACGTATATCCTAAAATTGCCTATGGTCATCCCATAACAGAAATGGAACCATTTGCAAAACCAATACAAATTGAATCAACCTAAAATAAATGTCCCAGCAAGAATTCCTTATAACTGAAATTAAAAAACTACAAGGACCCATTGCGGTGTTTGGTGCCGGAGGATTTATTGGCGCGAACTTATTTTTTGCTATCTCAAAGGTCCGCAGCGATTGTTATGCCGTTACACATCAAACCTCTACTCCATACAGATTAGCTGATGTACCATCGGATAAAATCCTTAACGCAGATCTTACTAATAAGTATTCTTTAGAAACTATTTTTGAGAAGCAGCGGTTCAAAACCATTTTTAATCTCTCCACATATGGAGCATTTGCTTACCAAAAAGAAACAGATAAAATTTTTGAGACCAATATTATTGGTTTGATGAATTTGATAAGCGTGGCTAAAACATTTGACTTTACTGCATTTGTTCAGGGCGGATCATCTTCCGAATATGGCTCAAATAGCAAAGCACCAAAAGAAACCGACGAATTAAAACCTAATAGCGAATACGCTGTAAGTAAAGTTGCTTCGGCTTATTATATTAAATACCTCGGTGAAACAGAGAAGCTACCCGTTATTCAATTACGCTATTACTCTATTTACGGGCCTTACGAAGCTTCGGACAGATTAATTCCTGCTTTAATAAAAGAAGGAAAGGAAAAAAAATATCCACCATTGGTAAATCCGGAAATCTCCAGGGATTTTGTTTTTATTGACGACGCTATAGAAGCCACAATTCTGGCAGCTACAAAAGGAATTGAACAAGCCAAAGGACAATGTTTAAATATTGCCTCTGGTATAAAAACAAGTATAAAAGATTTAACAAAAGAAGTCGCTGATATTTTTAAAATGCAACAAGAGCCCGTCTGGAGCAGTATGCCAAACCGCGCCTGGGATTTAACCGAATGGTACGGTGATGCTGCTTTAGCCGCTAAAATTTTAAACTGGAAAGCAAGCACGTCTTTAAAAGATGGATTGCAAAAAACGATTGAGTGGTCACAAGGTTATATTCCTCCTGCCGCTGATAAAAGAGATAAGTTATCTGCAATAATTGCTTGTTATATGGATGGACAAGCAATTCCTATAATGCATCAACGGCTTACCCAGGTGTTCAAGAAAATGGGAGTAGATTATGAAATAATTTTTGTGAATGATGGAAGTCCGGACGATACAAATGTGGTATTAAAAAAAATTACATCTGAAGATCATCATGTAATTGCAGTTGAACATTCCAGAAATTTTGGTTCCCAAGCAGCACTCATAAGCGGTTCAGGTATTTCAACCGGTAATGCTGTGATCTGGCTCGAAGGAGACCTTCAAGACACTCCAGAGACTATTCCTGAATTTTATTCAAAATGGAAAGAAGGGTATGAGGTTATTTATGGTATAAGAGATAAACGGGAAGGAAATCAAATACTGATCTATTTTTATCGAACATTTTATAAAGTGTTTAAAAAATTATCCAACATTAATATTCCTTTAGATGCAGGCGATTTTTCTTTTATCGATAGAAAAGTAATTACTCATTTATTAGCATTACCTGAAAAGGAACAGTTTCTACGCGGATTAAGAGCATGGGTTGGATTTAAACAAACAGGTGTACATTATTTCAGGCCGAAACGTGTGTTTGGCGAGTCCACTAACAATTGGCGTAAAAATATCTCCTGGGCTAAAAAAGGAATTTTTAGTTTTAGTTTCGTGCCACTTGAAATGTTAAGTTATGCAGGAATTACTCTGACCCTCCTCTCCTTTGTTGCGCTGATCGTGCAGATCATTGCAAAAATAATGATGCCTGAAATTCCTCATGGTTTAACAACCATCATAGTTTTAATTTTATTTTTTGGAGGAATTAATTTATTAGGGATTTCAATTTTGGGAGAATATCTTGGAAAAGTATTGGAAGAAAGTAAAGGAAGACCCAAATACATTCGTAAATCTATCATACGAAAAGGTAAATATTATAATCAACCGGAAGAGGTTAACAAATTTAAATAGAGAAATTTAATTTTCTATCCTATGCCAATGCGAAATTAAAATAATGAATAAAAAAGTTCCCAAACAAAAAATTCAAGCTGGTTCTTCATCATTGCTTAAAGGAGAAATATTAAAATGGATGTTTTCCATTTTATTCTCTTCTGTTGCATATGCTTTTGTTGCCTATTTAATTAGTATCTATTATCATCCCGATGTAAAGGAATTATTAGATTATGTAACAAAAATTACTTTCTCTGGAAATCCGAAGCCCGAACCAATGGAATCCTTATTGGTAAAACTGGGCATGGTACTTATTCCTACTTTTATACTGTTATCTTATTATCTATTTAACAAACTGGAAATAATTAAAAAGATAGCAAATAGCAGTAGCTTTAATTATATCACCACATTCATTGTTTTAGTTATCGCCTTTGTAATTTATCAGGATTTTGCAGCAAACAATCCTTTTTCAGGAGACAAAGCCGAAAACATAAGAGATGTAGAATGCAAAACAAATTACGAGTTCTTTTTCAGAGAATTGTTTTTGGGCAGCCACCTGCTGTTATACACCTTTATTATTGTTCCTATTATTTACAGCCTTTTTTTATTCGGATTAAAAAAATACAATTGGGAAAAAAAATCTTTTTATAATTTCTTCTTTTTAGTTCCCGGAAATTTATTTATCGCAGGACTAATTCTGTGCATCGTTGTTATCCACACTTTCCTTTTTCCTTATACCTACGAAAATAAATATGATTTTAACGCGGTATATTATTCAATGACGCAGGTGTATGCCGGAAGCCCTATGTTAGTAGACGGCTTTACCAATACATATGGATTATATCCTCATTTTTTAAATTTAATATTTCAGGTTATTGGCCTTAGTATTCTAAAATTCACCTTAGTATTATCATTGCTACTCGGCTTATCATTTACATTAAATTTCTTTTTTCTAAAACGTTATGTTTCCAATAAACTCATTTTGTTTCTGGGAATTACATCTGTCATTATATATCCATACCTAGGTGCTTCATTTCTTTTAATTAATTTCGGTGCTGCCTTTTCATTTTGGCCAATTAGATGGCTCATACCGAGCTTGTTGTTTTTTTTAACCGGTTGGTATCTAAGCAAAAAGTCTAAGAAAATTTACTATTTAACTTTTGGGTTAATGGGAATTTTTGTTTTATGGAATCCCGAGATAGGAATACTAAGTTATATAACATGGGTTTTAATCAATGTTTATAATGATTTTTATGATGAGGCAAAAAAAATAAACATAAAAAAAATGATTCAACATGTGGTTATCGGCGCCACATGTCTATTTGTAATTTTTAATCTTTACAAGTTGATCATCTTTATTTCTTATGGCAAAGTACCTGACGTAAGTCTATTATTCACCTATATCATATTATTTGGAAAGACAGGTTTCGCTTCCTTGCCAATGGTCTTAATTCATCCCTGGAACATTGTCAGTATTATTTATATGATCAGCATATTGTACGTCATTGTAAAATGGCTACAAAAAGACATTACTCCAAAATCTGTTATTATACTTTTACTAACAGTTTTAGGTTTTGGTTTTTTTCTTTACTTCCAGGGGAGAAGTCATAATTTCCAGTTTTTTAACGCCACAATTCCTTGCTTTTTCTTACTACCTATATTGGGCGATATCTTATGGGAACATGTGAGGACAAAGAATCTTATAGCTCTTAATGCGTTGTTTTTTGTTTTTGTTTATATTATCTCGTTTTCCTTTTTCGACATATTATCAAACACCAAAAAGATCAAAGAACAATTTTATCAGACAAATGATAGGATCAAAAACCAGGAAGAAGAAAACCAGCTTAAAAGCAATGAGAACTTTATAGTAAGGAATACCCTGCCAAATGAAAAGAACTATACGCTTACAGCATGGCATTACCAAGGATTGTACTACAATGGAAATAAAATAAAATCTGCTTTCAACCCTAGTATATTAGAGGTTGTATTGTATTCAGACCTCAGACGCTGGGAAAAAGACATTATAGATTCATCTTTTACAGTGTTTTTTGAACCTGATTATTGTAATTATCTCTTCATGCCCCGGCCAATTGCAGCCGTTGCAGCAAAGTATAAAATTGAAGGTACAAATCGTTCTATGTTTTTGTTAAGGCCAATAAAAAATAAAATTCCGGAAGCAGAGTACCTTAAGCCCGACAATTCCACCCTGTTTCATTCAAAATATACTAGTGATAGTGTTGGGATAAAAACAAGAGTCGATCATTCAGAAGGCATAGAACCTATTTCATTACCTCAGGAATTTTCGGTCGAACTGATTTTTAAACCACAACAACAGGTTTATAAATTCGCAACTCTCATTGGTAATATGACAGATACCGCAGGTTTTTTGATTGCAAACGAAAAGGGTACTGATAATTATTATTTTGGAACAAATGGAAAAAGTTATTCTGTTCCCGTTATAAATAAAGGTTGGGTTTATTGTGTAATGAATGTTTTTTCAAATAAGATGGAAATATACCAAAATGGAACATTAACACATACATTGCTATTGCAGGAACCATACAAAAATACAAACCAAAAAATAGGCATTGGTAATATTGGTGCCTGGCGTTATTATTTAGGTCAGATAGCGGAGACCTCCATAAACAAAAAAGTATTTTCAAATCAGGAAGTTCACGACAGGTGGATAGAGATGGAAAAAATAAATGAAATAAAAAAGTAGTTGTTGGCCCCTACTCCATAACAATTAAGCAATTCGTTTCTTACTTATTTTTTTAATATAAATCTTATAGAACATATTTCTCGCAATTTGCATTATAAAAGAAGTAATTGAACTTACAATAACCCACATAAAAGAAAGGTTATACCTTTTATCCTTATATAAAGCAAAAACATATTCCCTGAATAATTTTGCCTGTGATGATTTTAAAATTGTACTACTGTTTGATGTAGAAGATATCCTAAATTTAGCCAATGGTTCAGGTATCATGTATGTATTTCCTTGTAATAAACACTCCATCATTATATCAAGGTCGGCAGTCCAGCCATTTCCATTAATAAATTTTGGTTCCGGCATTTTATCGTAACATTCTTTTTTCCAAACAGTGCCATTGGGTTCACCAAGAATATTAGAGCCATAAATAAAATTAGATCTTATAGCCCAATAAGAAGATAAGCGTCCGCTCCCAAAGGGATATTTTTTTATGAGTATCCTTTCACTCGCTTCATTAATTATATCAATATAACTATTCACAAAAACAATATCCTGATTCTTCGGATCTTCAAGTATTGTTATGGCTTTTTCTATTGTTGTCAGATCCAAAGCATCATCAGCAGAAAGGTATGTCATGTATTTACCGGTCGCATAAGTAAATATTTTTCTGAAATTATACATGCCTCCCATATTCTCCGGGTTGGAATATATTTTAATGCGAGGATCATTAAACTTGCTGATAAGTTCAATGGATCTATCCGTTGATGCGTTATCAGAAATAATTATTTCTAAACTTTTATAGGTTTGATTGATAACCGAAAATAACATTTCTTCAACATAGGCCTCTTTATTCCAAAGGGGAATACATACACTTACAATCGGACCTTCTTTCATAACGAATATTTTTTGTTTTTATCGAATCCTCTTTAAATATCCGTCAGGTGCAACACTAATAAGCAATTTACTATCAATAGATTTATCAACTTCAAATTCCGGATGTGTTTTTAAATATTCGAACACTGCAGTTTTAGGATTGTTGCCCACTCCCCATGTTCTTACACCCCAATCCCAATCTGCGGGCATATCCTCAATCGCCGTGTCAAAAACAATGCAATAGCTTCCGACACTGGTAAATGGAGCATATAGCTTTAATTCTTCCAAAACATGATCGTGTGTGTGATTCGAGTCCAGGCAAACCATTACATTTTTTTTTGCCGCTACAATTTGTTTAACCTGGTTTATAATCTCCTTACTTACAGAAGACCCTTCTATCAATTTAATACGCTTCATCATCGGGTGTGCTTCTATCAGATCACGGTTGTGTTTACGAATATCAATATCTATTCCTAATACAAGCCCTTCACCACCAACTAATTCAAGTATAGAAGCATAATACACGATGGATCCGCCATGGGCCACACCTGTTTCAATTATCAGATCCGGCCTTACTTTCCAGATCAATTCCTGCATGGCAACCATATCTTGCGGAAAGGCAATAATAGGTCGGCCCATCCAGCTAAAATTGTATGAATATTTTGTATTGGCAGTTTTGATCATAAAATCAAAACCTAATTTGGACAGTTCCTTTTTTTCGCCCTGAGACTTAATATTGCTTAGTTTTTCGTTTTCAAATTTTTCAATTTCAGTCATCACATCTATTTTAAGAAGTTATTATGCTCTTTGTGTAAAGGTTTTCCAGTTTACCGTTGTCGAATTTATATATATTATTCCTTCTTTTCCGGTATTCGCAATCAGGTCCAGAATGGATACATAAGGATTGAATTTACCAAATAATTGCGGATACTCATTTTTTTTATAATCAATGTATTGAACATCTATATTATTGTTTTCGAACAACAAATGATCAAAATAGTTTTTTGCCCCATGCCCTGTTATATAAGTATTACAATTGAAGTGTTTCACAATATCAAAAACCCTTTGGGTACTTTTCCCCGGAATATTAAGTTCAGCTGAGCGTGCAACAGTTAGTTTCCTATCCATTCCAAAGTATGCCAAAACTAACTTCATACTTTGGATCGTAAATTCAGAAAGATTATCAGTGTTATAATCGAATAGGGAATTTACAATCTGTATCATCTCCGGATAAAAAGGAGCGTTCCCGTAATTATTTTTCAAAAGATCTAAATGCTCTTTTTTCCAATTCTTTTTTTGATCGATCCTGACATCATTTATGTTATCGCCTAGTTTTAGTTTATCCAACGGAAGGCTGAGCCATTTGAAACCTTCAGCGTTATCAGCTTTGATCTGGACACGATTGGTAAAACTACCTTTAGAAAATTGAACATCATCATAATAAACCAGTACATCACTCAAACGGATTTGCTCAAACATACCATACCAGGGAAAATACATTGGCTGTGAAATAACAATTTTCATCCCTTGGAAAAAATAAAGTTAAACTGGGTAACCTCTTTTTTTACGGATTCGTGGAAGCATTTTTTTTCTTTGTCCGTTTTGATAAAGTTGTTCTTTAAAAAAGTTTTTATTGATGCCTGATTGGTTTCTGTTATCCATGCTTCAATTGAATATTCAGGATAAAAAGCCTGACAAACGTTCGTAGCAAAGTTTACAATCTGAGTTCCCACTCCTTTTCCCCCCAAATCCTCTTTAACACCATGACTGATATTTACAGTATTATTTTCGAAAGTAAGATATAAATAACCAACAATTTTTTCAGGATTCATCATCTCCATGACAAGCCATATTTTTCGATCCGGTCGTTGTAATTGTTCTTTATACCAAAGAGTAAACTTTTGAAAGTCGGGCGCCTGAGTATACCCGGACCAATAAATATCATTTGTTTCCGATTTAAGTTGGTAAAGACTTTCCATGTGCGATTCCCTGTCTTCTATTATGTCAAATCGTAGTACCATTTTTATTTACAGAAATAAATATTGAAGATTTTTGTTTTTCCATGATGCTATAGAATCAATAGCGCTTTTTGCAATTTTTGGATTCATACCAACATAAATAACTTTAACATCCTCAGGAAGGTCTTGTGGTGAATAAATGGCCTTAGCTAATATCCGTTCATTGTATAGTAACGTATTTTGATCTATGAAACAAGATACACAGGATAGATCTTTTAAACTTGTTGCAATAAAATTGCCATAAACGCCAGCGCCATATATGGCTGCTTTTTCCCCTTTGGTATTACTTTCAAAAGCTGCTATTTTGTTTTGCAATTTATTCCAATAATTAGCAATGGTATAACACTCGTCTTTGATCTTATTTAATTCAGTACCAGTTTCAAACTTCAGAGATTCTTCTTGCGTTTTTTTTCCAATAACAACGTATGCTCCAAAGTGTGAATGAGCATCTATTTCAACAACATCAAACCCTGTTTTAAGAAGCATATATCGCAACGAAACGTTACTATAGTGATGTATATGATCATTCACTATGAAATCGGCATAATTTTCAAATACATTTGGTACAATAATATACACCAGGCCATTCTCTTTCAAAAGTTTTTTAACGGCTTGTAATTCTTTAATTGGATCGACAACATGTTCGAAAGCGAAAAAGGAGGTAACAACATCCATTTGTCCGTTCCATTCAGGTTTTATTTGATATGATGCGTATTGTTTCTGATCAACAAATTTTTTCCATAAATTCTCATACATTTTACTAACATCAAACAAATACGTTTTGATATCCGTTCTTCTTTCCAGCAATCGTTTCATTACGGTTCCTTTAGCACAACCATAATCCAGAATTTTTATGCCGGGCTTGATGTCGATTTTTGAAAGAATTGTTTCAACCTGGTGTTGTTGTCTGTAAATTTTTTTGTCACCCTCTACCTTATATAAAATATCATCTTCTTCGCTTTGATTGTATATCTCATATTTTTCATCATAATAATTCTCTATCCCCTCAATTTCCTGGGTTTGCAAATGTCCTATCGTCTCATCAAAATAAACAATTGCAGGATGATCACTGATCTTACTCAAAGAAGTGATCGATTTACCATTCGAAGAAGAATAAATGGGAACTTCAATAGTATTACCTGTGAGTTTACTTTTTATCACAATGAATGATTTTATCGTTTAACAACAAGTTCCGGATGCACTTCTTCAAGCTTTAAATTATTTGATACGCCTTTCCAACTAATATCAATGCCACTGGGATGATCAAAATTAAAATACCTGTATTGCATACTCCACCTTGATCTATCGCTGGTGTTATGACCAGAAGAATGAAGAGTCAAAAAATCCATCACTAACAGGTCACCGGGTTTACTCAAAGGTGCAACAACCCCGTATTCTTTAACTACTTCTTCTTCATTCTCCAGTCTTAAGGCGTAAGCGCCTGTCTTATCTGGATTTTCAGAATCATGAAGGTAAGAGCGACGCAAGCCGCCTTTATGCGATTTAGGACACATCATTACAGGACCCATATCCGATAAAATCGGAACAAGGGAACTCCAGAAAACGACGCCATCCTGACTTCTAAACTGATCGCGGTATTCATAATGCCACAGCGATCTGTATTTTTCTTCATTCGGATTGTCTATCCTTATGCCATAGCCCTGAGCAGAAATACCGCAATGTTTGGCACTTCTTAATTCGTTAAATAATTCTTCATTTTTTTTTGCTGATACCAATCGAATAAATGCGGGGATCTGTTTTATAGCATCGTAAATCTCTCCACCATATTTGCGATTTTGCTTAATCAATTCTTTATAACCTGCATCAAAAGTATTAGTTGAAAAAGGAAGTTGATTAAATTGCACATTGTATTTTTTTAACAACAGGCCAAGTATTTTCCATATTCCCAATTGTATTGGCATAATCTCCTGTTCAACATTATAGAAATTCTCAAATAGAACATACCCGTTCTCTTTTAATTCTTTAATTTTTTCACTCGACACCATAATACATTATTTTTTAATATTAGAATGTGCTAAATACTCTTTCAAACCTTTAACAACTAATTTGGCCTGATCGTGACTCAAGTCATGATAACTAGGTAAATTTACTCCTCTTTCGTAGAGCCCATATGCAACTTTGTTATGCGTGCAAGTTTCGAACATTGGCAAAGATGAAAGTGGAAAGAAGAAAGGACGGCTGTCTACATTAAGTGTTTTGTAATGTTCGAATAAACCGTTACGGTCGATATTCAAACTTTCATCAAAAATAACTGTTGGTAACCAATATCCATTTTGTGTGTTTTCAGGTTTCGGATTAAGAGTACATGGTATATCTTTTAAAAGTTCTTTGTACCAGGAAAATATTTCTCTCTTTTTATCAACCAACTCCTCAATACGTTCAATCTGCGCGCAACCCATGGCTGCCTGCATGTTCGATATTTTATATTTATATCCGTAATTGCGCATCCAAAACATTTTATTTTCAGGATCCTTCGCATTTCTGCCATGATCGTTCAGCACCCTTGCTTTTTCATTCAACTCAGAATCATTTGTTGTAAGCATTCCACCCTCCCCTGTTGATACAGTTTTAGTTCCATGAAATGAAAATACTCCGGCATGACCTATACTTCCAACCTTTTTCCCTTTGTATTCAGAACCTATGCCTTCTGCAGCATCTTCCAATACTTTTAAATTGTGTTTTTGAGCAATGGCCATAATGCTATCCATATCACACACATTTCCATAAACATGTACAGCTATTATTCCTTTTGTTTTGGGAGTAACGGCTTTTTCAATGGCAGCAGGATCTATACACCAGCTATCCGGCAGCACATCAACAAAAACCGGTTTGGCGCCAATATATAATATTGGTTCAACTGAAGCGATCCATGTAATTTCAGGAACAATTACCTCGTCGCCTGCTTTAATTCCCATCGCCATTAATGCTAAATGTATGGCTCCGGTACATGATGAAGTTGCTGTAGCATGTGCAACATTTAAGTGTTGAGCAAATAGTTTTTCGAATTTAAATATGTAATCATAGCATTTCTCTCCCCAACCATTTGCTATAGCATCATTTACATAAGCAATTTCCTTTTCGGTAATTGATGGTTTGTTAATATAAATTTTTTGATCCTTCATATGCTTAAAATTTCCAATTTGGGAATGGGCACTACAAATTTACACCCCCAGGTTTTTACATAATCAAGCTGTTGTATAATTTCAGGTTTAATATTCCAGGGTAAAATAATAATATAATCAGGTTTATCATTTTTGATTCTTGCTTCTTCGACAATAGGAATATGACTGGCAGGAGCAAATTTGTTTTGCTTGGCAGGATTAGCATCAACAATAAAACTGATCATATCATTTTTAATTCCGCAATAATTTAATAAAGTATTCCCTTTGGCAGCCGCTCCATAAGCTGCAACTTTTTTACCTTGTTTTTTTTGCACCAACAGAAATTCCAACATATCATTTTTAACTGACTCAATCTTCACCTGAAAATTTTTATAATAACCAATCGATAACATTCCAGCATCCTTTTCCTTTTTTAACAGAGCAGTTACATTGTTGCTTATTGGTTTTGAATCGTCATTCTTGTGTTTTGCAAAAACTCTTAAAGAACCACCATGAGTTGATACTTCTTCAACATCAAACATTACCAGATCATTTGCTTCAAATATTTTACTTACTACAGTGAAAGACAGATAGGAAAAATGTTCATGATAAATAGTATCAAACTGGTTGTTTAAAACCAATTGATAAAGGTGCGGGAACTCCATAGTAATAACACCATTATCATTTAAGACTATTTTCATTCCGGCAACAAAATCCTTGATGTCGGGCACATGCGCCAATACGTTGTTACCAAGCAACAGGTCTATTTTTTTACCTTCAGAAACCAATTGCTGAGCTAAGCGTACACCAAAAAAATCAACGATGGAAGGAATACCTTTACTGATAGCAACTTTAGCGGTATTGGCTGTAGGCTCTATTCCAAGCACCGGGATATTTTTCTCTTTAAAATATTGCAATAGGTATCCATCATTAGATGCGATTTCCATTACCTGAGACTTTTCATTATAACCAAATCGTTTGATCATCATCTCCGTATAACGTCTGCAGTGATCTAACCAACTGGTTGAATAAGAAGAGAAATAAGCATATTCACTATTGAAAATATCCGCTGATTTTTTATATTCATCTACTTGTACCAAAAAACATTTTTCACATACCATTACCTTTAGAGGGTAAAATACTTCCGGTTCGTTGAGTTGCCCGGCCGTTAAATATGAATTTGATGCAGGACTATTTACAAGGTCCGCAAATTCAGTTTGAATTGAATGATTACAAAAGCGACATTTCATTTTAATATCCCTTGAAATTGCTATCAATTAGTTTATAAGACCTATCCTTATCTGATACTATTACGGGTGACAATGGCCATGTTATTTTCAAAGCAGGATCATCAAAACGTAAACCCGAATCAGCTTGCGGCGTATAAAACGCCGTATGATGATAAATTAGTTCTGAATCATCTTTTAATGTTTGAAAGCCATGTGCAAAATTTTCAGGCACGTAAATCATTTTCTTATTTATTTCCGACAACTCAACCACAATATGTTTCAAAAAGGTTGGTGAGTCTTTTCTTAAATCTATTATAACATCATTAACAGCACCTTTTGCACAACGGATTAATTTTATTTCCTGATGAGGAGGCAATTGAAAATGCATTCCTCTCACAGTCCCCTTTTTAATATTATATGATTGATTTATCTGTACAAATTCTTTTTTATGTCCTATTTGTTCAAACTCATTTTTACAAAATGTTCGGGCAAACCCACCACGTTCATCTGTTTTTAACTCCAGACTAATAACATATGCGCCCTTTAATTTTGTTTCCTCAAATATCATTTTGTCCAAATACAATTAAGTTTTTTTGCATCACTTACATAGTTTTGCAAATCCATCTCAGTATTTATTTTTCCGCTTTCATAAAAATCTTTATACCAAACAATTGTTTTATGAATAGCTTCATTGGTATTCCACACGGGTTTCCAATTTAGTTGTGTGTTGGCTTTCGTACAATCTAAACGCAATAATTTAGCTTCATGCAAAACATTTTGCTCTGATGGTATTTCAAATGAAATAGCAGGCCAAACTTTAGAAGCCTTGTTTAAAACATCAAAAACAGATAGGGTTTCATTATTTGCAGGGCCAAAATTCCACCCATCAGAAACGGAAATATCGCCTTCTATTATTTTTTGTCCCAATAATAAATACCCTGACAATGGCTCTAATAAATGCTGCCATGGCCTGGTAGAATATGGATTTCTTATTTTCGCAGGTAATTTTTCAGCCGCCTTTTTTACTAAATCCGGTATAAGTCTATCATCTGACCAATCACCGCCGCCAATCACATTGCCCGCTCTTCCACTGGCAAGAACAAACGAATGTTGTACACCAAAATTATTTTTTGAAAAATAAGAATGGCGGAAAGAATTATTAATGAGTTCGGCACATCCTTTTGATGCACTGTAAGGATCATAGCCACCCATACGATCATTTTCGTTGTAAGCTCTGTCATCCTCAAAATTTTCATAACATTTGTCGCTGGTAACAACAACAATACCTTTAACACCGCTATACTGTTTACAGTTTTCTAAAATATTTGCCGTTCCAATTATATTAGTTTGAAAAGTTTCCAGAGGATTTTTATACGAATACCGAACTAATGATTGAGCCGCCAAATGAAAAACAATATCAATTTTATGTTTATTGAAAACGTCTTTTAAATCATTTTGATTACAAATATCTCCGACAACAAAATTAGAATGCGGTTCGCCTAAACTTCTGAGATGGCTTGGTTGAGTTGGAAAATCTTTAGAAAAACCCACAACGTTGGCTTCCATTTTACTAAGCCAATAACTCAACCAGGAACCCTTAAAACCTGAATTTCCCGTTAGTAAAACAGTTTTATTTTTATATACTCCTTTAAAAAGGTTTACCATACTTTCCATGGAGCATTATTTGTTGCCCACAATTCCTCCAATTCAATTTTGTCACGCATTGCATCCATACATTTCCAAAATCCTTTATGTCTATACGCGGCCAATTGAGCATCATTGGCAATATCAATTAAGGGTTTTTTCTCCCATTGAACATTTTCTACGTCGCGGTCCAAATAATTAAAAATGCCTGGTTCTAAAACAAAAAAACCGCCATTGATCCATTCTCCGTAACTCTCAGGTTTTTCCTGAAATTTTGTTACGGCACCTTGTTCATCGGTTTCAATGTTCCCAAACCTAGCCGGAAGCTGCACAGAAGTGAGTGTTGCTAATTTCTTGTTTGATTTATGGAATTTCAGAAGCTCATTTATATTAATATCCGTAACCCCATCTCCATAAGTAAGCATAAACGTTTCATCTTTTACATGCTTTTGAATTTTTTTTATTCGCCCCGCAGTATTTGTTTCTATTCCGGTATCAACAAGGGTAACCTTAAAAGATTCGGAGTTCGCAAAATGAACATCTATGACATTTTTCTCCAATTCAACTGTTATATCTGAATTATACAAAAAGTAATTGATGAAATATTCTTTAATGATGTATCCTTTATACCCTAAACAAACGACGAATTCATTGAACCCATAATGCGCATATATCTTCATGATATGCCAGATAATAGGTTTGCCGCCAATTTCTATCATTGGTTTGGGCTTGATGATTGTTTCTTCAGATATTCTTGTGCCTAGTCCTCCGGCGAGTATGACTACCTTCATTTAATTTTATTATATAGTTTCAAATATACCTATAATTTTAATCAAAATAATTCTTCGGAACCTATAACTATTGGCTCTTCTACAGTGGTATTAATTAGATGTTTTTAATAGATTAGCAGTCCATATTTTTTTAGTATTTTTATTCTTCAGGAAATTGTTCTTAAGCAACAAATCTTCGCATAATGAGTAAAAGTATTTCCATAGTCGTACCAATTTATAATTCTTCTAACATTGTTACTGACCTTCTGAAAGCTATCGATTTAGAAAGAAAAAATTTAAATTGGGATCTAGAATTAATACTGGTCGACGATGGCAGCAAAGACGGTAGCTATGAAAAAATAGAAGGATTATGCCAAACTTATTCTTACATAAAAGGAATAAAATTGTCCAGAAATTTTGGGCACCAAATTGCTGTTAAAACAGGATTAGCCCACTGTACCAAGGATTACATAGCAATAATTGATGATGATCTTCAAGATCCACCCTCATTGCTTCCATTATTTTTCAGTTATTTAGATAAAGGTTATGATGTAGCTTACGGAGTAAGAAAAAAACGTAAAGAATCCTTTTTAAAAAAAATTAGCTATACCAGCTTTTACAGGGTCCTTAAAAGTATGAGTGATACAAAGATACCTCTGGATAGTGGAGATTTTTGTGTAATGAAAAAACATGTTGTAGAAAACATGTTAAAACTTCAGGAGAAAAACCCTTTTTTAAGAGGGATTCGCGCGTGGGTTGGGTTTAAACAAATTGGAGTTGAATATGAACGCGCTGCAAGATTTGATGGCGAATCGGGTTACACGTTTAAGAAACTAATGCGAATTGCATTGGATGGCATTTTTTCATTCTCTTCCGTGCCTATAAGGATCATTACAGTTATTGGTATTATTGGGTTAGCTTTTGCAACCATATATTCCCTTATGGTAATCTATGGTCATTTTATGAATGGTATTACGATCAAGGGGTTTGCTACACTGGCAATACTTATTTCCTTTTTCAGTTCCTTAATTTTAATTTGCTTAGGAATTATTGGAGAATATATTGTTAGAATTTATGATGAGACGCGAAATAGACCATACGTAATCATTGAAAAAACGATTAATGTATGAGTTTAAATAATATTGCTATTATTGGCGCTAATGGATTTATCGGAAAGCATTTAACTGAAGCGTTAATCCAAAATTCCGAACTCAAACTTCATTTATTTGGGAAAAACCAAAACAGTGTCCTTAAAAACAATGTACCTTATATAAAGATCGATTTAAGAAATTGTGACGAAATAAATCAGCATTTTTCAAAAATAGATCTCGTTTACTATTTGGCATCAGAATCAATTCCTGCATCCACCTGGGAAAACCCTTTATCGGAAATAGAAAAAAATTTAACACCATTTGTTCATTTTCTTGAATGCGTGGCTAAGCACAAAGTAAAAAAGGTTGTTTTTATTTCAAGTGCAGGAACCATATATGGACCATCCAACCAAAAAGTAACTGAAGATTCATACAAAAATCCTTTTTCACCCCATGGTATTATTAAATTAACCATGGAATACTTTTTAAATTATTATGAATTAAAATACAACCTCAAATTTGATATTTATCGTGTATCGAATGTTTATGGGGAAAATCAGGATACATCTAAAGGATTAGGCGTCGTGAACACCTTTCTTGAAAAAATAATTGCAGAAAAACAAATCAAGATATTCGGTGATGGAAAAAATATTCGGAATTATATCTATATAAAGGATGCCATACAATTGCTAAGCTTATCCGTCCATACAAATACTCAACGATCAAACATATACAACCTTTCATCGAATGACACTTTAAGTATAAACGAACTTGTTTCGATCATAAAAAAAATAATTCCCGAAAATTTTGATGTTATATACGAAGACCAACGTAAAAGTGATAATCCCCAGATTTATTTGGATAATTCTAAAATATTAAGCGATCATCCGGATTTTCATTTTTCGTCAATGGAAGAGGCTATTTTAAAAACATATTTGTTTATTAAGAAAAACAAAAAGCAATAATTATATTGTTTCTTTATGGCAAAACAAAAAAAGGCGCATCAACAGACAAAGCAGACAATAACATCTGGCCCCTCCACTGCGCAATTAAACAAAAAAAGCAACTTTAATCTTGAAGAAAAGGTTTGTATTAGCTTATTGTTATTTCTTATCATTCTCATTTATATTATTCGCTCTAAATTTTCACTGATTCCATTTGAACGAGATGAAGGTATTTACAGCTACTTTGGGAAATTGATATTAGAAGGTAAAATTCCTTACAAAGACTTTTTCGAAATAAAATTTCCGGGTTTATTTTATTTCTATGGTTTTATGGTTTATGTCTTTGGTGCCACAGTAGAAGGCATGCATACAGGTTTTATGTATCTGAATATAGCTACCATCATCATTATCTATAACACATCCCGCCTATTATTTTCACCCATAGCCGGTATTATTTCGGCAACCACATTTGCATTTGTTTCTCTAACAGCTACTTTAAGTGGCTTTACAGTTCAATCAGAACATGGTGTGGCATTTTTCATCAGCCTTGGTGTATTATTTTATGCACTTTCAAAAAAATACAATAAATGGTATTGGTATGGATTAATGGGATTCGCAATGGGAAGTTCTTTTATGATAAAAACAAACGGCGTGTTTTTATGTTTATGGGGAGGGCTCATCATAATTTTAGACTTCTTATTTACTAAGCCAAAAAACATCAAACAATCATGTTTAAACCTTTTGGCTTACGTATCAGGAGGTGTCTTAATTGTTCTCATTTTCTTTTTTATAATGTACACCAAAGGGGTATTTAATGAAATGATCTATTATACTGTAGAGATCCCTAAAAAATATATTGGTAACGTTCCTTTCGACATTGGGTATAGCTATTTTAAGAACGCAAGAGATTCTATTGTTCAAAACCATAAATTCTTTTGGGTTCATAGTGTTTTAGCTATTGTATTATGTTTAGTAAAATCCGTTGATTATAAATTGAAATTTTTCGGAATTACTTTATTAGCGTTCTCTTTTTTGACAATTGTTCCCGGTTTTTATTTCTATGGTCATTATTGGATTCAGGCAATTCCCGGTGTATCAATTGTTGCAGGCTTAAGCTATCACAGCATTATTAGTTTTTTGAAAAAAACATTTAACAATAAATATACAGGCATAAAATACATTTACATTTCAATTTTTATCCTGCTAACCTATAGCCATGTTTCAGCTCTAAAACCTTATTACTTTTCCCCTAATTATGATCTCATATTAAGAGTTGTTTATGGGAATAATCCGTTTCCTGAAGCAATGAAAATCGGAAACTTTATCAATGCAAATGCAAAACCTGAAGACAATCTTGTGCTAATAGGTTCCGAACCTCAAATATATTTTTATACAAATAAAAAATGCCCCTCCCCATATGCATATTTTACAGCCTTAGTTAATAATACACCTGAGCACAAAAAAATGCAAAGAGAGTTTGTTGCAGATGTAGAAAAAGCTAAACCCAAGTACCTGGTTTATTTCAATCATCCCATTTCACTTTTGGTTCAACCCAATACTGACAAATATATTTTTGACTGGGCCTATAAATATTTTAACGACTATTATAATGTGGTTGGTATTGCTGATATGATCGATGGGCAGCCCACCAAATATTTATGGCGTGAACAAGTGGCGGGCTATAAACCTGTTTCTCAAAATGTGATCTATACTTTTGAGCGAAAACCAGAACCGGCACCAACGTCAGCCCTAACACCAGAGACAAATAAGTAATTAATCCTCATGTCCCGGAATTGTTTTAGTACCGAAACTTGAATTGTTCAGCGTATCCGGGGTTTCAATATATTTATTTGCTGATCTTAATTCGGGTTGCCCGGCATTTACCCAGGCGGTATACCAGAAACTTGCAACATCTATTATAGATTGTCTCATTCTTCTTTCTATCATTCCATCAAGTATTTTTTCATACTCCAAAGCATATTCTTTTGAATATACTTGTACCATTTTATTCCCTCTTTCTTCAAAAGAATATTTTTTATCAGAAGCGAACGTAGAATTAAGCTGCGCCTCAAACAACAATACAGAATCTTTTGCGCTGTAACTCTCTTTAACAATGCTCCATATTTTATCCAAAGGTTTTTCAATATACCTTGCCTTACCAACAAAATAATTATAACCTTCTCCCTTGAGTTCTGGAACACGCGACTCCCAAAAACCATGTATACCTTTTTGGTTGGTCAATTGTCCGTTGTAGTTGCGTGTGGTATGCAAAGGCACATGCGCATCGGCAATGTAGTGGCCAATATCTGCCGATAAGCGTAAAATTTTTTCATCGTTCTTTTCCTGGAAAGCTTTAGTAAGATTTGAGAGCATCAGGTTAATGTGCCAGGGAACTATACCATGTGCTTTCAAAGAATCTTCTGTAAATTTTGCAACAGCTATACTCCACTGTTTGGGAATACTATCAAATGGACGTTCACCATACCTGTCAATATCTATAAAATGACGAGGCGCTTCACTGTCATCAATGTATCTTCTTTTATCCGCATCAACTGCATGCAACGAAATGTAATCAATGTTCGTTTTGTAGAAACCGATCATGTCGTAAGGCAGTAAAAAGACTGCCATACGGTTTATTTTTTTATGTCCATAGAATCCCCAGGAAAAACTTTCCGAAACAAAATACCCCTGAAGGGCACATATAACAAGGCAAATAGGAATAATATTAAATAAAAGGGGTGCTTTTATCTTTCTATACATGCAACTATTTCTGCGACTCAAAGCGTCTTCATTAAAACAAAATTTATTTACGCACTAAACAAAAAACAAATTTAACACCTTTATGAAACCATCAACATACTTATATAAATTAAAAATAATCTGCTTGATCCTGACTATTTGCGTTTCTAATATTTTTGTGGTCTCCTAAGATAAAACAACAACATAAAAAAGGCGCTTCATGTCCTGAGACGCTTTTTTATTTTTAAAAATATGAAGCGATCCCGAATTGTACTCCGCCAATATTTGAAGGAGGATTTCCTAAGATATCCTTTTGCTGCATAAACCTATAATTAAATCGGATAACAGTTTGAGCTGTTGGACGAAAACTTATTCCCGGAACAATCGCCCAAAGCTCATCTCCTATATTTCCACCGGTTTCATTGAATGTACCAACGTTCCAATCAACATATTCAAATCTGCATGATGCATTTAATACTGATTTTTCAAATCCCAATATCTTACCCTTCAAAAAAGGCTGAACAATATCTAGAAATCCTCCTTGTTGTTTAGAACCATATTGCTGCGTATAGGTTTCCGGAATATTTACAGATATCCATGCCCATTCCGCAGTGATAAATGTATTGATAGCGGGAAGAGTTGAATTAATATCAAGCGCAATTACATCAACACGACGTCTTTTTTCATCTAACATTAATCCATCATCAATAAATTTATTATAAACACCACCCATATATGATATGCCTAGCTCAATGATTTTCGAATATTTTGTTGAGACTTTTGCCGTTAACAGTGGCTCTCCATTGCTGCTTTCTTCAAAACGTTCATGATTATTTTTCGAAGCGGGAAGAAAAGTTTTATTCTCAGAATTACTGATAATAGAATAATCAAATCCATTGGTTAAGTACGCTTCATAACCAAATGCCCATTTGTTCTGGTATATTTTTCCGTAGAATCCAAAACCCGGATTACTCCAAGTAGCCGGCAATAATTGAGTCATAGCAATTGGGCGATTCACAAATTCCCATTTTGGACCATCATGATTTTGGTTAAATGCTCCAATAGGATTCATGATCACCCCTCCCCTGAAGTTAAAAAGTGGATGGAAAGTAAAATCAAGCGATGCGAATTCAATTGCAACTTCCTTCCCTCCTTCTTCGAACTCTATTTCAGTTAGGAATTTTATTTTTTTCTGAATTGAAGAGGAAACAAATAATGTTAGACGTGGAAATGCAAAACTATGTCCTTCTGTGATGCCATCAGCACCCATGTATTCATAACTTGCTTCCGCATATCCGCCTAAGGCAACCGGCGTATTTCTGACTCCAAGGAATGGGCGATTATAAACAGCATCCATACTCATGTTTTTAGAAGGGACTGAATCTGCAGGAATGCGGCGGAACAAAGTGCTGTCCACTTGCGCAATACTGTTGACGGTAAAAAATAAAACAAAAACTGTTTTAAATATTTTCACGTGTATATAATTTTTAAGTTCTTGATTGTCACATGCCCGCCTGCCATCGGGCAGGGAATACGCCATCTTTTTATATTCATCTTAGTTGGTGTTTGCTTTTCGCAAACATGGCTATTTCATATGCATGTATTTTTATATCAGAGATATTTTTAAAAAATCGTTTTCAATTATTGTTGGAAATTTTCTCAGGTCTTTATCTGCCGGACCGCTTTGTACTATACCTTTATTGGTAAACTCACTTCCATGAGCCGAACATTGCAAGCGATCACCATATACCTGCAGTTCTGCATTTTGATGCGTGCATTGCATCCACAGGGCCTGGTATTCTGTTTCAGATAACCTATACACACATATAGGAAATTGCAAAGTGTCGTTTTGTACAATAATGTATTTACGATAGGTACTTACACCGTTCTTAATTATTACGAATTCAGAAAGTGGAACGTTGAGTTTAAAATCCTTGATCGGTATTGAAACATGTTTAGTACTCTTGCAACCTTCCAATAAAATTCCAATACCCGTAAGTCCAATACAAATCACTCCGCAACTCTTTATGAATTCTTTTCTTTGCATGATGCCTATAATGATTCTAAAAATTTAACGAGCGATTGTTGTTCCTCGCTTGTCAATTGCAAATAACTATTCCTGCTTGTAAGACCTTCACCACCGTGCAATAAAATTGCTTCCTGAATTGAATGTGCCCGCCCATCATGCAATAAAAAATATCCTCCACCCTGTGAACCCGGTGACAATCCTAATCCCCATAATGCCGGTGTTTTCCATTCGGCAGTACTCGCCATACCTTCAGTGTAATTATCATCAAGTTCAGGACCCATATCATGTAACAACAAATCTGTATAAGGATGGAAAGTTTTGTTGGAAAGCGCTGCGATATCAGAATTTGGCGTTGTCCATTCCTGGGTATGACATTTCGCACAACCAATAGTTGTAAAAATATTTTTCCCCTCTATAACTTCAGCATTATCTACCTCACGTTGTACCGGAGCTTTAAGAGTTCTCAGATAAAACACAACATCCAGAATAGTTTTTTCATCTACCTCGGGCTGAATTATTTCACCAGAAGAAACATCATTTGGAAAATATACCGAAGTAATACCCATATCCTGGTTATACGCATTTACTGTTTGCTGCATAAGATCAATTGCCGCAGCCTTTTTACCAAAACGGCCAATGTATTTTCCGTTAGAACTTTGGTGGTACCATTTTGGATAAAAATAAGCTGGTGCAGAAATATAATTTGGAACACCAGATATACCATCCGCATCATTATCCATAGGATCGGCATTT
This sequence comes from uncultured Bacteroidia bacterium, assembly GCA_964593555.1. GTDB lineage: Bacteria > Bacteroidota > Bacteroidia > JAFLBG01 > JAFLBG01 > CAZQIC01. The sequence goes on along the minus strand of CAZQIC010000011.1, from coordinate 459 downwards.
GACATGATCTGAGCATCGCTTAATGCAGAGAGGAAGCCAAGACCCGTATTGGCAGGAGGCGTGAATTTAGAAGATGTTGCCCCCGTCGGAATTTGCTCGGGTGTATATCCCGGAATGGCCCTGTTTTGCAATTGCGGACCGCCCTGCATCAAATAACCGTTACCCATACTATCTGTTTGTCCAAACCTGGTCAGCGTTGTAAACGGGTGGCCTTTTCCGTCGCCGGCGTGACAGCTGCCACAACTCGCAGCAACGAATACGGGTCCAAGGCCAGTTGATACCGTAAATACATGGTCGTTAAAACCTATATCACCATTAAGAAACCTGGCCTGCTCTGCTGTTGTAAGACCTTCTACCGGCCCATCCAATATTTCATTATCCCCGGGAGCAGCAGGAATAATTTTTTTACAAGCATGGATACAAACAATGGCCGATACAATTACAAACAAACAATATATC
>CAZQIC010000010.1:27112-63636 GCA_964593555.1 uncultured Bacteroidia bacterium | reverse complement strand
AACCTTTACTAATTATAAACCAGCGTATTAATTACTTAACTTAATGACATTGCCCGGAGGGGTCAAACATTTTTAGAAAGAACGATACCAAAAATAATCGACCCCAGCGGGGTCGAACATCTTTGCTCTAAAATACCTTCTCGTTGAAAAGTTAGCATCGGTTCCATCATCTTTTCTTTTTATATTTAGGTTCTTGAAAAAATATATTTTATGAAAGCATATGTATTCCCCGGACAAGGCTCACAGTTTCCAGGCATGGGAAAAGATCTTTATGAAAACTCTCCTTTAGCGAAAGAAATGTTTGATAAAGCAAACGGTATTCTCGGTTTTAATATTACTGAGATCATGTTTGCAGGAACAGAAGATCAATTAAAACAAACTAAAGTTACGCAGCCTGCCATATTTCTTCACTCGGTAATTTTGGCTAAAACATTGGGTGATTCTTTTAAGCCGGATATGGTTGCCGGTCACTCATTGGGGGAATTTTCTTCATTGGTTGCCAATAAAACACTTTCATTTGAAGATGCATTGGTGTTGGTTTCAAAACGCGCTATGGCTATGCAAAAAGCTTGCGAAGCTCAGCCATCAACAATGGCAGCCATTTTAAATTTAGATGATAAGATAGTTGAAAATATTTGTGCGGAAATAAGCGCTTCAGGTGAAGTGGTGGTTGCTGCAAATTATAATTGTCCCGGACAATTGGTAATATCGGGTTCAATAAATGGAATAAATATTGCCTGTGAAAAAATGAAAGCTGCGGGGGCAAAACGTGCATTGGTATTGCCTGTTGGAGGGGCATTCCACTCGCCATTGATGGAGCCTGCAAGAGTGGAGCTGGAAGCAGCAATTAATTCAACAACATTTAATAATCCTATTTGCCCTGTGTATCAAAATGTAACGGCGTCGGCAGTTTCGGATCCCAACCAGATAAAGAAAAATTTAATACTTCAGCTTACTGCGCCTGTTCGTTGGACACAAACAGTACAGCAAATGATCGCTGATGGTGCTTCATCTTTCGTTGAAGTAGGCCCTGGCAAAGTATTGCAGGGATTGGTAAAAAAAGTGAATAAAGATATTGAAGCCATAAGCGCATAGCATGAAAAAGATTATTAGTTGTTTTGTTATTTGTTATTTGTCTTTTACTCTGCAGGCTCAATTTTTCAATGGCATTGGTGTAATGGGAGGAGCTACTTTTGCCAGGCAAAAATGGTATTTTAATGATATTGATGAAACACAAAAAAAGAAATTCAAAATAGGTTTTAATGCTTGCGTGTTTGCAGAATTTTTTAGCGGTGATTACGTGCGTTGGAGATCTGAAATACAATACAATCAAAAAGGATGTATCAGTAAGGACTCTGTAAAGTTTAAAAACAAGATCGATTATTTATGCTGGAATAATTTTTTAATGTTTCGCATGGAATTATATAGCGGCATCCCTTATATATTAATTGGTCCGAGAGTGGAATACAGATTTAAGCAGGCAACAGCATCTCCGGAGATCACCGGTAAATTTAACACTTTTCAAATAAGTCCTTCTGTTGGAGCTGGATATGAGTTTGTTGTTTATAGTTCGTTAAAACCTTTTGTAGAAATTCATTATAATCCAGATATCAAATTGAATGCTTACAAAGTCGATCCTTTGGAAATAAAAAATAAGGCCTGGGAGATAAGATTAGGGTTGAAATTTGTTTTCAGTAATTCGAGCAAAGGTGAGGGTTGTCCCCCTGTTTATACATTAAATTAATGCTTGCCAATTAACGCATTATACTTCGCAAGGTAAATCTCCGAGCTATCCTTTCTTCCCATATTATTAAAAGTTAGTGCCATGTAGTAATATGTTTGGGCATTATTGGGCGCATAGGTAATACTTGTTTTAAAAGTTTTAATTGCGTTGTCAAAATCATTAATACTGCCATAGGCAGCGCCAAGATTGGTATAGGCATCTAAATTGTCTTTCTTCAGTTCAATTGCTTTGTTAAATGCTTCGATCGCGTTTTTAAAATCACCCTTACCGAAATGCGATCCCCCCAGGAAAACATAAGTATCATCGGCAAAAAAATTATTTTTTATAGCAATGTTTAATTGTTCTATTGCCATATCAAACATATTCGATCTGTAATACGCATTACCCAATATGGAATGCGCTTTTGGCTCTGTGCCTTTGGTTACCCGCAAATTTTGCAGCGCATTTTCTATCGCCTTTTTGTAATCTTTCTTTTGATAATATGCCGATGCAAGATTTAAATAAGACTGATGCGCATCTTTATCTATTTTAACTGATGTTTCAAGGTGTGCGATACAGGTATCGAGTAAGGCGTTTCTTTTTGAAGTCTCCATTTCTGTCGCACGATTGTATAATCCCAAATACTCCGTTCCATAATTATATTGTGTGCGCGAACTATTGGGTGAAGCATTTACATCGTGGATAAAAAGAGTGAAATTGTTTTTCCAGTCTTTGTTACGGGTTATGGTTTTGAAAGAGTATAGACTAAGAATTATAGCTGTTACTAGCAATACGCCAGTGTTTTTTGTTGCAAGTTCTTTGATGGAAGTGTATGGAATTTTAATATCTGACTTTAAAAATTTCGTAAATAGAAAGGCGATGGTCAGACAAAATCCAAGAGAAGGGACAAACAAAAAACGATCTGCCATCGTTGCACCGATAAGCATAAAAATATTTGATACAAGCGCTATTGTTATGAAAAAGAAAAATATTCCATAGCTAACCATACTTTTTTTCTTTATTCCTTTTATTGCAATGTAAATCAGGGCGGCAATACTTAAAGTGGAGAGTAATACTTTCCAGTTTCCAAATGTGGTGGCAGGAATTTCATTGAAGGAGTAGTCGTAAGAGAGAGGATGCGGAAAAAATAGCAATAAAAAATATTTTCCCATCATATAAATAACTGTTGCAAATCTGCTTAGTCCCTCCACTGCTACTAATGAGTTGTCCCAATAAGTATAAGTTATTTTTGTCATAGGTGCATGGGCAATTACATAGGTGTGAATTGCGAAAAACAATGCTGCAGGGATTAAAAATAGTGAACTTGTTTTTACTATTTTTTTAATCGGCTCATCGGTAAAAAAATAAAGTGTCAAAGGAAAAATTCCGAGAAACACCATGGAACCTTCTTTGGAGAAAAGGGAAAGAAAATAACAAGACAACGAAATAATAGTATTTTTTTTGCCGGCATCCTTTGTTGAACGAAGCAAAAATTGAAGGCTAAGTAAAAAGAAAAATATGCTTAATAATTCATCGCGGCTTTTAACATTTGCCACCACTTCTGTATGCAGCGGGTGTGCTGCAAAAAGCAAAGTAGTGATCAGGGGAATCAATACATTGTAATTTTTAAGTAATCGTTGCAATACAACAAATAACAAAACACAGACCAGGCTATACAGCAAAACATTTCCAAAATGAAAAGCATGCGCGTTCTCTCCAAAAAACTGGTACTCTATTGCAAAAGTAATTAGCGATAAAGGCCTGTATAGTCCGGCGTTGGTATCCCAGTAGCCTTGCCAGTAAAAGGTGTGCAGCATGTCATCGATACCTGCAACACCTTGTTTAGTGAATTTGTTTTGTTGTATTACGGCTACATCATCCAGCGCGAAATCATTGTAAATTGTGTTTGCATATAAAAGAAAGGAGAAAATAAAAATAATGAGTGGTAGAGTTTTGTTTAAGTTGCTTGGCTGCTGCGGAATTTTATGCATTACAGGTTCCGCTGCCTCTTTTTTTTGCTGAGTTTTATTTTGCGCCTTCTTACTCATGCTATTTTATAGCCCAATTAATTTCTTTCAATCCTTGCTGCCTCAGCAGTTCATTTGTTTTTGAAAAATGTTTGCAGCCCATAAAGCCATTATAGGCAGAGAATGGGGAAGGGTGTGCTGCTTTCAAAATAAAATGTTTGGTGCCGTCAATTAATGCTTCCTTTGCCTGCGCAAAACGTCCCCAAAGTAAAAACACCAATCCTTTTTTTTGTTGTGAAAGTGTTTTAATAACTGCATCAGTAAAATGTTCCCATCCCATATTTTGATGAGATCCGGCTTGATTTGCTCTTACCGTTAGTGTAGCATTAAGCAGCAATACTCCTTGGTCGGCCCAAGGTTCAAGATTGCCATTGGTTGGAATAGGAATATCTAGATCGCTTTTAATTTCCTTAAAAATATTTACTAATGAAGGTGGTGGTTTTATGCCGTCCGATACCGAAAAACAAAGTCCGTTTGCCTGACCCGCGCCGTGATAAGGATCCTGACCAATGATCACTACTTTAACTTTATCAAAAGGTGCATGGTTAAATGCTGAAAAAATAAGGGGGCCGGGAGGATAAACTACATTTTTATTCCTTTCTTCAATTAAAAACTGCTTAAGAGTGCTAAAGTAAGGTTGGGTAAACTGTTCGTTTAACACCGCTTTCCAGCTTTCTTCAATGTTTGGGTTGATTTCAGTTGTTGGCATGGTGTTTGAATCTAATGACCAATAAAATTAAGCTTTATGTACGTATAAATGTTGATAAATTGTTGTTTAGGTAGTACCCCCAACGTTTATTAATAATACTTTTGTTCTTGGTAAATTAAAATAAATCGACTATATTAGTTGATTAGCATTGAAAAAAACAGGTATAAAAAAAAGCCCATGAGAAAGACTTTCATAATTTTAGCAGTTGTTGCGTTTGCGGCTATGTTTATTTCGTCTTGTAAGAGTCACGAACGTTGTCCTGCTTACGGTAAGGTTAACAATCAAAGCGAGTCTGTTTCGAAAAGAATTTAATCAGTTTATTTATAAGTTCAAAAGCCTTAAGATCCCCCATCTTTGGGCTTTTGTAGTTTTTAGTAATTAAAGATCACAGTTTGCTTTACATCGGGATGCAAACTTAAAGCCACAGGGCACGTTCGTGCTGAATTTTCCAGGATTTTTTTCTCCTTTTCCGAATAGTTATTTCCTGGAAAATTAATTTCAACTATTATTTCTTGCACTTTCCTGGGATTGTCCGACATTATTTTAGAAATATCAACAGTGGTGCCGGTTAGATTAATGTTATCACGCTCTGCAACTATTCCCATAATGGTGATCATACAGCATCCTAGTGATGTAGAAAGCAAATCGGTAGGGGAAAAGGCCTCGCCCTTGCCCTTATTATCAAGCGGGGCATCGGTAATTATGGCTTTCCCTGATTTTAAATGAACGGATTCTGTTCTTAATTGTCCTTTATAGGTGATTTGTGAAATTTTCATATGTATATAATTTTAGTTCTATTGTCTTGTGTTTTCACACTTATTTATTTTCGTCTAATATGTCAAAAATATATGGCTATTTCATCGTATATTTATTTAGCAAAAATGGACAATAATTATATAATAAATTAGAAATAAAGGAGTTTAATAATTGACCTCATTTGTAATTAAAATTAACAATAAAATTCTACAAATAGTTATTGCAGAAATATGAGTAAACACATTTTATTTTTCTTTTCGCTTCTGTCTTCAATTTGTTTTAATGTGCTTGCACAAGATGCAACCACCGTTTTAAATAATGGAGGAGATCTTGATGTGTTGTATCGCAATGAACGCAACATCGGGCCTTTGGTTCATACAAATGGTGTCGGATTTAACTACAGGAGAATATGGCATGTAACGGGTTCAAAAAAAAGAATAGTAGAGATTGACATGTTAAATATGCGGCATCCTAAAGAGAAAAAAATGCCCAACCAATTCGAAGGAGGAAAGTCCTATTCGTATGGCAAGCTAAATAGTTTTGAGATCATTCGTCCGGGTATTGGTTATCAAAAAGTTTTATTCAGAAGAGCTGAAAGGAAAAGTGTGGAGGTTCGCCTCGGAACTTTCTTAGGTGCATCATTGGGTTTGGCAAAGCCGGTTTACCTGGAAATATTATACGAAGCTCCTGTTTCAGGATATGTTATCAAAGAAGAAAAGTATGATCCGGAAAAACATTCTCAGTATAAAATTTATGGTCCGGCGCCTTTTTTAAAGGGGATAAACGAAACAAAATTATATCCAGGAGCCTACGCAAAACTCGCGCTTAGCTTCGAATATGCCGATTATCACGACGATGTAAAAGCGATAGAAGCCGGCGTTACAGTTGATGCGTTTCCAAAAGGTGTGCCCTTGATGGCATACAATAAAGAACAGCAATTGATGCTGAATTTCTACATAAGCCTCGTTTATGGTAAAAAATGGTTTTAGTATTTTAAGTTAAAACCACATTTCATAAGGAACTTCCACAAAATTAAACAGTGATTTATTTGCTCAGTTGTGGCATGTTTTATGTGCTAATTCCATGGGAGAATAGTATTAATTGGACTCTTTTTTGGTATATTTGTTATAGTGAAATCATAATCTTGAGAGTTTTTAAAAGTATATCGATCCTAATTTTTCTCGCCTCGTTTTCCTTTGAGGGTATTGCGCAGGATGCTAATACTGTATTGGCAAGCGGCGGCGACCTTGATGTTTTGTACCGTAATGAAAGTAATATTTGCATCATGGGCCATTCCAATGGCTTTGGATTTAATTACAGAAGGATAAAACATGTAACAGCAACAAAGAAGGGTGTGTTTGAAATTGAGGTATTAAACATGCGTCATCCTAAAGAAGCAAAAATATCCAATCAGTATTTCGAAAATTCAAAAGGGTTTTATTATGGTAAACTCAATAATTTTCAAATTATTCGTCCGGGTGTTGGGTATCAAAAAGTTATATTCAGAAGAGCAGAAAGAAAAAGTGTAGAGATAAGAATGGGAACATTCCTTGGAGCGTCTTTAGGTTTCGCTAAACCAATTTATCTCGAAATATTGCATGAAACTTCTTTTCCCGGTGAGTTTGTAGTGAAAGAAGAAAGGTATGATCCCACGAAACATTTCCCGGATAATATTTATGGCAGGGCACCATACCTTAAAGGCTTCGATGAAACAAAAATTTATCCCGGTGGTTATTTTAAGCTGGCGTTGAGTTTTGAGTATGCGGATTACCATAACGATGTAAAGGCAATTGAGACAGGTATTGTTGTGGATGCTTATCCTACTGTTATTCCTTTGATGGCGCTTACAAAAAATCAACAGGTGTTGCTTACCTTTTATGTAAGCCTTGTGTACGGTAAAAAGTGGTTTTAAATCTTTATGGCTGAGAACAACCCATCTGCTACTCTTAAAGAACCCTTCAATAAAAAACCAAATTGGTTAAGGGTGAAACTTCCTACGGGCAAGGAATATTTACACGTAAGAAAAACTGTTGACACTCATAAGCTGCACACCATTTGCGAAAGTGGTAATTGTCCTAACATGGGCGAATGCTGGGGTGCAGGCACAGCTACGTTTATGATCCTTGGAAATATTTGTACACGCTCATGCGGCTTCTGTGCAGTTGCAACGGGAAGACCAAAGCCGGCTGATCTGCAAGAGCCGGAAAGAGTAGCTGATTCAATTGTGTTGATGAAAGTAAAACATTGTGTGTTAACTTCTGTTGACAGAGACGATCTGAAGGATGGTGGATCAACTATATGGGCAGAAACAATTCTCGCAATAAGAAGAAAAAGTCCAACAACTACTTTGGAAACTTTGATACCCGATTTCCAGGGAAAATGGGAAAATTTACAACGTTTGATTGATGTAAAACCCGAAATAGTTTCTCATAATTTAGAGACAGTTCGCAGACTTACTAAAAAAGTTCGTGTGCAGGCAAAATACGACAGGAGCCTGGAAGCGTTGAAATTATTGAAGGAATCCGGGCTCAAAACAAAATCGGGTGTAATGCTTGGGCTTGGAGAAACAGATGATGAGGTGTACGAAACAATGGATGATCTTAGAAAAGTTGGCTGCGATATTTTAACATTGGGACAATACTTGCAACCTACAAAGCAGCATTTGCCGGTGGTGGAGTTTATTCATCCTGATAAGTTTGCAATTTATAAAGAAGCTGCCCTTAAAAAAGGTTTCAGATATGTAGAGAGTGGACCATTGGTTAGATCTTCTTATCATGCAGAGAAACACCTGTTCTAAAAATATTTTATTTCTCTTTTCAGTTTTCTGTTACCGTTTTGCTTGCCCTAATTTTATAGTGCTTATTAATTAGCTTTGTACTGATCTATACACTCAAATGAAAAAAATAAAAATTGCGATCAATGGTTTTGGAAGGATTGGTCGTATTTCTTTCCGACATATTTTGCTTCGTGATAATATGGAAGTTGTTGCGATAAACGATCTTACGGATAGTAAAACGCTTGCACATCTTTTAAAATACGATTCTGTTCACGGGCGATTTGGAAAAAGTGTTACGTATACCGAGAATAGTATTATTGTTGATGGCAAAGAGATTAAAATATTAAGAGAAAAGGATCCGGCAAATTTACCTTGGACTAAATTAGAAATTGATGTGGTGCTTGAATCAACCGGTCACTTTTTGGATAGAGAAGGTGCGATGAAACATATAAATGCAGGTGCAAAAAAGGTGTTGCTTTCTGCTCCGCCGGAGAGTAACGATATTAAGACAATTGTGCTTGGCGTAAACGATTCTATCCTTTCAAAAGACGATATTATTATTTCAAATGCATCCTGCACTACTAATTGCGCAGCGCCAATGATAAAAGTACTGCATGAAAACTGGATCGTTGAAGATGGATACATTACTACGGTGCACAGTTATACCGGTGATCAGCGTTTGCATGATGCACCACATAAGGATCTTAGAAGGGCGCGTGCAGCAGCGGTTTCCATTGTGCCCACATCAACAGGGGCTGCGAAAGCCATCACAAAAATATTTCCTGAGCTTGAAGGAAAATTGGGCGGATGCGGTGTTCGTGTTCCAGTGCCTGATGGTTCATTAACAGATATTACTTGTGTTCTTGCTAAACCTGTAACGGTTGAAGAAGTAAATGCTGCTTTCAAAAAAGCTGCGGAAACTTCTTTGAAAGGAATAATGGAGTACACTGAAGATCCTATTGTATCTATTGATATTGTTGGCAGTCCTTACTCTTGTGTATTCGATGCTGAGTTTACTTCTGTTGTAGGCAATATGATAAAAGTGATGGGATGGTATGATAATGAAGCAGGGTACTCCAATCGGGTGACGGATCTTATTGCACGGTTGTTTTAATTCAAAAAAACGGAACACTGATTATTATGATAGTTATGATTTGTTAAGATTTCATTGATCTTAATAAATCATAATCATCTGTGCTTATCCGCGTTCCATTATAGCTACTGCTTGTGGTATTCTTTCAACAGCAATTCCTTCCCATCAAACACAGCATAGGTAAAATAGTTTATCCAATCACCGAGGTTAACGTAGCGCGATTTTTCATTGAGTTTAACATCAATAGGAAGGTGCCTATGGCCAAAAATAAAATAATCGAAATGTTCTTTTTGTAATATTTCTTTTGCGTAGATCGCCAGCCACTCATTTTCTTCTCCTAAAAATTTCTCATCCGTTTTTCCGGTTGAGGCACGGCTTGTTTTTGACCAGAATTTTGCCATGCCGATTCCGGCATTCGGATGCAGCCTCGCAAATAACCATTGACTAATTGGACTAGCAAATACTTTTTTAATGAATTTATATCCGTGATCGCCAGGGCCAAGGCCATCACCATGACCTAAATAAAATTTTTTTCCGTTAAATGTTTTAATAACTGGCTCTCTGTATATGGTAACTCCAAGTTCTTCGGGTAGGTAATCGTACATCCACATATCGTGGTTGCCGGTAAATAAATGAATGGGTATGCCTGCGTCGTTTATCTCAGCAATTTTTCCAAGTACTCTGGTAAATCCTTTAGGGATAGCATGTTTATACTCAAACCAAAAATCGAACAGGTCGCCCATTAAATAAATTTCAGCGGCATCATGTTTAATTTCATCGAGCCATTTTACAGCCAGTTTTTCCCTTGTAAGGCTTCGCTCTTTGTCAGGAACCCCTAAGTGAAAATCTGAAGCGAAATATATTTTTTTGTTCGTGTCCAAATGCTAAAATGAAAAATCTTTAATTAGTTTAAATGGATTCGCCATATTCAAATTCAACGTGAAACGAATACTTTCACCATAACTTATTTTATTTAGTTCTAAGTTAGCTTTTATATCCTTAGACATGAACAAAGGAAAGTAAACTTCGCAAATATCATTGACTAGGCTAAAAGTAATTCCCCCGTCATAAAAAAAAATTTCTTTATTAAATATACTTCCTTCTTTTGGTATCATTCCAACATCCATAAAGAATCTCAGTGGGAAACGTATCAATGGCAATGAAGATTTAATGTTTAAGGCGGTTAACCAATTGTTGGTTTGACCCAGTGGAGTATATACTTTAAGTGCGCCATCGGTTTCGGTAAATTGTTTGGATAAAAAATTTCCATATTCATTTCTTCCCATATAATAGTTGTCGAATAAATAATCCTGGCTTCCTTTTTGTCCACTCATCCTGTATAGGTATGGATATGAATTGGTATTGTTAAGAAACGTTCCTGCGAAAAAACGTATGTCAATGCCTCGGTTCCTGCCCTTAAATGTTATTTCGTAATTCACATTCAAAAATAGTTTGCTCATGTCCTTCCCCTGTTGATAGGTCAGTGAAAGATCGTAGGGATTAATTTTTTGTTTGTTCTTTAATGTATAAGTTATCTCATTGAATGAAAGGAAGGTGCTGTCTTTGGTATAAACGGGCGTGGGCTGATCATATTGTCCCGTAAAAGTTTGTTTGGTGATATTAATGTAACGGTAGTTAATGTTTTGATGTAGTGGGTTTCTCGCATTTCTTTTTTTGAATTTTAGATTTAGTTCAGGCGATATTTTTTCGTAATTGAGAACAAATGGATAATCGTTATATGCATAACGGTTGGCCGAAATTTTAATATTTACCAATTGAAAAAGTGGGCCCCTTGGACAAAAGTTAAAAGCCATATTTGCATGACCGGCAAGTTCTTTATTTCCGGTTCCGAACATGGGTGCGAATAAGTACTCGACTTTTTTCTGAGGTGTGATGTTGTTATACAATGCAAGTCCAACAAGGGTTTTATTGTAATTGTTATAACCAATAGTAGGGGTGAAAAATACCTGGCTTCTAGTTGGGTCATCAAAGCTTCCGAGGAATTGTAATTTTAACGGTTCTGTTTTTTTGAAGATCCCATGTGTGCGAAGTTTGTTATTGTTGCGATTAATTTCCTGGACATCTTCTTTATAATCAATTTTAAAATAATCAACATCAAGAGGAGGGAAGCCTACATATTGTTTTCCGGGAAATCCATCGTACCAGACAATTGCAACTATGTTGTTGTTTTTTATTCCATAAATCGGCACAGGGCTTAATGTATTTGTCTTATTTTTTATTACCAGGTCATAGGAGCCATCACCTAGTTTTTTCGAAGATTTTATTTTATAATCCACTTTTTTTGTTGTGGTAAGCATTTCATTAAAAAACCAATCTACATTCCTTCCGCTCACTTCTTCCAATATTTTTTTTAAGTCTTTTGGCTGTGGGTGCCTGAAATGCCACTCTTCAAAATAACTGCGCATGGCTTCATCAAAAACATCCTGTCCAAGGTAGGCGCTTAAGTATCCTATTGCCACAGCGCTTTTGGCATAAACAATTGCGCCATAATTAAAATCAGTAAAATCTTTCGAGTGTGTTGCAATAGGCTGGTCTTCATTTGTACGGGCACTAAACAAATAGGTCAGATAATTTTGATATCTCCGTTTGTACTTATTGAGGCTAAAAATTTTGAGCAAGGATTTTTGTGAATTCTCAAATAGAAGTGCGCCAGGATATTTTGTTTCCATATACCTATTTTCATAATAAGAATTTATTCCTTCATCCATCCATGCATTTACGCGCTCGTTGGATCCTAGCAGACCGTAAAACCAATTGTGACCCACTTCGTGTACAATTACAACTTCAAGTTCGCGATCTGTTTTTGTTGGACCAATTACAGTCACATTGGGATATTCCATTCCGCCCCCGGCACCAAGTCCGCCGAAAACTGCTGTTGCATGGTTATAGGGATATTCACCGTTCCACAAAGAATAATAATAAACAGCGTCGTTAATATATTGAATGCTTTTTGACCAGAGTTTGCTTTCAGATTTATTGAACATAACCCATGTGGTGACTTTTCTTTTTGAGTAAGGAAGTTCAATCTCACCCTTTAACACCTTATAGGTTTTGTCAGCAAACCAGGCAAAGTCGTGTACATTCTTTTGAGAGTAATGTAAAGTTTTATAGGAGGAGTCGCTTTTAGGAGTAGTGTCAACGTTTAATATAATGGCTTTTGCAGGTTCGGTAGTTGTTACATTTTTATCCAGCCATTGTCTTGTTATTTCTGCGTTCTCATCCAACCATTTTTGTTCTTCTTCTCCGTCAACAAGATCACCGGTTGCAGCAACAACATAGTTTTTGGGAACGGAAATAAAAACATCAAATTTTCCGTACTCAGAATAAAATTCTCCTTGATCAAGGAATGGCATCTGGTTCCAACCATTTACATCATACACAGCGGGCTTTGGAAACCATTGTGTTATTTGATATTGCTGATTAGCACATCCTAACCTTGAAAAACCACTTTTTGGAATTTTTACTTTAAAAGGAGTTTCGATAACAATTTTGTTCCTGCTTTTTAGCGGCTCATTTAATATAAGTTTGCAGATGTCGATGTTTTCCGGATCGTATTCCCATTTTGTTTTTTTTCCATCAACAAAAAAGTCGAGACTATCGATGTATCCAAATTCATCTTCTTCGGCGTAGTATAGATCTGTTTTTCCGTTTTCCAGAAGTTGTTTTGCCAACGCGGTTGAATTATTTTTATAGGCGTTGGGCCAAAGGTGAAAATATAAAAAGGTAAGTTCATCCGGTGAATTATTGGTGTACTCTATTGTTTCGGATGCTTTTAGAATATTTTTTGTGTCATCAAGTGTTACATGAATGATGTAATTTACATTTTGCTGGAAATATTTTTTTTGAGAAAAAATTGTCGCCGGGGCAAGAGATAAAATGAGCCCTGCTGCTAAGGTTAAAAAATCCTTCTTATGTACCAGGCCTTTCAAGGTTCAATAGGTATTATTTTTTTGCATTACACCATCCTGCTTCCAATTCGCAGATTTTGGCTTCAAGATCTTCGCCATGTAAATTTTTAGCAACGATTTTTCCTTCCCTGTCGAGTAAAAAATTGCATGGGATAGATTTAACTTCGTAAAGTTGAGCTGCTTCCGATTGCCACCATTTTAAATCGCTTACGTTTGTCCAGGTGAACTGATCCTTTTCAATAGCACTTAGCCAGGAAGCCTTCTCTTTATCAAGCGATACTCCATAAATTTCGAAACCATTTTTATTAAAACGTTTGTAGGCAGAAACTAATGTTGAACTTTCTGCTCTGCATGGCCCGCACCACGATGCCCAAAAATCAAGGAGTACTATTTTTCCTCTCAATGAACTCAATGCTACAACTTTGCCTTCTGCGTTTTCAAGATTAATGTCTGGCGCTTGTGCTCCAAATCGAAATTTTTTCTTTTTCTCAAAATCTGCAACAAAAAATTTTGTGTAAGGGGAATCAGGATATTTTTTCCCAAGCCCCGCACTAAGTACTTCATAACAATCGAAATTTTTGTTGATGTCCAATTGCTGTATGGCCGCAATATTAGCCAGTGAAGTTGGATTCGCTTTTATTAAAGAGGTGAGGTAGTCTTCATGGATCTTATTTTCTTTATTAAAAATAACTTCAACAACGTCGCTAATCGAATCGATCTTTGTCGTGTCCATCTGCGCTATGTTCAGGTAATTTTGGAAAAACCGATTGAGTGAATCCAACTTATAAAAATGCTTTTGTGAAGCATTGTTGATTTCTATAAACAACTTTGTATCCGGCGATCCTTCGGCATTATAGGTTTTGGCAATATCGGCTGCATCCGCTAATAAATTAATTTGTTGGTTTGAGTCAATAATAACAGTGGCAAAATTACTTTCTGAAATCCCTATTTTATAAAAGCCTACCGCATTAACCGGCTTGTTAAATTTGAATTCACCGTTTTCATCTATAACTGCAGAGTCAATAGTGTTTATCCCTTCAGGTTTAAGTTCATCAAGAAAAACAGTTTCGCCATGTGCATTGGTGAATTTTCCTTTTACGTTTGAGTCTCGGGAATCGCCAGGTTTGCAGGCTGTAAAAAATAAAATGGCTACTACTATCGATAGGATATTTTTTTTCATATTATAGAATTAATTTTCGTCAAGTAATTGTTTTACTAATTGACTTGCTATTTTAGGATCGGCTTTGCCTTTTGAAAGTTTCATTAACTCACCCATAAAAAGTCCCAGTAGTCCAATTTTTCCACTCTTGTATTCCGCCACTTTCTCGGGGTATTTGGATATCGCCTGTTTTGCTAATTCTTTTAATGAACCTTCATCACTTTCCTGCAATAGGTTTTGTTCTTGTGCAATTTGCATGGCTGTTTTTTGCGGTGAACGCACTAATTCGGGAAATACTTTTTGTGAGGCAACGCTATTACTTATTTTTCCTGAATCTATCAATTCAATGATCTGCGCAACTGCAGCCGGTGTTAATGAGAATTGTTCTATCTCAATTGCATTTTCGTTTAAGTAGGATTTAACTGCACCCATCATCCAGTTAGCTGCGGCTTTATAATTTTTTGTTTTGGTAATAAGTTCTTCAAAATACAACGCCATCTGTTTGTTGTCGGTCAATACACCGGCATCATAAGCAGAAAGTTCTAATTGTTTTGTGTATTTTTTAAAAAGATCGTTTGGCAGTGCGGGCAGTTTGCTTCTTATGCTATTGATGTATTCATGGCTTATTATAACCGGCTGCAGGTCGGGCTCAGGAAAATAACGGTAATCGTGCGCCATTTCCTTGCTGCGCATAATAGATGTTTTTCCGGTGCCGGCATCGAAACTAAGAGTATTCTGTGCAATGGCTTCGCCTCTTTCTATCGCCTCAATTTGTCTTTTTACTTCATACTCAATAGCGCGTTGTACATTGCGTATGGAGTTCATGTTTTTTACTTCAACACGTTTTCCGAATTTTTCACTTCCCTTTAAACGCACAGAGATATTTGCATCACAGCGCAAACTACCTTCTTCCATATTGCCATCACAAATCTCTAAGTAACGTACCAGCTTACGAACTTCTGTAAGGTATTTATAGGCTTCTTCACCTGAACGTATCTCCGGTTCGCTCACAATTTCTAATAAAGCAACACCTGCGCGATTAAGATCTATAAGTGTATCAAATGGATCAATGTCGTGAATACTTTTTCCACTGTCCTCTTCCATATGAATTCGGGTGAGCGTAATATTTTTCTCAGTTCCGTCATCCTGTTTAATAGTGATGAAGCCGCCGGTACAAATAGGGGTTTTATCTTGTGTTATCTGGTAACCCTTAGGGAGATCGGCGTAAAAATAATTTTTACGTGCATATTGGTTTTCCTCGGTTATATTACAATTGCATGCTAATCCCAGTTTTACTGCACTCTCAATGACTTTTTTGTTTGTCATTGGTAATGTGCCGGGGTGTCCCAATGAAATAACACTTACCTGGCTGTTCGGTAATGCTCCATATTCGGTTGAATCGGGTGAATAAGCTTTGCTCTTAGTAAGCATTTGAGCATGCACTTCAAGGCCAATAACCGGTTCGTATTTTTCGTAAATACTCATACTTACGAAATTAGGGATTTTTATCAAATAAAACGGGCGTCAAAAGTGCCTCCCGGTTTATTAATTTTATGCGGAAAGTTTAGTACCTGAAAATCAGGAATAGGGCAGTAGGTGGTTGAAACCCAACATTAAAAGGCGAAATGCTCGAAGAAAATTCAGGACCACTGAATGTTTCTGTATACGCTAATTGAACGTTAAACATAAATTCTGTGCCAATTAAAATATGTTTTGAAAGAGCATAATTTACCCCGGCCCTAAAAGATGGGCCCACAAAGGCTTTCAGGGTTTCAACCTTAGTTGTGGTATTGCTGAACGTTTGAGTTAATCTTGAGGTAACGCGTGTGTCAACAAAGCCTGCACCGAAATCAACACCCCAAAATGGTATAAATTTTTCCTGTTGAAGATATTTTCTTTCAAATCCGTAGCGTAAAGTGATATTAATATTTTGAACTTCTACAGATGAGACCCCATCGTTGCTAGAGCTTTCGCTTACTGCAAACCCCGTTCCGAAAACTGTGCCTCTGCCCGTTTTGATATTGTTTTTAGAGTAGGAAAAAATGTATGGATTGGTATTTATTGAGCTGTTGCTGTTAAAACTTATGAACTGTTGTAGCAAAAGATTGGACTGGATCCCCAGGTATTTATAAACTATTTTTTCTCCTATTATCGAATCGGGATATATTTTCTGTGCATTTATAAACGAACAGAAGTATCCTGTAAAGAGCAACAGTGCTATTTTTTTCATAGAGGTATATTTTAAAATATAATGGTTAATTGGAATAAGCCATTTTATTTTTTAAACGGATCGGAGTACATAGAAGAAGTTAAAAAATCTTCGTCCTTAAGTGTATTAAGGAACGAAATGATGGCCAATTTTTCTGCAGGATTAATGTTCAGCTTTTTAGGTGTGCCGTCAAGGCTTCTAAACAGCGGAGAAAGGTTAGAGTTAGGTTGTATGCCATGGCTGTAATGATCCAGTACTTCACCCAGATTAGCAAATCTTCCATCGTGCATATATGGAGCTGTTACAGAAATATTTTTTAATGTTGGAACTTTAAATACCCCTTCATCTCCTGCTCTACCGGTAAGTCTTGCAAGACCTTGATCTGAATATACCTGATCAAGTCCGATATTGAACATTTGCGAAGGATCTGTTGCAGGTCCATATGGACCCGACCCGCCGCCGCCATTGTTAAATGTAGGGTCTTCAAGCGTAAAGCGTGGGTTGCCAAAACCTCCCTGATCGTGACATTTCGCACAGTTGTATTTATTATGGAACAATGATTTTCCCTGTTCTTCAACTGGGGTTAGGCTTTTAACTTCGAAATTTTGTTCTGCTGAAGTGTTCAAGCAAGACAGAAATCCTTCCAATGCAAATGCAATTCTTTCTTTTGTAATTGTCTCATCACCAAATGCTTTTTTAAACAAATCAGGATAATATGAAAGGCTGTTCAGTTTGTTTACCAATGTCTCAAAATCAGGTACGTTCATTTCATTGTGATTGAGCACCGGGTTGAGTACCATATCTGCAACATTTCTTTGTCTGCCATCCCAAAACAACAGAACCTGGTTCTGATTATTTATAGTCGGCATTCCGCTGCTGTCAGTAATGGAGGGTTCGAATATGAAAGTGCTGTCGTTAAATACAAAGTTGGTCGCAGGAGAAAAGCCTTTTATACCTTGTATAGAAGGTGAGTTTCGGGTCAATGGTAAGCCATTAAATCCCTTATCAAATCTAACATTGTTGGCAAAAGCGAATTCCTGTTTATGGCAGCTGCCACATGAAACAGCATTATTGACTGAAAGGTTTTGATCATAAAATAATACTCTTCCTAAAGTGGCAAGGTTGTCGTTTACTGCATGCTTGGCAGTATAGCTATAAGGAGTAACAGGCAGATTTGGATTACCTTGTGCTTCTACCGGTATCGTATCTGGTTTTCTGCATGCGATAAAAAAGGAGAGTATAAAACAGGTTGTAAATAAAATGAATTTGCTTAGTTTACTTTTATTCATAGGTATAATTTGTTTGATTTTCTTCGTTTTTATGATAAAAAATGGCCATTAATAGTATAACGGAAATATCCTCAAAAGGTACACCCTTTTTGAAAATATTTTTTTCTTTATTGTATGACGGGCTTCCGGTTAAAAGGTTGCTTGTGAAACGAAAAAATAAAACTATTATATCATCTCTATCAATCCCTTTACAATTGCAGTCATTTTTGGTTCGGTTTCGGCAGCGGCATGTTTTACTTCTTCATGTGTGATCTCCATTATTTTCCCGTCGATGCCAAGGTCGGTAATAACTGAAATGCCAAAACATTTAATGCCGCAATGATGGGCAACAATTACTTCGGGTACTGTACTCATGCCAACATTGTCGCCCCCAATGATGCGCAGGTAGCGGTATTCTGCAGGGGTTTCGAAACAAGGGCCGGATAAACCAACATAAACTCCCTGTTGTATTTTTATGTTCAAATTTTTTGCAACCTGTATTGCTTTATCCAAAAGATCTTTTGAATAGGCTTTGCTCATATCCGGAAAGCGGGGGCCAAGCTCATCATGGTTCGGGCCGCGCAGAGGACTTTCGGGAAACAAATTAATATGATCGGTGATAAACATAATGTCGCCTACTTTAAAATCGGGGTTCATACCACCGCTTGCGTTTGAAACAATTAACTGCTGTACGCCTAATTTTTTCATTACTCTTATTGGCAGTGTGATCTCGTCCATGCTATAGCCTTCGTAATAATGGAAGCGCCCTTGCATTACGATCACTTGTTTATTGCCAATGGTTCCGAATAATAATTTTCCTTCATGTCCGCTTACAGTTGGAACCGGAAAGTGTGGTATGTCAGAATAGTTGATGGTGTCAACTATTTTCACTTCATCGGCAAGCGCTCCAAGACCAGTGCCTAAAATGATACCAACTGTAGGACGAATTCTGGTTTTGCTTAAAAGATAATTACCTGCTTCGTTAATTTTATTTAACATATGATAAAATTTGCTGGTTGAATTGTAAACCATCTTTCTCTTCGAACTCTATTTTAATAGGAACATAATAGACCGGTAGTTCGCTAATTAATTTTTTTATTGAAGGGTCGCTCAGTCGCATAGCATCTTTTTCCGTAGTAAGAATAATTTTATTTTTATTACTTACGCTTTCAAGCAGGCTGCAAACTTTCTCAATGTCATTTACAGAGAAAGAATGATGATCGGGAAACGGAATGTGTTTTACTTCGTGTGCCCTTTCGGAAAGGTATTCAACAAGGGGTAAGCTATTTGCAATGCCCGTAAATAAAACGATGGAGTAAGTGGCATCGAAAAAAAATTCTTTCATGATCTGGTTATCGCCCACAATTTTTTTGCCGATAGGTTTAAAATCACCATAGGTTATTTTTGAAAAATAAATTTGTTTATGAGGCATTGATTTTATTTTTTCAACAATACGTTCTCTTTCTCCATCCAATAATAATTTCGGAATTTTAGTTACTATAATTATATCAGCTCTTTTAAATCCCGAGCGAGGTTCCCTCAGTGTTCCTGAAGGCAATACAAGATCGTTGTAAAAAGGTTTGTTATAATCGGTAAGCAGAATAGATAAGTCTGGTTTTACTTTGCGATGCTGAAATGCATCATCAAGCAAAATTGCTTTTAGCTTTGGATTTATTTTTAGTAATTCGTTGATGCCTTTTACTCTGTCTTCGCAAACTGCGACCAATAACTTATTGAATTTTTTCTTGAATTGAAGGGGCTCGTCTCCTGTTTCTTCTGCAGTGCTATTTTCACTAACTAAAATAAAGCCACTTGTTTTTCTTCCATAACCGCGACTAAGTGTGGCAATATTTTCTGCTCCTAATAATTCAACAATATATTCCAGGTGAGGCGATTTTCCTGTTCCGCCAAGTGATAAATTACCAATACAAATTACGGGAACATTAAATTTTACGGATTGAAAAATTTCCCGGTCATAAAAAAAATTACGAAGGCGTGTAACCATGCCATACAAAAGCGAGAATGGAAAAGCGAGTATTTGTATTACCTTCATTGTTTAAAAATACAAATTTATGCTGTCAGTTCGAGCGGAGTCGAGAACCAGACAATTTGCTCCAGCATTTTGCTCCACGCATCTCGACAGGCTCGATGTGACAACGCTTGAGATGCCATAGCTAATTTCTAATGTGTAATTTTGTTTAATAAATAATCAAATGACAACTATAAAAGATATAAGTAATTTAATAGAAAGCATTGCTCCGCTTTCGTTGCAAGAGGGATATGACAACGCGGGTCTTATAGTTGGCGACCCCTCTGCAACTGTAAAAGGCGTTCTTATTTGTCTCGATAGCACAGAGGAGGTGATTGATGAAGCTATCAAACTCAATTGCAACCTGGTTATTGCTCATCATCCCATAGTTTTTTCGGGACTAAAAAAACTAAACGGAACAAATTATGTGGAGCGCACAGTTATCAAAGCAATAAAAAATGATATTGCCATTTATGCGGCACATACAAATCTTGACAATGTATGGGGTGGAGTAAATTTTAAGATTGCCGAAAAATTAGGTCTCGTTAATTGCGAAATACTTTCATCAAAACAGGACTTGCTCCGCAGGCTTATTACTTTTTGTCCGCTTGAAAAGGCAGCAGAAGTTAGAGATGCTTTATTTAAGGCCGGCGCAGGACATATTGGTAAATATGATGAGTGCAGTTTTAACAGTGAGGGAATGGGTACTTTCAAAGCTGGTGAAAATACCGATCCTTATGTTGGTAAGCCCGGAGAAAGACACAATGAGAAAGAATTAAAGATTGAGACGATATATCCCGTTTATCTTGAGAATGAAATAATTACAGCGCTTATTAAGGCCCATCCTTATGAAGAAGTGGCTTATGATATTATTCCTTTAGGGAATGCATTTAATAGGGTAGGATCGGGGGTAATAGGGGAGTTGAAGGAAGAAGAAAATGAGTTGGATTTTTTGAAGCGCGTGAAGAAAACCATGAATTGTGGATGCATAAAATATACGGGATTATTGGGCAAAAAAGTCAAAAAAGTAGCAGTTTGTGGTGGTTCTGGGAGCTTTTTGCTCAAAAATGCCATAAATAGGGGTGCAAATGTGTATATATCTGCTGATTTTAAGTATCATGAGTTCTTCGATGCGGCCCAAAGGCTTGTCATTGCTGATATTGGACACTATGAAAGCGAGCAGTTTACGGGTGAAATTTTTTATACCCATATTAAGGAAAAATTCACTACATTTGCAGTCCATTTTTCAGGAATAAACACGAATCCAATAAACTATTTATAAAATGAGCAAAGTAAAAACGAAAGACGACAAAGCTGAAATTCCGGTTGAAGAGAAATTAAAAGCTCTTTATGAGTTACAGCAAATTGATACTAAAATAGACAGGATAAGAGTAGTTAGAGGAGAGTTGCCACTTGAGGTAAGAGATCTGGAAGATATCGTAGCTGGACTTGAAACAAGAATCACTTCTTATGAAGAAGAGATAAAAGCGATGGATGATGTTATTGCAACGAGAAAGAACACGACCAAAGATGCGCAGGCTGCAATAAAAAAATACGAAACTCAACAAAATAAAGTAAGGAATAACCGTGAGTTCGATTCAATCACAAAAGAAATAGAGTTTCAGAACCTGGATATTCAACTTTCTGAGAAAAAAACAAAAGAAGCTAAAGCGAATATCTCTTCTAAAACAGAAATATTGGAACAAGCTCAGGCTGATCTTAAAGAAAGAAAAAAAGACCTTAAGTTTAAACAAGAGGAATTAGATAATATCATCGGCGAAACACAAAAAGATGAGGATAGTCTAATGAAAAAATCAAAACAAGCTGAAGCTAATATCGAAGACAGATTGTTAACGGCTTACAAAAGAATTCGTCAGAACGTGAGAAATGGATTAGTAGTTGTTTCTGTTGAGCGTGATGCTTGCGGTGGATGCTTTAACAAGATCCCGCCTCAGCGTCAATTGGATATCCGTACGCACAAAAAAATTATCGTGTGTGAACATTGCGGAAGAATCCTGGTTGACTATAGCGAGATAGAAGCTCCTGAAGCTGCAAAAAAATAAAGTATAATTATTTATTTAAAAGAAAAGGGCTCACAATTTGTGAGCCCTTTTCTTTTTGTGAAGTTGATTAGTACCTGAAGCCAAGCGTCATTAAAAATCCGGATTGTTTTGTTGTTATTGTTGCAGCGTTTACCAATGAAGGATCATACATATAATATTTTTCGTCAGACATTGTGTACGTGTATGCGAAATCCAGGAAGTATTCTTTCTCCCTTATGCCAAATCCGGCTGAGATAATATTTTTTATGGAGTTGTTGCCTGTATTTGCTTGGTATGGGTTGCCGTACATTGCATATCCTGCGCGGATGCTGAAAGGATCTAGTCTCCACTCAGTTCCAACTCTTAAGTTACCCGTGGAAGTATATTTGTTCCTTATAGAATTGTTGGCATCGAAGAAAGTGTTGGGTGATGCACTTAATACTGCAGAAGAATAATCTACGAATTCATAATCGGCGCTAAGCAATCCCTTTTTTGCAATGATAAATGCAAGACTTCCGGTTGCGCGCAACGGGGTTGATAAATAATAATCATAATTTCCCTCTGGTGATGAAGCAGAATAAGTCTGCCCGTTATCAAACCTGGAATTCATCCTGTTTGAGTAGGCATCAGACAATGAGAAGTATGTAGGGCTGTGAATAGCTCCTCCGAATCTTACCCAGTCATTTACTCTGTATATCATACCAAATTTAAAATTAAAACCAACACCTCTCGTGCTAAGGCTGCTGCTATAGGTATACTCATCAAATCCGTTAATAGTATCCTGTGAATCTGATTCGTTGTAATCCGCATCTTCACTATAACGTACATTGTCAATTCCGAAAGTAGCACCTAAATAAAGTTTGTTGCTATAGTTTCCTCCAAATGTGATATAAGTTTCTCCCATGTTTCCGCGAGATTCAACAGATTTTAATTGTCCTATTTCTGCACCGGGAATAAGCGGTGTGTAATATGTATATGGATCACCCGGCATTGTATCCAGCATATAAGTTCTGAATGCAAGCTTGTCAGAAAAGCCATCAAGGTCTTCTGAAAAATTTCCATCTGCGCTTCCTTTTAACACATCAAGAAAAGAGCTGCTTGTATTTGGTCCGTAAATACTTAAGCGGTTATGAAAATTACCAAGGTTATTGTACCCAATTGCGAAGTTGGTATTTACCCAACCCGAAGCGCCTTCGGCAATTGTATTGTTGTTGCTTCCGACGATACCAACGTTGCCAATGTTAAAACTCGATTTGCTGTCGCCGCTCGAGAAGCCATTGTATGTACTGTTGGTAGAACTATTAAAAATACCCGGAGTAAATGAAAATTCTGTTTTGCTGAAAAGCGCTATACCTGCGGGGTTTACGCTTAGGTTAGAAAGGTCAGCGCCAAGTGCTCCAAATGCTCCTCCCATTGCAGAGAACCTTGCGGTTCCGCCATAATTTATAGTTGAATAACGCAATGCGTCGATCTCATTTTGCGAAAAGGCAGAAATTGAGCACAACAAACCTCCTGCAATTGTTATAATTACTTTTTTCATGTATGTGGATGTATATTATTTTTATTTAGATTATCTTCTTGGTTTTGAGCCACCGCCTCCACTTCCACCAGAACTTCTTGGTGCAGAACTGCCGCCACCGCTTCCACCTGATCTTGATGGAGCAGAGAAACCACCTCCGCTACCACTGGATGATCTCGATGGTGCAGAATAACCTCCGCCGCTGTTAGATGGCTTTGATTGTGATGGCGCAGAGTAGGTGTTGTTTGATGGTGCATTATTAGAATTATTTTTTGGTGAATCAACACTTCTTGGAGCGCTCCAGTTATTATTTTTAGGTGCTTCATTAACTTTGTTTTCAACCGGTGCACTGCTGTTATTTGTTTTTGGCGCAGCATTGTTCCAGTTGCCGTTGGAGTTATTGTTATTGTTGCTGTTGTTACCATTGTTAGGAGCCGAATTGTTCCTGTTGTTATTATTATTGTTTTCTACCGGCTTTTCATTTGATCTGCTTGGGGCTGAATTATTCCAATTGCCGTTGTTGTTACTTGGCGCAGCATTGTTCCAGTTATTGTTATTATTATTCGAATTATTATTGCTGTTATTCGGTGCAGGGTTGTTCCAGTTATTATTATTCTCAATTGGTTTCTCATTCTGCCTGCTTGGTGCATTATTGTTATTATTTGGAGCAGGAGAAGTACCGTTGTTCCAATTGTTATTATTATTACTTGGAGCAGCATTACCACCGGTGTTACTATTACTGTTTGACGGTGCAGCGTTGTTCCCGTTAGTATTTGGAGCAGGAGAAGTACCGTTATTCCAATTGTTGTTAGAATTGTTAGACGGACTTGTTGTTGTATTGTTCCAATTGTTATTATTTGCAGGCGCGGCATTATTGTTTAAAGGCGCGTTTGTATTAGTATTGCCCCCGCGGCCACCGTTATCAGGTGTTCCACTGTAATTATAAAGGTCACTGTTTTTAACAGGCGCAGCACCATTGTCTACATTAGAATTCGAAGGTTTGCCTACTGCATTCGGGCTCGTTCTTATGTTTCCTTTGTTTTCATTGTTGGTGCTTTTTGGACCATCATTCATATACGTACCGTTTAAACCATCTGCCTTACCGGAATTTCCTCCAAAACCATTGTATGCAGCATTAGTGTATTTATCAGACATGTTTGGTCTGGTAACAGTTTTTCCGTTAGAATGATCCGTAGTTCTGCGCGGACCATAATAGGTACTGTTGTTATCATGGCTATTATAGTAATTGTTATTGTAGCCATAATTGTTGTTGTAATTATTATTGTAATAGTTGCCATAACCATTGTAACAACCATTGTTATATCCACCCCAATATCCTGAGCCGTAATATCCGCCCCAACCGTTATTGTATCCGTATCCGTATCCGCCCCATCCGCCGCCGCAGCCGTGTCCGTACCATCCTCCATTCCATCCACGATTGTAACCCCAGTAATATCCTGGGTTGTAACTATAATTCCAATATGAAGGACCCCACCAGCTGTAACCTAAATAAATACTGCTTCCCCAACGGTAGGGGTCATAATCATACCAATAAGAGTTTGTATAATAACTATCATAAAATCCAAAACCAACAACCGGTCTATAAAATCTTTTTATCCTTACAGCATAACCATAATCATAATAGTCATCCGCATCATAAGTGCTGGAATAATTATTACTGTTATTGCCGCCATTGCCATAATTTTGCGAAGAATTCTGGTTTCCATTTCCGCCAGAATTGTTATTCTGATTTTCCTGAGCTTGTTGCTGAGGCTGATTGGAAGGTGCAGATGAATATGAATTAGGGTCCGTTTTACGTCCCTTGTTTACGTTGTAAAGATCATCTTCGTATGTACCTGCAGTTGTTGTTTTTGAAGAGGAGCAACTGTTCAATGTTAAGGCCATAATAAAAGCGCCCATAATCATTAAAAATCCGTTCTGATTTCTGCTTTTAAGTAAAGTTTTCATGTTTCCTCCGTTGTTATATTAATACTAATTCGTTTTAAGAGCTTAAATTCCTATTTTTGTTTACTTTTTAACATAAATTTACAAACACCGTGCCACTTTCATAATTATGGGTAAAGAATTTGCAACAAGAGCTGAAAACTACTCCGAATGGTATAATAGCCTGGTAACCAAGGCCGATCTGGCCGAGCATTCTGCTGTAAAAGGATGTATGGTTATTAAGCCCTATGGCTATGCTATATGGGAAAAAATGCAGGCCGCTTTGGATAAAATGTTCAAGGATACTGGTCATGTGAACGCTTATTTTCCATTGTTTATACCTAAGTCGTTTTTCAGTAAAGAGGCTAGCCATATTGATGGTTTTGCCAAAGAGTGTGCCGTAGTAACGCATTATCGTTTAAAGACCGCACCCGATGGAAGTATTGTTGTTGATGAAGACGCAAAGTTGGAAGAAGAGTTGATCGTACGACCAACATCAGAAACTATTATATGGAGTACTTACAAAGGCTGGATACAATCTTACCGTGATTTACCACTGCTTATTAATCAATGGGCCAACGTTGTGCGTTGGGAAATGCGTACGCGTTTATTTTTACGTACTGCTGAATTCCTATGGCAGGAAGGTCATACGGCGCATGCAAAAAAGGAAGAAGCAATTGAAGAGACAGAAAAAATGTTGGAAGTGTATGCAACATTTGCTGAGAAATTTATGGCGCTGCCCGTATTAAAGGGAGTAAAAACAGCGAACGAACGTTTTGCAGGCGCACTTGAAACATATTGTATAGAGGCGCTAATGCAGGATGGTAAAGCGTTGCAGGCGGGCACCTCACATTTTTTAGGACAAAATTTTGCGAAAGCATTCGATGTAAAATTCACAACAGCAGAAGGAAAACAGGAGCACGTATGGGCCACATCATGGGGAGTCAGTACAAGATTAATGGGAGCATTGGTGATGGCACATTCCGATGATGAAGGATTAGTATTGCCTCCGATGTTAGCGCCAATACAAGTGGTGATCGTACCAATTTATAAAGGGCCAGAGCAGCTTGCACAAATTGCTGAGGTGGCAAAAAAAATAAAAACTAATCTCGAGAAAAAGGGGGTCAGCGTAAAATTCGATGACAGGGATACGCATCGTCCGGGTTGGAAATTTGCAGAGTATGAATTAAAAGGTGTACCTGTGCGGGTTGCCATAGGTGGCAGAGATTTAGAGAACGGTACATGCGAAGTGGCACGCCGAGATACAAAAGAAAAAGAAACCTTACAGCAAGCCGATATCGAAAATAAGCTTGAGCACCTGTTGGGACAGATACAGGATAATCTTTATAAGAAGGCGCTCACAGCTAGAGAGGCTATTACATACAGGGCAGATACGTTTGATGAGTTTAAAAAAATACTTGATGATAAAGGAGGATTTATTTATGCGCATTGGGATGGTACAAGCGAAACAGAACAAAAAATAAAAGAGGAAACAAAAGCAACGATAAGGTGTATACCTCTTGAGAATAAACAGGAACAGGGCAAATGTATTTATACTGGTAAAGCCTCTACACAGCGTGTTGTTTTTGCAAGGGCATATTAATTTATTAAATTCGTAAATGGCTACTGCATCACCTAAAGATCTGATCGTAAAAACACTGAAAGAAAAATCAGTTGTTAAGCAGGATGTATTTCATCATACCATAGCTGTTTTTAAAGGCTTTAAAGAAGTGTTGAAGGAAATTGCCGATGAGCTTTCTAAAAAAGCTGAAGCTATTGATGATCGTCTCGATATAAAATACACAGATAAGTCGGAGTTTGAAGCAGAGTTGAAAGTAGCAGGTGACGTGTTGTTGTTTTACATGCACACCAATGTATTCGATTTTGATAAGAATCATCCCATCTGGAAAACGTCCTATGTAAAAAAAGAATTCAATTCTTTTTGCGGGATGATAAATGTATATAATTTTTTGAGTGATTCATTTAAATACAATCGTTCAACTGACCTGGGTTATTTGATCGCAAGAGTTTTTGTTAATCGTGAACTGCATTATTTTGTAGAAGGCAAACGCCAGTTGGGTTTTTTATACAATGATCTTGCACATGATGTGCTTGATAAAAAAGCGATACGAAGCGTTGTAGAATCAGCAATTCTTTACAGTTTAAATTTCGATCTGTTTGTTCCTCAGTTTGACCAGGTGAAAGAAGTAAGTGTAGGAGAGATACAGGAAGCCACCAATGCCATACAATTAAAAACCGCGAAAAGACTAGGCTTCCGCTTTATGGCTGATAGCGATGAGGTGGATGAGTAGTGTTCCTGATTCATGTTTTCAACAAAATATCTCTTCATATTTAAAGTGCCAATATCTTTCGCATATCCTCTACGCTGTTCACTTTTGAATTAATTTCCTTTACGTCAAAAGTGAATTTGCTTCTGTCCGAAAATTTATTTTTTCCAAATTGTTCTTTTGTGAATATCGCGATATCCCCGTTCTCTTTCGTTACTACCATCCTGTTTTTGGAGTGCTTGCCAAAAACAATTTTAGAAGGAGTGTATTTGCCATAAGTTGAATAACTCAAAACCCCGTTAATTTTTTCGTCAATAATATAGGTACAGGTAATGGGTATATCTTTCTTCGTTCCGCTTGAATATTTGGCATGTACAATTACCGGATCTGCAATCCTCCTTATCTGGTCGCAATTATATATTCCAAATCCATCCAGCGAAAGACTTCTCATTAAACCTTCTCCCGATGCAGCGCTTGCATTAATAACTTTACTTTCATTAGCAGTTAGTTCAGCATAATATTTTTGCCATTCTTCATAACTCATTTGTTTTTCCTCTTCGTTCATTACTCCTTTTGTAAGTGCCCATGCTGTCCTTTTCTTTTCTTCGGAGTTTTGTTTCGGGTAGTATTGATTGTCGGGTAATTTTCCTCTCTTCATGCGCTTGTTAAATGCACGTTCGCGGGTGGCTAATGATTTGTTATATTCTTTGTATCTCGGAGAAAAAGGCTGAGCGATTGTTTTTCCTTTTTTCTTAGATAGTTTTACCGGTATAGCGTTAATAGAATAAATTCCGCTATCAGCTTTTAATTTTATCACATAACCTTCTCCGGATTGCTGAATCCGCACATCGTTAAATCGCATTCGTTCTGCGTATTGTTTTTTAAAGTCATGTATTGAAAATTTATCTGTTGTAACCCATTGGCACGATGAAAAAATATTCATCTCCGGATGAGTAAGAAAGTTTGTTCTCAACGAAAAAAGCAACCCTCCCTCTTTTGTTTTTTTAATGCTCCTTACCTTTACCAGGTTATTTATTTTATAAAATGTACCGTTACCTTCAATAATGGGCGTAGGTGTTGCCTGCTGATTTCCTGAGTTCTTTTTTGTGAATATATTTCTCTGTTTGAAAAGGAATTTCGAATTCCCGCTTATAACCGAAGCGTAATTTTCTGATCTTCGTTTTGTAAAATAGTAATTACAGCTGTCGAAGCGTGTGGCAAATGAGGCAGAATCATAAACAGGAAATCGTACATTAGAATAGCTTCTATAATATTGATATGCCCGTGGAAGTTTTTTTAATTCAGTATTTTTTGTTTTACTTGCATCTGCAGTGCCCCTGACATCCCATCGGTTTTCTTTATCGTTGAATGAGTAAAAATTGTATGCCGCCGTATCAGTAGATATAAAATTGACAAATACTTGTTTCCCCGGTGCTAAATATACTTCCTGGCCATCCTGAGAAGCGTTTATTTCAAACATCCCGCCTGATTTAAAAAAAGTAATAGAGTCATTGGCGGTAAAACTCATTGGTATACCACTTACAATAAAATCGGCCGCATCTCTAAACTCCCTGTAATCAATCACTATTTTTCCTTGCACCGGTTTGCCTTTTGCATCAATAAATGCGTGTGCAGGTATTGTGATCTCTGTTCCGCTTCTCGGGTCTTTTAGTTTTTTTGGTGAAGAGGCCTCTATTTCATAAACATTTTTTTCTACTTCAACATTTGAAAACGGAGGAAGCACAGATTCATATTGTCTTTTGAATCCCATCGGTGGCGCTTTTCTATCTGCATCTTCCGGCGCATAAAAGCTGTGTTTGGCATCTGTTGACAGAAGTGAGTCTGCCGTAAGTTTCTTATCCGAAGCGGCATAACAGCTTGTTTTGATTGTGATCAACGACAAACAATTAATAATTAGTATGATTAGATTTTTCATGGCGTCCCCCGTTTTTAAATTAACAATGTCTTTGCACTTTCATTAAAACAACCTCTTCATAAAAAGTTGCTTTGGAATCCAGCTCATATATATAATGGTTAGGCTGGCTAAAAGTTACAAGCAAATCGACATTTTTTTTCTTTTCCCTCAAAATATGCCACATTAGGCTATTATTAATTCCCTCCTGCCGAAAAAGATCCTTGTGAAAAAAAATGTCAAACTACTTTTGATTGTATTTAATCCATATAAAATTTTAACATGCACCATAAACTACTACGCCCACTCGGAATTATATTTTTATCCCTTGTAAATATTTCTTTTTCATCGGCGCAATGGCGGACGAATGGTCCCTATGGTGGTTCAATGAATGTGGTTAGCACCAGCAATAATTATGTATTCGCTGGAAGTAACAATGGTATTTTTATTTCGCCTGATAGCGGACTAACCTGGATCACGCCAAGCAGTAATATTTCAAAAGGTGCTGTTTCTGCTGTCGCGGAAAATGGGAATGGTGTTTTTGCTGCTGTTATCGACAGTGGAATTTATTTTTCATCCAATAACGGGTTAAGTTGGAGTAATAACAGCAGCGGCTTAAGTAATCTATATATCGTTACTCTGTTTTCTGTTGACACAAATATGTTTGCTGCCTCGGGTGACGGAATTTTTTTTTCGTCAAATAACGGGGGCTCGTGGACATTGGCGAATAACGGTATCCCGTCAACCTATCTTGCTTATTCTTTTGCAAATGTTGGTGATACAATTTTTGCCGGTACCTATGGTATGGGACTTTATTTTTCAACTGATCTTGGTGGTTCCTGGTCGAGCGTTGGGGGAGGTTTCCCGGCGAGTTCGTTTGTATATGCGTTAACTGCAATTGGTGATACTGTTCTTGCCGGAACAAATTCAGGAGTTTATAGATCGGTTAACGGCGGTATCAATTGGTCATTGTCGAATACGGGTTTTCCTTCATCTACCTGGGCAAATAGTTTTGTAGTAAAGCCGGGATACATTTTTGCAGGAACATATTCCGAAGGAGTTTTTGTTTCATCAGATAACGGAAATAACTGGACTCAAAAAATTAATGGAATACCTGATCTTCCCTTCCCAACAGGCTTGCCACATAATTATCCCGCCATACGATCGTTGAGTGAGAGCGGAGCAAATGTTTTGGCAGCTACCGTGAATGGTATGTATATAACATCCGATAATGGAAATACATGGACCGAAAGCAATACCGGAATTCTTGCGACAAATATCATGGCTCTGGCCGCAAATAGTACTGTTGTGTTTTCTGGAGATGAGAGGACAGGAGTTTATGCTACAATGGATAATGGAAACAGTTGGTCACGCACGAATAACGGCCTCACCTATTATGATATAATTGCATTGGCAATAAAAGACTCTTTTACATTTGCATCGGTTGATCATCAAAAAGTTTTCAGGTCGAATGACAATGGTAATACCTGGGTTAGTGCAAATACCGGGCTAAACGGCGCTGCCTTGGTTTTTTCTGTGGATTCTTCAAGGTTGCTTGCCATTACAACAGGTGGACAGCTTACGCCAAGGGCTCTTTTTCAAACAATAGATAAAGGTATCACTTGGACCGCGATTCCAACCACAAGTCTTTCCTCGGCGCCATGTGCGTTGGCATCAACACCGGGAAGTATATATGTGGGAACCGACCTGGGGAAATTATTTTATACCAATAATAATGGAGCGAGTTGGCAAGATATAAGTGGTACGTTACCCACAGTAAAAATAAATACTATATTCATTAAAGGAAATAATTTGTTTGTCGCAACCGACGGACAAGGAATATACACATCAACAAATACCGGCACTACCTGGACAACAGTAAATACAGGTCTTACCAATAATACGGTCAAAGATATCAAAGAGCAAAATGGAATTTTATATGCAGCCACCTGGGGCAGGGGAGTATTTGCATCATACGATATGGGAGCCACATGGTTGATGTATAATGTTGGGCTTACTAATTTTTTTGTGAGAAATCTTGCGAGCGACGGAATTAATCTATATGCAGGAACAGATGCAGGGGTACATGCAACTTCATTGGCTCCGGGATCTGGAGTAGCAGAGAAAAAGGAGGCGGGAATAAAATTATATCCTAATCCAAGCTCGGGTGTAATTTACTTTTCGGTACCCGATGATAAAAAAATATTAATCACCGTTAGTAATGTATCCGGGGAGATAATTTATGATCGTGAAGAAAGTTTCCGGGATATAGGGTTTATCGATCTCTCCTCGAAAGCAAAAGGGATTTATATTTTATCACTACAAACAGGAAATGAAATTGTGAAAGGAAAAATTGTGCTTCAATAAAACGGATATGGAAGAATATATTGTAAAAATATTTTCCGGATTTTCCTTATAAAAAACAAAATGGTTAACTTGAGCTCGTGAATGAGATAGAGTTATCATATGTCAGTATACGCTTTGAGGCACCCATTGTTTATTACAAGTACAAAGAAGGCGCCATACTGGGTTTTCCTGAGATAAAAGAACTGATTATATGTGCGGAAAGACTAAGCGGAGGCAAGCCCTACGTGACGTTCGCCGATGTAACGGAGGATATAGACATTAAAATAGAAGGGAAACGTTATGTGGCTGATATGAATAACATGCCGCTGTTTCGTGGTACCGCCGCATTGGTAAAAAATAGCATGTACTTGGTTGGCGCTAATTTCCTGAGCCTGTATAATAAACCTAAATACCCTTTCCGTGCTTTTATTGATCGTGAAAAAGCAATTGGCTGGTTATTGACTTTGCCGCTGGAATAAAGGATCATCTCATACATATAATAATTGGGATAAAAACTCTGACACAAACACCCAGATTGTTTATTGCAGCAGGTTTAAATTTTGGCGCATGTTTTAGAACCGAAATTATTTCTTTCTCTGCATAATTTATTCCATTTCCTAAAGGAGAGTTTATAACACAAGGCTCTTTTAAATATCCCAGGGTATCCACTATAAAAGTTAAATAAATTTTTGAAGCGTTGATGTCATGAGTATTATAAAGATTGATATTTTTTGATATGAACTGAATAAACTCCCGGGTATCTAGTGAAAAATTTACAGAATATTTTGCGAGAGAATACACTTCTTGCCCTTGGTAAATATCAGGGGATAGAATACATTTTTTTCGACCCTCCTGTATAGTCAATGAATCTGCAGGAGAATTAGCAAATATCGTTGCCGGACATATGCCGGCAACGATAACAATTATCAAAAATTTTTTCATGATAATGCTATTTTTGCTTTTCTTTTTTTCCATACTCGTTTTATGATAAGTATTAAAACACACAGTAAAATATAAAGCGGCCAATACCTGAATGTATTTATTGTTGTATCCACAAGACTTTCCCAGCCGTTTCCTAAGGAAAGGCGGGCCCTTTCCATATAGCCTGGTATAGCAACAACTGCTTCTTTTTCTTTTGTTGTAATTACAATATCAATGGTGCTGTAAGCTACTCGATCGTCCATGTATTTTATTTTTCCTTCGGCGGATTCTACTTCTTCCCTTATGGTTTCAATATGTTCTTCGATCTCCAGCATGTCCGATACTTTTTGCGCCTTTGTTAACAGCTCCAGGTAACGTTGTTCCAGTTTTCGCTGATTGGCGAGTCGTGTTTGTATATCATAGTATTCTTCAGTAACATCCTCCGACGAAATAAGTTTGCGTGTAATGTTCAGCTTAAGTCCTTCCATGCTGTGAATAAATTTATCAAAGTTCTCGGCAGGTACTTTTATACTGAGGCCGATGCTTGAACGTTCTTCGCGCTTAGTATAATTGTCGGAACTATAGTAACCCTTGCACAATTTCACAAGCTTATTAATAGCATTCTTCGTTAATTCAAGTTCATCCTCCAGAATGGTGATATCGGCATTGCGAATAATTTTTTGTTTGCTCTTTTTTATACCGGCGCTAACGCTTGTCTCATCTTCGTCTATATACGGTGGTGCAAATTTTACTGTTTCATTAACCGGGGGTGGTTCCGACATATCTATACAGGCCATGACATCCATTGGAGCTGGACTTGCCAATTCATAATCTACATTTTTATCAGAGGTATTTTGTTTGCATCCCATCAATAGTAATGCAATACCCAATAGAGCCGTTTTGTTCATGTTACTTAGGATTTGGTTATTGCGTAGAAGTTTACCGGATGGCAGGCGCTTTCAATAAAGGTACTTTGCAAATACAAAAAGCGTTTACCGCATTTAGTCAGCGGTTGTTTTTGAGAAGGAGGGAAGGGGTATTGGGGTTTAAACGGTAAGTAGAGCTGCAAAAAAAAGAAAAGCTGCACAAAACTGTGCAGCTTTTTTATAAGTTCAATTCAGCTTATAGATTTGCTCCGATCAACATCACTACATTGGCCTTGGTATCTTTTTCACTAGTAGAAGTTGGAAGGCTATACTCTATATAGTAAGTTCCGGTATTGTTTGGTTGAAAAACCCAATATGGATTATTGATACTTGCATCGTTATCATAAACTTTGATTCTTTTTCTTGTTGTTTCGTCCATCTTAAAAATATTAATTTGGATAGGACTATTCAGTCCCGCTGAACAAAATAAAAGTTTGTAGGATACTCCCGGAAAAGTTTCCATTTCAAATTCTACCTTTCCCCCGCGATTCTCTTTTATAATATTTGTGTTGTAATATCCGTCATAGCTGTAAGTTCCCAAATAAGCTTCGTTTTTTTTTATTAATTGTTTTACGGTGTTTTGGGAACTCCCGTTAGTATATAAACCGATCAGAATTGAGAAGATCAGGATGAATTGTTTCTTTAGTATTGTTTTCATGATAATGAGGATTATTGTTACATACAAATTAACAATGAACAGGGGCCAATTGAAATAGTAGGTTTTATATTTATAGTGTAGTTGTGCTACTACACGATGCTTTTTTAATAAATAGTTCATAATTGGACTATTTTCGACATAAATAATACCTGAGCTAAGGCAAAAACCCTATTTTTTTCTCGGGAAATGAAAAAAAAAGTATAAATTTGCAACCTCTTTGTAAAAAGAGGCTGTTCTTTAGAAGATTTTACTATTATTTAATAGCTGAACATAAGGCTTCGCCAAACGAAGCTTTAGTATAGTTTGGCCCGTTCGTCTAGGGGTTAGGACGCCAGGTTTTCATCCTGGAAACAGGGGTTCGATTCCCCTACGGGCTACAGAAAAGCGCCACACTTATCAGGTGGCGCTTTTTTATATATGGCCCGTTCGTCTAATGCTAGGACGCCAGGTTTTTTTCCTGGAAACATCGGTTCAATTCCTTTACGGGCTACAAAAAAGAAAGCCACACGCAAGTGTGGCTTTCTTTTTTGTAGCCCGTGCCAGCCCAGCAAGCTGGCTCCTTCGCTAAAAATATCCACCGGATATTTTTTTAACGCTCTGCCCTGGGCTACTTAATTAAACCTCACGATATTCGTGGAGTTTTTCTTTTTTTTAGCCCTCGCTAATCCTGTATACTAGTTCTTGAAGATGAATGCTATTTTTAATTTTTTTTGTATCTTAAAATCATATTTAATAAACAGAAATTTATGAAAGCAAAAAACATCCTTATGATTAATCTTGTGGTTGTAGTTGCTACAATTGGCAATGCACAGATCAAGAAAGCAACACCGATAAAATATAAAGACACAACACTTGTATCCGAGTGCAGGAGCTGGGCTGGGTCGGCCTGGAGTGATCCTGGGCAAAGCACGCATGTATATGATTCAAAGGGAAAAGAAGTGATCGCCTTTGATAAAAAATGGAATGGCACAGGTTGGGACAATTCCTACGAGGAAGTTTTTTCTTACGATGCTGCAGGTGATAACGTATCAAACTTACATCATAAGTGGGTAAATGGGGCCTGGGTAAACGTTGCGTTTCTCAAAAATACTTTTGATGCAAACCATAACAAAACAAGTGAACTATATCAATCATGGGAAGAAGGCGCGTGGAAAGGCCTCGGGCAAACCAATCTTACCTATGATGCCAAAGGCAATGTGTTGAGTGAGGATGTAAAGATTCCCGGTGAGGATGGCAGTTGGATCAATTACTCCCAAACCACAAGAACCTATGATGATAAGGGAAATAAAACAGGAGAAACTCAGGTAAAATGGAAAGCAGATTATTGGGCAAAGCAAAAACGCTTTACCTATACCTATAATGAAAAGGGAAAAATGCTAACGATGTTATTTGAGCGATCAAACAATGAGAATTGGGAGAACTGGGAAAACACCTATTATACTTATGATGAGAATGGATTCCTTACCAATGAAACAAGAAAAGTATGGGAAGATGAATGGAAAACATATGACCAAATCACATATACTAATGATGCAAAAGGACATAGCATAAAACAATTAAGTCAATACCTTGGTGGTGTAGCCTGGGGAAATTCGAGCCGGGGAACTTATACCTATGATGCTGCCGGAAACAAAACAAGTGAAGTGATAGAAAAATGGGAGAGACCCGAAGGAGGCGATATATTCAGCGGAGAATGGGTGAATGAGAGTAAGTGTGAATATAAGTTTACTAAAAAATAAAATTGCAGAGATGGGACACCTGCCTTCACAGGCAGGTTGTCACAGCTTCTGTTTTTTCAAAAGTAAAATCATAATTAAAAATCATGTCTGAATTTCCTCCTTGTCCAAAATGCGGCTCTCTAAATACTTATGAGAACGAAGATGGGTTATTGATTTGCCCGGAATGTTTTCATGAATGGGACCCTGAGGAAGAGGAGGTAGAAGAAGAAGAAATTGCAGCAGCAATAATTGATTCTAATGGCAATGCTTTAACTGATGGCGATACTGTAATTATTATAAAAGATTTGCCTGTAAAAGGCGCTCCAAAATCTGTTAAGGCTGGTACAAAAGTAAAAAACATAAAACTCACCGAAGGTGATCACAATATCTCCTGTAAAATAGATGGCTTTGGAGCAATGGGGCTTAAATCAGAATTTGTAAGGAAGGTGATGTAATCCGGTTTTTTCTTAACACAAAAATATTTTCTGTTAATGAGATCGCTTCTCCCGATAAAATCGGGAGAAGCGATGACGACTTATTTTTTGAGCGTCATTGCGAGCGAAGAGAAGCAA
>CAZQIC010000010.1:0-27102 GCA_964593555.1 uncultured Bacteroidia bacterium | reverse complement strand
GTAAGTGGGGATGCTAGTTGGTTTAATTCTTGTTCATCAATGAGGAGTCTCTACCTCAGGCAGCCAATGCGCTTTGTAAACGTTAGGCGAATTCAAATACTTGTTTGCTGTTTCAATTAATTTTTGCGGAGTTACCGCGTTGATCCTTGTTTCGAAAGTAAGTATGCGTTCGGGGTCGTTGCCAAGTAATGTTGAACGGGCAATGGAATTTAACCAGAATTCATTCGTCTTAATATTTACTTTGTAAGACTGTATTGCTCCTTCGGTAACCTTCTTCAGGTCCTCCGATGTAATACCACCGGGAGCTTTAACACCTTCAATTATTTCCCAAAATGCTTTTTCTAATTTGTCAAGATTCTCTGGTCCGCATGGCAACTGGCAGCGCATAGTATAAGTTTCCTTAGGGTATTTTGAAAGACTTAGTGAGGTTCCGCCGCCATATATACCGCCCATTTTTTCGCGCAGAGTATCCACAATTTTATTGTTGATCACGCTGGTAAGAAGATAGGTATACGTTTCATCATTCACATCGTAAGGTTTTTGTCCGTAAATGTAATCAGTGATCAAACTTTTGGGTTCTTTACCTTTGCGAAGCGTAAAAGAATTCTTTCCCTCAATAGGATCGATGTTCAGGTCCTTGTATTTTGTACTGATCTCATTACCGGGCATACCTCCGATATATTTTTCTATCAAAGGCTTTATTTCACCTTCTTTAAAGCTGCCAACAATGGTATACTGCATCCCATACGCACTGCCAAATCTCTGTTTATAAAACTGAACAGCATGATCCATATTAATGTGGTCGTAGTCAGAAGCTATTGGGATGACATGTGCACGCGGATTTTTATTAAACATTGAAAAATTCGCCGTATCCAAAAATAAATACTGGGGGTTTAATTTATAGGCCTCCACTTGTTGTTTCCCTCTGTTTACAAATGATTTAAACGCAGTTTCATCCACCCTGGGTGATGTGCATTCCAGGTATAATAGTTGAAACATTGTTTGCATATCAGTATTGCTTGAACTTCCTGATATGCTTTCGGTATATGTTTCCATATTAATACCGACTGATGCTACTTTACCTGAAAGGAATTTTTGAAGATCGGTGTTCGAAAAATTTCCGTACCCCATTTCATCCACTGCGTTATTGCTATAATCGGCGCTTTGGTAATCACTGCCTTCGTAAAGCGAAGAGCCGCCAAACCGCTGTCCTTTAAGTAGTACTTGATCATTTTTAAAATCAGTAGGCTTGATGGTTACTTTTGCTCCGTTGTTTAATTGATAAGTAATGGTTCCTAGTTTTTCATTTTTTTCTTCCTTAATTATTTTTCCGGATGTCGGCTCTTTATCCAATAAATTAGCAGCAATTGCTTTTTCCGCATAAGCAGTAACATTTTCTTTTAAAGCTGCATCTACCCAGTTTTTAAGATCGGCATCGGTAGGTAATTTATCACTTGTTTTACCGGTGATGAGTGCGAAATAATTTTTATCAATATCAATTTTTGAGGATAAGTTATTTACTTCTTTCAGGCTGATGCCAGGTATTACCTGCTTGGAAAAAGCATATTCCCATTCGATACCCGGGACCGCTTCGCCTTTTAAAAAATGACGGATGAGTTCCTGTACCAGGTGAGAGGATTCTGTTTTATCACGCTCTTTGTAACTAGTTTCGTAAGCTGAGATCAAAGATGCTTTCGCGCGTTTTAATTCAGCCTCAGTAAAACCATATTTTTTTATTCGCATGGCTTCACTCACTAAAGCAAATACTGCTTCTTTCATATTATCATTGCCGCATACTGCAAAAGAACTGAAGTTTTTCCAGCCTCTTCCAAAGCCTTCGCTTATATTGGAACTGCCGTATACAAATGGAGGATTGCTGCTGTTCTTTAATTCTTCATATCGCCCGCTCATCATGGCGTTGAAAAGTTGTTCCGCTAAACCGCTCTTGTAGTCGGCGCCTGTCATATCCTTTTTGCTTTTGTAGCTGTTGCCAATAATTTGTATCAATGTATATGTTGCTTCTGCATCACTTAACACCATAGCATCGTTCGCAGTGCGCGCTGGCATGTCAAATGATTCGGGCCTTGGACGCTCATTGGCAGGATTTTTAAATCCACTAAATTTTTCTTTAATCTGTCTCTCAGCTTCTGCGGGTTCTATATCACCAACTACGATCACACATTGCAAGTCGGGACGGTACCAGTCATGATGAAAACGTTTGAGAACATCGTAGCTGAAGTTTTTTAAAATGTCATCTTTGCCAATAGGTAAACGTTCTGCATAAAGCGAGCCATTCAGGTAACGGGGAAACCATTTTCTGAACATCCTGTCTTCCGCGCCTTTTCCAAGACGGCTTTCTTCAAGCACCACGCTGCGCTCACTGTCTATTTCTTTGTTATCAAGCAATGCAGCGCCGCTCCAATCTGCAAGTATGGTAAATCCCGAATCTACTTTTGCCTTATTTTCCGAAGGGATGGGAAGTATATAAACCGTTTCGTCAAAACTTGTATAAGCGTTAAGGTCTGCGCCAAATTTTACACCTATACTCTGAAGATAGTGAACAACTTCGTTGTGTGGGAAATGTTTTAAGCCATTAAAATTCATGTGTTCCATAAAATGTGCAAGTCCGAGTTGATCGTTATCTTCCATCATGGAACCAGCGTTTACCGCCAGCCTGAGTTCAATCTTTTTTTCAGGTTTTTTATTTTGAACTATAAGGTATTTAAGTCCGTTTGGCAATTGTCCTGTTTTGATTTTTGGATTAAGGGGCATGGGTGATGCAAAATCTTGGGCATTCACTATACCTGTGATAAACAATAGGATCGCTAAAAATTTACCAAACCGGGAGAATTGTTTCTTTGTATTCATATTTATGGATTAAAATTAATTCTGAATTAATATATGATCTGTTTAAGAACTCTGTCCAAAATAGGGGAGGTGGAAGAATTCGCTGTTAAATATAGATAGAATTTTTAAAATACAGAGTCT
Source organism: uncultured Bacteroidia bacterium (assembly GCA_964593555.1). Taxonomy (GTDB): domain Bacteria; phylum Bacteroidota; class Bacteroidia; order JAFLBG01; family JAFLBG01; genus CAZQIC01. Next base: position 24,114 of record CAZQIC010000010.1, on the reverse strand, counting down.
ATTCAAAAGTATGAATGACAAGTCTGTTTACGCACATCTTAAATAATGTTTTTTCTAAATTATCTTTTAAATCTATACCAGTGTGCCAGTGAATTAATTTTGCCTTTTAACAGATCATTAATGATCTCCATTGCTTGTACCGAAAAAATTATTCCGTTGCCTCCATATCCTAAAACAAATAATGCATTTTTATATTCAGGCGATTCTCCAATATATGGTAAACTGTCTTTTGTGGATCCAAAGGTTCCTCCCCAGGAAAAATCCTCAATGAATTTTATCTTGGGCATCATTTCAGAAAGCCGGTGTATTAATTGATTCGTTTTTATTTTTTTAATAGTGTTTTGGAAAATGGAAATATTAAAATTGCTATCAGCGCCTCCGATCAGTATTCTTTTATCATTGGTGGTACGTAAATAGGAGTATGGTGAGCCTGTATCCCAGACAAGCGTATTATTTATGGATGACGGATGAGAAATATTCTGTTCGCTAATACATGCATAAGTATAATGAAGTTTACAGATTCGTTCTTTAAGTATGTCGGTTGCTTCATAGCCCGTGCAAAAAATTACTTTATTGCATGTAATGGCATGGCCGCTGGAGGTGTGGATAATAGCATTGTCATTTTTAAATTCAAAGTTGTCGGCAGAAGTTTGATCAAACACCTTCATTCCTTTTTTAACGCTCAGTTCAATTAATTTATGAGTCAACTTATAGGCATCTACACTGGCTGCTGTCTGTGATAAAATAGCTCCGAAACAATTTATTCCATACACGTCCAAAACGTTTTTTGCGGTGAGCCACTCAACACCTAGTTGATGTTTATGCCGCATTTGAAATTCTTTATATAGCCATACGGCATCTTCTTCGGTTCTTGCAATATAAAGTGATTGCTTCTTTTCGAAATCACAATCTATATTATGTAATGATATCAGTTGCTCTAAATCACCTATGGCTTTAATTCCTTTTTTATAACATTCAACTGCACCTGTTTCACCGATCTGTTCGGCTAATTTGTACAAAGGAATATCCGTTTCATATTGCAGCATACTGGTTGTTGCTGATGTACTTCCCATTCCAATATCTCTTTTGTCTATCAGGATAACTTTATAATTATTCTGAATGAGAGAATAGGATACCAATGCTCCTGTAATGCCTCCGCCAATTACCACTAACTGTGTATCTTCATTTGCCTGTAAAGAGGGGTAACTGGAGAGTAGCCCATTCTTAATTAACCAGTATGATTCCGGAGTTCTTAAACGCATAGGTGGGTATTGAAAACAATCCTAATTTTCTTCATACATTTTGCGTTTACCTGAAAGCCATTTGCAGGCTTATTCATATTCTGCTGATCCAAGTACCCAGATAAAGGATTGGATGTCTATCAGATCTCTGGGCTTTAAATCAGCATTATCATTTTTTATTTGACGGGCGAAATCAAGCAAGGACTGGTACGTTTTCCATCCAGGATTAGATTCATAAAAAAAATCATAACCATAAACGTTAGCAGCGGCTTGTGTAACACGCGGTTTTAAAAAAATAAATTCTTTTGGGTTGGCAATAAATCCAAAAACAGTTTGTAAGGGCCATGTACGAACCCGCGTTTGCTTTCTTGGTAATGCAGAGAGCAATTCGGCGAATTTTTCAAAGCGTTCTTTTTTATTGCCTGCTCCATAAACATAGTTAAATAACTGTTGTGCAAATTGTTTTGCACTCTTGGCTGTTTTTACCGCATCACGTAGTGCCATTTTCTCAAATGAAAACAAAAGATTTGTTCTTGATTCAATTTTTGTTGCACGCTTTGCGATTTCAATATATTTTTTTGCTTCTAATAATTTTGTAAACTCATCTTTATTTAATAATTCACCCCATTGAATATGAGCTTGCCATTTATAATCGCGTTCCCAAGCCAGGTATTTTTTATCATAAAACCCCTTTGGAAAGAAGTGTAAAAATTTCTTTCTGCTTTTCAGATGTTTTTTAATCCTATCGGTTTCTTCCGTTGACACTTTTTTAATTAGAGTTGAATATAATATCAATTAGCTACTTATGGTTTTACTCGCTGCTCACGGGCTCTTGTGCTTTAGCCGTTTTTTTAGCAGCAGTATCATCGGGAGTTATATTATTCATCATTACCTGGACTTTATTTTTAAGTCCCGAGACAATCATATCTTTCCCGTCCATTAGGGCTTCATATCCATCTTCTGCTACATCGGCCGGATCTGCCATTTCCTCTTCCATCACTTTTGAGGATTCCATTTCTGCCTTTTTGAAAAAATCAGTAGATGTAGCACCAGGCAGCAAAGCTGTTACTGTGATTCCTTTATCTTTTACTTCTTCGCGAATGGCTTCAGTAAAAGATTGTACGAATGCTTTTGTCCCGTGATATACAGAGTGCCATGGCCCGGGAGATTTACTTGCGATGGAAGATAAATTCAGTATTTTACCTTCACCTCTTGTGGCCATATCCTGCATAAATAATTTAGTTAATACCACAAGGCTGCAAATGTTTAGTTGTATAATGTCAAGTTCACGGTGTATATCAGTATTTAAAAATTCACCGTATTGTCCTTGCCCTGCATTGTTTACCAAAACATCTATCTCTATTCCTTTATTTTTTACCTGGTTGTATACATCAAAAGCATTATCCACTTCAAAAAGATCCAGAGCAATTTTAATTACTTCAATATTATTTGATTCCTCCAGCTCCGAGGCAGTTTTGTCTAATTCCTCCCGGTTGCGCGCTACAGCAACAATATTGTAATTGTCTTTAGCGAATAATTTTGCCAATTCATAACCTATACCGCTGGTAGCCCCTGTGATAAGTGCATATTTTTTCTTTGTGTTCATTGAGAAAGTTATTTTAATGTTTAGATCACTTATTTCAAAATATGAGCCATTATTGGATATTTCTATTTAGATGACCTGTTTTTCAATTAAATCCAAGGTGATTACAAAACAGACTAGTATAGGTTCAGAGGCAAGAGGGAGCATTTTTCAAAGAGCCAGCATATTCGTTTTTTTTCCATTTAAAAAATTTTGCTCAGTTCGAATGAAAATTCTGGTTTTTATAGTGGTGAGATTTCCACGTTATGGATATTTTTTTCTCATTCTGTCAGATTGGAACAAAATAGAAATGAAAAATTACAGAAGTTCAACAAATGGTAGAAGTAAATCTTCTTCACAATCACACGGAAAAAAATTCACTAAGTGTAATTCCAATAGTATAAATAGCAGGATTAACAGCTCTAAAAAAATTAAATGCATCAAGCGAATAGGAAGAAGAAGGATATTTTATTCTGCTCGTCATTTTAAATCTCGATTTTGGCTATTATTTATTTATGAATAACGAATAGGCCAGTCATTGATTAAAAAAATGAATTAATCTTGATAAAAAATCAATCTCATGATCACAACTGAAAAAGTAATTAAAAAAAATCAAACAAGAATTACAGCGGAACCTGGCAAGCAAGAGATACATATTTACAGAAAGTTTAATGCATCGTGGGATATTGCACACTCTGTGTTCCAGTCGGGTGCGGACCGTGATGGAATGTTAAATTCTGATATGGAACTTGGCATAAATGATTCACACGAACGTCTCGATAAACTTTTTGAAAGAGAATTAAAATCAATTAATTAAAAAAAATAAAAAATGGAAACTAAAGTAAAACCGATGCCAGAAGGTTATCATACAGTAAATATTTATATAATTGTTAATGACGCAGTCAAAGCAATTGAATTTTATAAAACAGCTTTTGATGCCAAAGAAATCGGGCGCCTATTAGTGCCTGGGGGCAAAGTAGGACATTGTGAATTACAAATCGGTGATTCTCGCATTATGCTGGCAGATGAATCCTCAGAAAATGGGAATAAGGGGCCACATGCCATAGGAGGATCACCAGTTGGTATTTGTTTATACTTGGAGAATGTGGATGAAGTATTCCAGCGTGCTATAAAAGCCGGCGCAAAAATTGACAGGAATATGGATGTAAAAAATCAATTTTACGGTGATAGATCAGGAAGTATAATTGATCCATTCGGACATAAATGGACCATTGCCACTCATATAGAAGATGTATCTTTTGAAGAATTGCAGAAACGTTCAGACGAAATGTTCAGCAAGCAGCCTGCATAGGGCTCGGTTAATACTTTTTTTGTAGTAATCGTTTTATCAGGTTTTTAAATAAGAGAACGGAATTGATTTTTCAAAATCAATTCCGTTCTCTATGTTAGAAATCTTACAATAAATAAGCGTTAAAAGCAATCAACGGATTAGCTCAGGCGCTACCATATATTTACGATGCAGCAGGGAACAAAAATATAAGAAGTGGTCCAAAATGGGACAGGCTAGAAGATAGAAATATATTGAGTGGAGAATGGTAAATGAAGACAAGTGTAATTACAAGTATACAGGAAAAAATAATTATTCCTAGGTGAGATATTCGCCCGCCAATATTATAAATAGCGTTTACTTATATTTTTTAAGCGTACTCTCAATTATTTTTTTGAGGATACCTTTATCTACTTCTTCCAGCTTGTTAATGTATAGGCAACCCTTTCCTGTTTTGTGGTTGCCCAGTTTTTTCAAAAGTTCGCTTTGTTCTTTTGATCCATTTAGTATATATAAAGTTGTATTTTGTTTACGAGGAGAAAATCCAATTTTCATCCAATCAAGTTCGCGGCCGCTTTCGTATTTTAAATGCACATGTCCGAAACCAATGATGGCGCTTCCCCACATTTCGGGTTTATCACCCGTAATTTCTTCCATCATTTTTGAAATCGCTGTACAATCTTTGCGCTGGTCTTCGTCTTTAATAGTATTGATAAAATCCTTAACGCTTGTTTTATTCTTTTTCGTTTTAAGTTCTGCTTTTGCCATTTAAAATTCCTTTTAACAAAAGTATAAAAAAATATTTTTCGACTCAAATGTACAATTTGGTTAAACTTTATTTCAGGATCACCGAAATGAAAAAACGGTGTAAGGGGAACAAGGAATTATTTTAAAGTATATGCTATCCTACTTGCCGGATTTTTTTCAACTGTTTTTGCTGATAATTAATTGGTCTTATTTCGTCGTATTCTTCGCACATTACTACCATTACATTTTTCATGTCGATTCCGGACGCATAGGCAATATTTTTAAGAAGGCGGATTTTAACTGGCTGCTGAGTCTCTATTGCACGATTAATACATAGTTGGTAGTTTTCGAGCGTTTCAATAGTGATGATTTGTTCTTTCATTAATCCTATTTTATTTGAAAGGTGGTGGTGGCATTTAGGATATTTTTTTTCCTGTCGGGTTTTAATAAATCCCTTTTCCAGTTAGGTGAAAAAATGGTTTTAATAGCCTTTTCGCTGTCCTTTAAAAAAACAGGTTTTGCTATGAAGAGATTTGCGCCAAGCGCGAAAATTTCATCAATGTCTTTTATATATGATGTGTTGGAAAATATAATTACGGGAATGTGATCAAAACTTTTGTGCTTCCGGATTTCCTTTAGGTACTTGGTGTTTGCCTCATTTATGCCAAGAATAATTGCATCAGCGGACGATGTTTTAGTATCCATGAGCAGATCCGCTATTTTAATCTTTTTTCGGAAAGTATTGATGCTTGTAACTAAGCGTATCTTTTTGAACGTTTCTATGAAAATCGTCCGATCCCGGACATCATCTAATTCGAGAAAAAGTTTTATTGGCACTCGGGCCTTTTCCATAATCAACATGTTAACTTTTAACAAAATTCCGCCTATACCTTAAGCAATGAAATGTCAAAACTGGAAAACAGATGTCAATTAAGCCGACTGTTCTCTGAAAAGTTGAGGAGAAACCTTATTGTGTTTTTTGAAAAACTTGCTAAACTGGAACTGATCAGAGAATCCGAGGTCAGCAGCAATTTTTTTAAGTGCATCCGAAGAGTTTTGCAGCCTTTCATGTGATTCTTTCACAATACGGTTTTCAATGAGGTCCTTACAACTCTCACCGCTATGCAATTTACAAATGAGCATTAGTTTGCGGGAATTAACCCCCATATGCTTGCTGTAGTCACTTACTTTATGCAGTTGGTTGTATTCTTTCTCAAGCAGATTGATGAATTTCTGAAACGTTTCATAATCTTTTTTATTTACGATCTCATGCCAGGAAATATTATGTTTCAGGTGCTTGATCTTATAAATCGGAATTTTTAGAATATCAGAAAGAATTTCTAATTTTTTAGGATTGCTGGAGTTTTTATAATCTTCCAGGGGCTTTTTTGATAATTTACTAAAGGCCGTTATATCACACTCTTCTACAGAACAAATGAGTAAATGCTGATGTGATAATACAAGAGTATAGATGTGATTCTTTTTGGAATCACCTAAAAAATTAATTTTGGGGCTTTTTGAAATTCTTTTCATTCCCGACAAAAGTGAGGAATTGGGAATGCAAAAGGTATGTCAAAACTGTCCAGTTGATGTCATTTTAGGTCTAACTTTTAGGAGAAGGAAAGAGTAAATGCATAGTAAGGTAGTCCTTTATATTTTAAACCAAAACATTAAATGAGGTCTGCTTCCAAAAACACAAGAAAAGGGTTTGCAAAACTTACATATGCAATAATAGGCGGCACTAATAACAAATATTGATTTTAGGATAAGATTTGCTTTTAAATTTTTATTATCGTAATATTACGATATATTATAATATATGGGACTAGCTAAGACTGAAGAATTTACAGTGAAGGATAATAAAATTGCCAATTATGCTAAGGCATTGGCGCACCCTGCCCGTGTAGCCATTTTACAATTGCTTATTAAAAAGCAGGCGTGTGTTTGCGGTGACATCGTGGATGAACTGCCTTTGTCACAATCTACCGTATCACAGCATTTAAAGGAATTGAAAGAAGCTGGCTTAATAAAGGGAGAAATAGAAGGAGCCAAAGTTTGCTATTGTATTGATGAAAAGGAGTGGGAACATGCAAAAAATTGCTTGAATAATTTTTTCGGGTCGTATGCGCCAGGCAAGATCTGCTGTTGAAAAAATACGATCGTTATAATACGATTAATAATAATTTAAAAAATAGAAATATGAAACTATCGAATTTTAAAAAACAATTGGAGAGCGCCAGTGAGTTAAACTTTATGTTGCCTGATGGAACATTTGTTCCTCAACACATTCATGTTACTGAAGTTGGTCAGGTAACCAGACACTTTATTGATTGCGGGGGAACAGTACGCAATGAAAAAGCGGTGAACTTTCAGTTATGGGAAGCCGCAGGCGATGTGGATCATCGTTTAGCACCGAAAAAATTAATAAAGATAATTGCTCTTTCTGAAAAAGTATTGGGTGTGGAAGATGCAGAAATAGAAATAGAATATCAAAATGATACGATAGGAAAATATGGTGTAGAATTTAACGGAGAAAATTTTGTACTGACCACTAAACAAACAAATTGCCTGGCAAGTGATAATTGCGGTACTTCAAACAATAAGCAAAAAATAAAATTAGGTGAATTGCAAGCTACTAACGAAGGTTGTTGTACTCCCGGCGGGGGATGTTGTTAAAAATATGGAAAACCAAAAGCGACATTGGGATAATATTTATTCTACGAAAGGGCCCAACGAAGTAAGCTGGACACAAGATGTTCCTGAAATTTCACTGGACTTTGTTCGCGCTGCTCAAATGAATAAATCGGCTAAAATAATTGATATCGGTAGTGGCGATAGTAAATTAGTTGACTTTTTGCTTGAGATGGGTTTTGAAAATATTACAGTCCTTGATATCAGTAAACAAGCATTAACAAGAGCAAGGCAGAGGCTTGGCAGCAAGGCGGATAAAGTATATTGGATTACCAGCGATATTTTGGATTTTCAGCCAACAACTTTGTATGATTTTTGGCATGATAGGGCAGCGTTTCATTTTCTGACAACACCTGAACAGGTTATAAAATATCTTTCAATAGCAAGGCAAGCGGTTAAAGAAAATGGAAATGTAGCCATTGGCACTTTTAGTACCGAGGGGCCACAAAAGTGCAGTGGACTGGATGTTAAACAATACAACGAAGAAACTTTAACAGGTGAATTGAAGAATGGTTTTGAGAAAATTAAATGCATCAAAGAGAAACATATAACACCATTTAATACAACGCAAAACTTCCTGTTTTGCAATTTTAAAAGAATGTATGAAAGATAAATTTATTAAGTATCGCAAGCCAATTGTAATGACAGTGGGCATTTTAGTATTAAATATTATTTTTGGATTCGATGCCCGGTTTACAATTATTAATTTACTATGGTTATTGGTATGAAAACAAAAGTATTATTTGTCTGCATCCACAATTCCGCGCGAAGCCAGATGGCAGAAACGTTTCTGAATAAATTGGGAAAAGAAAAATTTGAAGCAACTAGCGCTGGTATTGAACCGGGCACCTTAAATCCCATTGTAGTACAAGCGATGAAAGAGAGTGGGATAGATATTTCCAACAATAGGACCAAGGACGTAAATGAATTTTTTCAGGCTGGAATTTTTTTTGATTATGTAATTACTGTTTGTGATGAAACCTGTGCTGAACGTTGTCCGGTGTTCCCGGGTAAAGCAAATAGATTGCATTGGTCGTTTGCCGATCCTTCAGGTTTTAAAGGCACACACGAAGAAAAACTCATGCAGACAAGAAAAGTGAGGGATGCGATAAAAAAAAGGGTAGAGGAATTCATTCTCATATAGTCAGCCCTCTTCATTACATTTCTTTAAATTCTTCATCAGCTTTTCTTTAGCCCACATATCGACTTTTACAAAGGCTTGATTTTCAATAAAAATGCCAGCTATTTAAAATATATTGCCTAATCTCTTGACATATATAAGAAACTTGTATATATTTGTTATATAATATTATTTATACAGTATATAATTTGTATTACACAACATGGCATCAAACGATTTACTAAAGGGGATGTTAAAGCCCATTATTTTAAAACTTCTCTTTGAGAACGGTCGAATGTACGGTTACGAGATCACACAGATGGTAAAAAATATATCAGATGGACAGATAGAACTTACTTTCGGGGCATTGTATCCTGTTTTGCATAAACTGGAGCAGGAGGGGATCGTAAAAACAGAATCAGAAGTGGTCAATAACCGCAACCGTATTTATTATTCCATTACTGTATCCGGTGTTACAAAAGCCCGGGAGAAAATAGAGGAGTTGGAAGTGTTTATCAAAACACTTAAGATTTTCTTTAAACCTGACTTCGGTCTTAAATATGTGGCAGTTAGATAAGGACCAGATCAGCTTAATTGAAATGGATGTAGAGCGGGCTCGTGTCACACTAATAAACCTGTCGGATGAATTGGTGGATCACATTTGCTGTGAAGTAGAAAATTACATGAGTGATGGAAAAAGTTTTGAAGAAGCTTACGCGTTGATAAAAGAACAAACAGGAATAAAAGTATTGCAGCAGATCCAGGAAGATACGCTGTACTTAACCAATAAAACTTATGCGCTCATGAAAACAACAATGAAAATTACCGGGAACCTTTCCCTTGCATTGATAGGCGTGGGAACAACATTGAAGATTTTCCATTGGCCCGGAGCGGGCCCGGCATTGCTGCTGGGCTTTATACTATTGTGTATTGTGTTTTTTCCAGCATCCATTTATCTTAATTATATAGAGGGTGGAGAAAAAAAACGCCCGGTGTTAAACCTCTCTATTCTTATTGGTGGAATAATTTTAATGGCAGGAATACTTTTTAAAGTGATGCATTGGCCGGGAGCTGCCGTCATGCTTTTTGGAGGATGGACCCTTATCATTTTTATATTCCTTCCTATACTTCTCATTGTAAAATTAAAAGGAGATGCCGCAAAGGGACAAAGAGGGATTTATGTTCTTGGTGTAATAGGACTTATGATATTTGAATTGGCCACTTTATTTAAAATACAACATTGGCCCGGAGCTGGCCCATTGATGATAATGGGTGCGGTGTTATTGATAGGTATTTTTCTTCCGGCATTTACGTATAACAAATTCAAAAGAGCCGAATTAAAAATCGGTCAGTTTATTTTTCTCATTATAGTTTCCATGTATGCTGTTGTGTTAACTACATTACTTGCATACAATGTATCTACTCCCATACTCAGTCGATTTGTAAATGAAGAATCCAACACTTCCCGTATTTCGCGCTATTTCAAAAATAAAAAACAGCCCTTTGTTGAGAGTGATAATTTAAGCGCTGAGAATAAAATAAAAGCTGCAGAAATATCGGGCGAAGCCGATAAATTGCTGAATTTAATTTCGGAAATAAAACTAGACCTGGTTCAGCAAGTAGAATTAGTAAACAAGGAAGATGCGAAAGCACTGCTGACCGATCCTGAAAAAATAAAAAACAAGGATAATTATGATATAGTTACCCGAATAATGATCGGTGAAAATAAAAACGGATCAGGTACACAGCTTAAAAACAAATTGGATAAATTCAGGGCCAGGGCGCTCGCAGTATGCGCAAATGATGTTGATATTACCCGGAATATAAATACGCTGTTGAACACAACCGTTAAGAATGATTATGGTATGGTTGAATGGGAGATGAATAATTTCCATCACATAATTGTTATTTGTGCTCTTAATACGTTGACTGAGGTAGAAAAGAAGGTTAGGATAGTTGAATCAGAGACACTTGCTAATTTGAATAAATAAATTTAAAACCATTTAGCCATGAAAAAATCAATTTTTATTTCCGGAATTGTCAGTGCAAATCTGATGATGTTAGGCTGCTTATTCAAAGTAATGCATTGGCCGGGAGCATCAATAATCCTGGTACTTGCTGTTGCTCTGTTTTGTTTTGTGTTTTTGCCTTTCGCTCTAATGAGCGGTTACCGTGAACCAGATCAGCAAAAATATAAATGGCTGTACCTGGTTACCTTCATTGTATTTTTTATCGGAATGATGGGAACTTTGTTCAAAGTAATGTATTGGCCGGGAGCAAGTATATTATTATTTTTAGGTATTCCGATGCCGTTCCTTTTATTTCTTCCGGTTTATTTATATCAAACCAGAAATGAAAAAAGGAACGGGAGTGTAAATTTTTTAGGGATCATGTTTGGTTTAACATTTCTTGCTGTGTTCAGTGTGTTGCTTGCGTTGAGCGTAAGTAAGGGATTGCTGCAGGTGATATCAAAAAACATCAGCAGCAATGAGTATAGTGCTTCTTATAACAACGAGAAATCAAGAAAGTATGACAGGAAATTTGAGATCAATAAAAGTTCTGATGAACTATGTAGATATATAGATGACCTTAAATGTGAATTGTTGACCGCTACCCAAAACACATGTGAAGCAAACCTAGATCGTGAAAATAGACTTCTATACAATATTGAAAATGCTGATATTCCCAGACAGGTATTGGAGGGTGGTGAAATAAATAAAGTAATGGAACTAAAAAATAAGATGAGTAACTATCGTAAAATCCTGCTGGGTTGGGATGAAATAAATCAGGAACTCGCGGAATTGTCGAATGAATTGTTCAATGTGGATGACAGAAAGAATCCTAATACAGGAGAAGTGGTCAGCTGGGAACAGCAGGAGCTCATGAATTACCAATTGATCTTTGTCCTTGATGAACTTTCGGAGATACAAAGCAATGCGCGATTAGTAGAAGCGGAATGCCTTTCGATAAAATAATGTCATTATATCATTTACCGGGTATGCTAGTTGCAATGGCCAAGTAATGTATAAATTATTATAAATACAACTATGGTTCCAAGGCAGCCGCCGCCTATTTTTTTTGCACCGTAACCGGCTATTATTGTTCTGAAAAAATTATTCATATTCTTTTTTTTTATTTTTTACCTAGGCGTGTGATCAATACAACTATTAATACTACTATTGCAACTACAAAAAAAATGCCTGTGGCTGCGCCGGCCTTAAATATCCCTCCTACAACAGCGCAACTTTGTAAACCTAATGAAGTAATTAATGCTAAACTGCTTAAGTATATTTTATTTTTCATTTTTTGTTAGTTGTTACTTTTTTTGGGATTCTTTTTTTGTTTTATGTTTTTGTTTGGCTTCATCTAAAGAATGGGACTCATGAAGGCTTTCGTCATTTTTGGTGAACTCGCTTAATTTTGCATAATATTTTTTTATCACTTGTAATTCATCTTCTGTCAGACCCTCTACGTTTATCAATCGGTTGCTTGCCGATGCATGAGAAGCTACCAATTCATTTAATTTTAATTGAATGGATAGTGATTCTTTGTTTTGTGATTTCTGTATTAGGAACACCATTAAAAAAGTAATGATAGTTGTACCTGTATTGATCACCAGTTGCCATGTTTCTGAATAATTAAATATTGGTCCGGTGGTTGCCCAAGCAAGTACAATTGCCAATGCGATTAAAAATGCCGATGGGCTTCCTGCTGCTGACGAAACAGCAGAGGCAAATTTTTCAAAAAAGTAAGAGTTTGTGCTTTTCGTTCCCTTTCTTTTCACCGACATAATATAAGTTATCTTGCGAACATTATGCCTTTTTTAAATTAATAGGATGGAAGAAGATTTTTGTTTTTTTGTGTAAATGATCTTACACAATGTGGGGGAGAACTGTGTATTTTTGACCATAATCAATATTTTAATTTACCGTTTATGCATGAATAGCGCAGCTTACTTCTAAATAGTCTGACTTCATATAATGAGCCCTGAATATTATTGACATCTGTTGAAAATGATAGTACATTGTGCCATCTCCCCGAACTTTAATTAATTGTTTCATCAAAATGAAAAAAATTGTACTCATTGTACTTTTTCCGATGCACTTTTTATTGCCTGCACAGGAGGGGAAAAATTATCAAATTGTTCAACGTTCGGGCTCAGGAAATCCTTCTTTTATTCGTTTTGAACCCAATGCGGATGTTACGCACAGTAATTTTTTCGAGAAGCTAAAAACTGAGTTTAATTTCAGAGCAGAAGATAGGCTGGATCTAATAGAAATAAATGTTGATAAAGAAGGATATACACATTTCAAATACGGACAGTTTTATAAGGATGTAAAAGTTGTTGGCGCTGAATATATTATTCATGAAAAAGAAGGCAAGGCTGTGATAGCAAATGGGAAGTTTGTTTCAACTATTAATATTAATGTTGCTCCGGGCATCTCAAGTGATGAAGCGATAGCAGCCGCAATAAACTTCAGTGGTTTTACATCTTTCAGATGGGACAACAACGCACCTGATAAAAAATTATATAAGTATTATCCTAAATCCGAATTGATCGTTGCTCCTTTTAAAGGAAATTATAACAGCAACGATTTTCGTTTGTGCTGGAAAATTAATGTGCTTGGTGCGCAGTTACATAAAGCGGTAACTATTTTTATTGACGCTCATTCAGGTGAATTGGTGAATACAATTAATCTTGTGCACGATCAGGATGCACCTGCAACAGTTGCCACATTGTATAACGGCGTAAAAAATGTTACCTCGTCTTACAATTCAATTTCAGGAAAATATTCTTTACATGAGAACAATACGCTGGGTCCATGGGCATCCCAGGAAATAAATACATTCAATGCGAACAGGAACACTCTTCCTTCTATGGGAGGCAGCAACGGTATGTATGTTATGATGAATGAAATCGAAAATGTATCAAGTAATTTTACAAACGATTCAGCATCTGCAAGCGTTCATTGGGCCGCTGAGCAAACGTATAATTTTTATGATTCTATATTTAACAGGAACAGTTACGACGATTTAGGCAGTCAGCTAAATAGCTTTGCTCATTACGATACGAATCTTAATAATGCTTTCTGGGCTGGCTATGGAGATTCACTGGCATGCATGGCATTTGGTGATGGTGATGGTATATATATGGGCCCGTTGGTGGATATTGAAATAATCGGGCATGAGTTTAGTCATGGAGTAACCCAACACACATCGGCACTTGATTATAGTGGAGAATCCGGGGCATTGAACGAATCATTCAGTGATATTATGGGAACTGCGATAAAATTTTTCGCATTGGGTTCTTCAGCAACCTGGAATGTTGGAGACAACACAATTCTTATCCCTCCTTATAAAATGAGAAGCATGAGTAATCCGAACTCCGGACTTTTCCCTCAGCCTGATACTTACCTTGGAACATATTGGAAGGATCCGTATGATGTTTCTTTTGATCATGGCGGAGTGCATTACAATAGCGGGATACAAAATTTCTGGTTCTATCTGCTTACGGTTGGAGGTTCTGGAACAAATGATAATATGAATAATTATGCGGTAGCAGGAATTGGGATGGCGGATGCGTTAAAAATTGTTTATCGCAGCCAGACTATTTACCTGTTTTCTACAGCATCATATTATGATGCTGAAATGACAAGTGTACAAGCAGCAACTGATCTTTTTGGAGCTACCTCCACACAGGTTCAAAGTGTAAAAGACGCCTGGTGTGCGGTTGGAGTGAGTACGTGCGCAACACCATGGAGCGTTGATGATATTGATAACGCATCTGAAATACATATTTCCCCAAATCCTGCAAAGGATAATGTAACCATTGTAACAAAAATGCAAATGGGAAATATGAATATATCTGTTGTAAATGTTTTAGGAGAAACAGTTTTAACATATACGCCGCTTTCAGAACAGAGTTCAGTTTCTTTGGATCTATCCACAATAGAGAGCGGAGTTTACTTTATTCGTGTTGACGATAAAGATAATTCCATCTCAAAGAAAATAATTGTTCAGCATTGATGTTGAGTTGTTGAAACTCATAATTACACTGATAATTTTCTCCTTCTGAGAAAATTTTAAAATTAAAATCGCTTACGGCATTTATTTTTCTGAAATTTCGATGCTAAATGTTAAATAAGGTTAAAAGACTAGTCTCACAGTAGTTTCCCGCTTTTTTAATTCGTATATTGATATATCAAATAATTTAACCAGATCCGGTCGTGTAAGGAGATTGCTGATTGCTGTTGTAGCGCATAATTAAGAAGAACTCCATTTTATTATTAAAAATTTTGCCGGTTAAAAAAGACTTGTAATACCACAAGCATTATAATACTATGAAGAACCTAAGATTTATTAATAAGGATAGAGGGCAGTTTACTGCCACATTAAAGAAAAATGTAAATAATTATTTTAAGGAAAAGGGAATTTCTCCTAAGGGGAATTTTAGAATGGTAATTAAATCCATCGCCATGATCACTATTTACTTGGCGCCATTTGTGCTCATGCTAACGTTGCCATTGAGTGGGTGGGTGATTTTTCCTTTGTCCGTTATAATGGGTATTGGTATGGCAGGAATAGGAATGGGAGTAATGCATGACGCTATGCACGGCTCTTTCTCTAAAAGAGGATGGTTGAATAAATTGTTTGGTACTACCATGTATTCCATTGGTGGAAATATGTTTAACTGGAAAATACAACACAATTTTTTGCACCATACTTATACCAACATCGAAGGCTTTGATGAGGATATTGAGCCAAAAGGATTGTTGCGTTTATCACGGAGTACACCATTAAAAAAAATACATCGTTTCCAACATATTTATGCTTTCTTTCTGTATTGCCTGATGACCATTTCGAGAATGTTCAAGGAATTCAGTCAGCTTGCTAAATACAACAAAGCAGGGATTACTGCTCAGCAAAAATCAACACCTAAAAAAGAAATGAGAAGATTGATCCTGAGTAAAGCAACTTACCTGGGAATTATTCTCGGCCTGCCACTATTATTTTCGCCCTTCAGTTGGTGGCTAATTATTCTTGGTTTTTTAGTGATGCATTTCATCGCAGGAATATTTATGAGTACTGTATTTCAAATGGCACATGTTGTGGAAGAAGCCAAACAGCCATTACCTGACGAGCATGGTGTTATCAATAATGAATGGACCATACATGAGTTGGAAACGACTGCGAACTTCTCACGAAAAAGTCGCTTGTTTGGTTGGATGATTGGCGGTCTCAATTATCAAATAGAGCACCATTTGTTCCCTAATATTTGTCACGTTCATTACAAAAATATATCACCTATTGTAGAAAGGACCGCTAAAGAATTTGGGTTGAGATACAATCAGAACCGCACCTTTTTAAACGCAATCGGTTCACATGTTCGATTGCTAAAGACTTTAGGAAGATAAAAAAATTGTTGGCTTACTGTACTGAAACCACTTTTCCTTTCGCAGAAAATTTGAAAGTAAGGTGTTGCTCAACGCGCACCCTTTTCCCGGTTTGTGTGCCCGGTATCCATGGCGGCATTGATTTTATTGAGCGGATAACTTCATTGTTTAGTTCATCACTCATCCCTTTGATCACTTTTATATCACTTACCGATCCGTCTTTTTCTACTATAAATGAAACTAATATAGCACCTTCTTTAACTGCACCTTTTGGGATATTAGGATATTTAACATTCTTCTTGAAAAATTCGTTCATGGCTTCATCACCGGCAGGAAATGCTGGTACATCCTGAACAAAAAGAAATACTTCATCTTCTTTCTCTTGCGAGAAAACATTTACAGAAGAAAATAAAATCAAAATTAAAAACAGGAGCGGGCGTTTCATGTTTAGTTATTGTGAAAATCTGATACAATTTATAAAAACTCTACAATACAGACAATAGATTGATCTATTTTAAGCTGAATTTGATGGGAAGGTTAATCTGAACACGAACATTTTTTCCGTTTATCTTTCCAGGTATCCATGCCGGCATAAGATGCATTACCCGCAGGGCTTCTGCGTCAAGAAATTTATTTGCTCCGCGGATTACATAAATATCACCAAGGTGGCCATCTTTTTCTACCATGAAAGTCACAAATACTGCCCCTTGTATACCTGCATTTAACGCACTGTCAGGATATACTATATTATGTTTTAAAAAACTCATCATTTCCCTATCTCCTCCAGGAAATGATGGCATCTCTTCAGCGATACGAAAAACTTCATCGGAATCATTCGGCGCTTCAACTATTAGTTTTGCATATGAACCCGTTGATATGAATAGAATCAGAATAAAAGAAAATAAATATTTACTTGAATGCATTTTCATGAAGGTCTTTAAAATGAAGAACCCCCGCTTTTGGCAGGGGCTCTATGAACGAATTGTTGTTACAATTATTTCAATGCGTTTACTTTTCTAGTCAGCTTTGATTTAATGTTCGCAGCTTTCTTTTTATGAATGATATTTTTCTTTGCCAGTTTATCAAGCATTGAAGAAATTTTTGGAAGCATAGTGCCAGCCTCTTTTTTATCAGTCGTTGCGCGCAATGTTCTTATTGCGGTACGTGCTGTTTTAGCATAATACCTGTTTCTTGTTTTCTTGGCATCGTTTGCCCTGATTCTCTTGATCGATGATTTATGATTTGCCATCTCTTTTCTTTGTTAATTTTCTAAAAACGGATTGCAAAGATAGAATATTCCATCTAATAACCCAAAATTAATTGACTATGGGAAAATACCTCTTTCTAAATAGGCTTTCTCAATCCTCTCCAGAGCAACTATGTAAGCGCCTGATCTCCAGCTAGTATTGTGCTTTTTAGCTGTTTCTTTTACTTTATTGTAAGCTCCTTTTGTTTTCTGATTAATGAGTCTTATAACTTCATCCAACTCCCATACTTCGGCTCTTTTGTTTTGAAGCCATTCATAATAGCTTCCAATTACACCACCCGAATTGCAAAGGATATCAGGTATAATACTGATGCCCCTGGCTTCAAGTATTGCGTCGCCTTCCGGGTTAGTAGGTCCGTTAGCGCCTTCTGCAACTAATTTAACCTTTAACATTGGAGCAGTAACGCCGGTGATCTGGTTACCTAAAGCAGCAGGAATAAATATATCAGCATTCAATGATAAAAATTCATCGTGTGAAATGGTCTCTGTATTCGGGAAACCTTTTACATTGCCTTTGTTTTTTAATACATATTCGTTCAATGTAGCCGGGTCAATACCTTTCGAATTGTATATGATACCACTTGCATCTTCAACAGCTAAAAGTACTGCGCCTCTTTCATTCATAAAATGCGCTGCCCAGGATCCCACATTACCAAATCCCTGAACCATGTATGTTGAACCCTTCAGGTTGAAATTATTATCCTTCGCCCATTCTTCTATATTACTCACTACACCTAATCCGGTTGCCCTGTCTCTTCCTGCTAAACCGCCCGAGTTCATTGGCTTTCCGGTAACAACGTGTAAGTTGTTTTGCCTTTCTTTTGGAGAGCGTGTGGATAAATAAGTATCCACTATCCACGCCATTGTTTGAGGATTGGTATTTACATCCGGTGCAGGAATATCATATTCAGGACCAATGTTGTCTCCTAAAGCGAATGTAAACCTTCTTGTAATTCTTTCTAATTCGCCTACAGAGTGTTTCAAGGGATCAAGTTGTATACCGCCTTTTGCCCCACCATAAGGTAATCCGGCGATAGCTGTTTTCCATGTCATCCATGTTGCCAATGCTTTTGCGGCATCCAGATCAACTGTAGCATGATAACGAAGGCCGCCTTTATATGGGCCTAAAATATTATTGTGTTGAACCCGGTATCCTTTAAACATTTCTATTTTGCCATTGTCCATTCTTACCGGGAAGTGGACAACTATTTCATTCGCTGTTTTTGATAAAATTGCACGAACACCCGGATCAAGATTAATGATATCGGCCGCTGCATTAAATTGTTTTAAAACATCTTCATAAGGATTGCTCTTCTTAACGACTTGCTGTGTTTCCATAGACAGGGTTTTTTAGCTTTTTCGTTTGATTTGTTAATCTAAAATCGAAAAAGTAGCCCCAAATGTAAGAAGAATTAGCTTACCTGCTTCGGAATTTATACGGGTAAATCTACTTCGAAAACAACTCATCCATCACGTTTCCCTTGCCTGTTGGTATTGTTACGTTCATTATTTTGGCGATGGTAGCTGGAATATCTACCAGGTTTCTTCGGGTAGAATCTATGGTATTTTTTTTAAAGTCGGGACCTGCTGCAAAACAATTAATGTGGCGGCAGCCATCACAGTTATCTCCGTGATTAACAAATCCATCGGCAACACCATTTAAATGTCTGCCATGATCATTAGTGACAAATAAAGTTGTTTGTCCTTTATAATAAGGATCATTCTGAATAAAGTTCCAAAGCATATAGATGTAATTATCTGTTGCGGTTATTCCTTTGAGATAATCTGCCCAAACACCTGCATGCCCCGAGTGGTCGGGTTCCTGGAAATTAATTATAGCGAGCCTTGGATGCTTGGCGCTTAAGGTTGAAACAATCCGTGTGTATGTTAAGCTGTCACTGCAATAACCTGTTCCATTTCCGTTGTTTCCGCATAGGGTAGAGGGCATATAACCATCTTGCCATTCCTGATTTGCCGTATTGGCAAGTATCTGTAATTTATCTTTACTGGTAATTATCCATGCCTGGTCAGGTTGCTGAGCAAATTGCTTTAACCAGTATTGAAAAACAGATGGGTTTTGTGGCAGCTCTTGTCCGCTGTTATTTATCTCCTGGTAATTTCCTGTTGTCAAGGCACTATGCCCAGCATTAGTATAAGTTGGACCATCATTATAAAAGCGGGTATAAGTAACGCCCTCTTTTGAAAGGTCGTTTGCCATGTGAGGAATATATTGATGCGTGGAGTCGCCCCAGGTTTCGGAATACCTTGGGCCATCCATTACAACAACGAACACATTTTTAGTTTTGTATTTAGATTTTGAAAACGCTATCACTTCTTTCTCTTTATTACTGCAGGAAAAAACGGCAAGGATCGATAGTGAAACTGAAAATACTTTTCTCATTTAAAGCAATCTAATATTTATAATTAAAAACAAACCTGGTTATTTCTCCTGTATTATAGTTGGAATAAAGTAAACCTTCGGGTGAATAAATTTTTTCGGAAATTGTTTTGTCCGGTGCTTTGCTGTTGCGTGTTCTTATTACCATGTATGTTTTTTTGTTTGGTGTTGAAATATATTCAGTGATTTTCGGATCAAGTGTGTAAAGTGTGTCGTTGATAGTTTTTAAATCGTTTACAAAAGGTAACGGATCATCGCCCAGGCCTTTTTCTTTCATCACCTGATCTTTTGTTTTTTCCCATGAATTCATTAGTATACCATTTTTGTAAAAATTGTAAGAGGTCTCAAGCCCGTCTGTGTATTTGGTAATTGATCTTTCCGACTCATACCACATACCGCCGCGTTTCATGTAAAACAAATAATTTTTTTGAGAACTATTTTTTTTGGTAGTGCGGTATTCAATCGTGTCGCGGGAAGAGAATTTTAAAATAACCTGGTTCTCATTGCCCGGATTAGCAGGATCAAAAATATCAATCTGTTTTATTCTTTGAGTTTTGTATTGTTCGTTTGTCTGTTTTATAAGTTTATTATTTATATCGTATTCCTCCGTGTTTTTTTCAATTAGTTTTTCTGTACTATCCGCATTTATTAAACTGGTCTCTAGTATACTTTCTCTCGAACTTCCGCCTTTTTTCATTTCCTTTTTCATCCATCTTGTTCCTGCAGAATCGGAATACAAATAAATCTTTCTTTTTGCCTCTCCATTTTTATCAATAAAAAATGTGGCAACCAGTTCTTTTTTTCCGATCATATCTTCCCGGAAAATTTCGAATTGTTTTACCTTTCTTTTTTGCAAGAGAGATGCCTCAATGGGGCTCGCAAGTGGATTTTTTCCCTGCGCGTTACAGACAATCGCGAATAACAGATTGCCATACAATAGGAGGTGTTTTAGTTTGATCATTGATGTTTTCTTCTCCAAAAATGTGCCAAATTGATAAATTATCAGTCAAAAACGTTTAAATCATTCAAAATTACCTAAAAAATACGAGAAGTCTGAAATCCAAGAGTCCGTACCAATATTGTATGGAATTTAGGGATTCGAAAGGTTATATTTGTTTATACCTGCTAAAATAATATGCTATTGAATTCAAAGTTGCAAAAGCAAGTGTTTTTCCAACTGCTACTTTCAGGGTTATCTGTTTTTTCCTTTGCAGGAAATCCGGGCAATTTCATAGCGGATAAAACCATGCCGATAATATTCCGGGAGAATGCAGGGCAGTGGGACAGCGAAATTTTATTCGGAGGTTCTTCCATAGGGTGGGACGCACACGTTTATTTTATGAAAGATAAACTGAGCTTTGGTTTTTCAAGGCCCACAGATACAGAGCCAACAAAAACAATCGATCAGGAGCTTACACTGGAAACATATTTTACTTCACAGGAAAAAATGGAGTACATGGTTTGGAACATGAATTTCAAAAATTCAAATCCAGGTTCTTCAATGAGTGCAAGTGGACAAGAGAATAGCCATACCAACTATTTGATAGGTGAAGATTTTTCCAAGCACTGTACTAATGTGAATGATTACAGAGCGGTTGAGTATAACAATATTTATAATAATGTAGATGTACGTTATTATGGAACGGGCTCCACACTTAAATATGATTTTATTGTAAAGCAAGGCGGGGATGTGAGTGCCATTCAAATGCAATGCGAAGGTGTAAATGGATTAGCGGTAAATGCGCGTGGAGAATTGGAAATACAAACTCCTTGGGGAAAATTGATTGAGCACATGCCGGAATCGTATCAATATATTAACGGAAAGAAAAAATTGGTTGACGTAAAGTATCAATTGCTTGGTGATAATACATTTGGTTTTAAAGTGAACGGGTCTTATGATAAATCAGTTGATCTTGTTATTGATCCGGTAACGCTGGCCTGGAGTACGTTTGTTGGCGCAAGTGTAACCGCAGGTAATGGATATTTATTTGACATTTATGTTGATGTTGCAGGAAACACATATGGTACCGGTTATTACGGAAGTGATTTTCCTACAACTCCAGGTGTTTATGGTCCTACTTATTTAGGTGGTGGTACTTACGTTGATGCATTTGTTTTTAAATTAAATCCCACGGGAACAGGCTTGGTTTATTGTACATACCTGGGTGGTGCGCAAAAAGATGATGAGGGTTGGGCGATCACTGCAGATGCTGCTGGGAATGCATTTGTAAAAGGTGTAACCGGAGGGCAGTTCCCTGTAACTGCGGGTTCATTTGATGTGAGTTATAATGGAGGTTTGTCGGATATGTTTGTTTGCAAATTAAATCCAACCGGAACAGCCTTATCATATTCTACTTATGTAGGAGGAGCTAACCAGGAACTGGATGTGAACAGTTATCAAAACGATGGTATTGTTGTGAACGCAGCTGGAGAAGTTTTTACAGGCGGGCGTACATGGTCAAATAATTTTCCTACAACACCCGGTTGTTATGATAATAGTTATAACGGAGGATTTACTGATGGTGTGGTGTTCAGATTAAATGCTGCGGGAAGTGCATTAATATATTCTACATATCTTGGTGGAAGCAACACAGCACATGAGTGTGTAACAGATATTTGTATCAACTCTGCAGACGAAGCATATGTAACCGGCTTTACTAACTCAGCGGATTTTCCTACTACAGCAGGTTGTTTCCAGGCCGCACATGCTGGTTCAACAGAAACGTTTGTTACAAAATTAAATGCGAATGGTACCGCATTACTTTACAGCACATTTATTGGTGGTACTAATTATGATATTGGTGGTGCAATTGCTGTTAACACTGCAGGCGAAGCTTATATAACAGGCGCTACAGCTTCCGCAAATTATCCAACAACTGCTGGAGCGTATGATATAACATTAGGTGGTTCGGGTGATTTTTTTGTTTCGCGTTTTAATGCAGCAGGTACGGGATTGGTATTCTCTACATACGTAGGAGGTTCGGGCGGTGAAGGCGGTTATGATATTGTGCTGAATGCAGAGGGCGCACCTTTAATAGCTGGTGGAGGGATTGGTACAGATTTTCCGGCAACAAACTGTGCTGTTGATGAAACAGATAATGGATCTGCTGAAATTATGGTTTTTAGACTGGATGTAAACGGAACACGCCTGGATTACGGCACATACATCGGAGGCAATCACAAAGATTACACAAACACAACAATTTATGCTTATGGTCCTTGCGGAAGAGAAGAAGTCTGGGTTTCCTGTACGGCGCACTCGCTTGATTTTCCAACAACACCAGGAACTTTTCAATCTACAAAACTGAATGGTCAAAATGATCAGCCGGTTGTTTTTAAATTTAATCCTCCTGTAGTTAATCCTGGATTTACTTTTGATCCTGATCCGGCTTGTAATGTGCCGATTCAATTTACTGATACAATGGTGCATTGCGGATTATGGAGACCAGTGGATGAATGGTTTTGGGATTTTGGTGATGGCAACACGTCAACGCTGCAAAACCCGACTCACACTTATACAACGGCAGGATTAATGCACGTAACGCTTCGCCTGGGATGTTATGATGATGTGGTTGCGCATGATGTTTTAATTGGTGGTACTGCATTTGCAGCACCTGATATTATTCAGGATGCGAGTTGTGAGCAGGTGTTGCTTACTTCTCCAATTGCTGGTGCAAATTATTCATGGAACACAGGTGAAACCACTCAATCTATTACACCGCATACCGTAGGAAGCTATTGGGTAGAGGTTGACATGGGCGGCTGTTCTGCAAGCGATACCATTGATGTAACACAAACTGAAGCAACGTCAGTGGTGTTTTTTCCAAATACTTTTACTCCGAATAAGGATAATATAAATGATGTTTTTTCCGCCTTCGGCGAGAACGTTTCTGATTTTGAAATCAATATATTTAACCGTTGGGGAGAAAAAGTGTTCAAGGGCAGTGCAGTATCGCAGGTATGGGATGGTACTTTCAATGGATCTCTTTCCCAAATAGGAGTTTATGCTTGGAAAGCAAAATTCAAAGTTCCTTGTTACGGTGATCAGGTGATCGAGAAATCAGGTCACGTAAGTTTGCTGAGGTAAACCAGTAATTCCATAAAAACAAAAGAGTTTTTACTTTACGATTTCTTCCTCTTATTCAACTCATCACGGATCTTTCCTGCTTTTTCATAAAGCTCCTGGGAAATTGCATTGTTAAGCATTTCAGAAAGTTCTTCAGTAGATTTTTTTTGCATATCGCCGTCATCCGCAGGAAGCGGAATGTTTTCAAGTAGTTGTTCTTCAGTTTGTGCTGAAGGTTCTGCTTCAGCTGCTGCTTCTTCATCTAAAATAATTCCTGCAGAAGAAAGTATAAATTCGTAAGTAGAAATAGGGCACTGAAA
>CAZQIC010000009.1:0-68644 GCA_964593555.1 uncultured Bacteroidia bacterium | reverse complement strand
AAAAATACGGTTACATTTGTTAAAATCAATTAATAGAACCTCCCTATATATTATGAACGATTTCATTACCTGGACAGGCTGTTGCTAATTGTATTTAACATTCTTATTTTATTTTCTCCTTATGCAGTGTTGTTTTATCTTCCTTTATTGTTATTAATTATCGGACAATTTAGATACCCGGTTGAGGAATATTCTCTTACTGATAAATTATTGCCTATACATATTTTGTTGGTTTTTGTTTCGTGGATTTACTTTGTTATTCTTTTGAATTTTTTAAAACAGAGAAAGTCTCTGAATGCCTTTTTCAATAAATTTAATTTCAAGGAGTTGCACCTATTGTTTTTTGGAATTATGGTGCTTTATTCCTCTTCCTATTTTATTCCTTTCATGCAAAAGGTAATAGTAAGCCCAAACTACAATGTATTGAAATGGATTGTTGAGGATGACTTAAGTATTTTGATTTCAAATACACTAAAAAGGGGATGGCTGGGCTTTTATTGCGATAATGAATTTTACACGGGAATAATCCTTTTTGTGAAAAGTTATGGCCCGATTTTATCTTTTATATCTATGGTTATCCAGGCATCCGCGCTCTTAATTTTTAAACGCAGATTTTTTAACTTAATAATAATTGGTTTTATCTCTTTTAATGTTATCGTGTTTCTGCTTTCGGGTATTTTTTTCTGGAAATGGATATTAGCAAATATTTGTTTAATCTTTTTGATAAAAAAATTAAACAAGGAAATTCTGATTGAATCTATTTGGCAAAAGAAATATTTTGTACTGGGACTTATTTTTATTCCTCTTTCCTGGTTTTATTCATATTCAGTTAAATTGGGCTGGTATCAACTTAATGCATCCAGGTATTATCATCTGGAGGTGGTATCGGACGATAACAAAGAGTATTCTGTTACGTTACATAAATTAGCTCCTTACGATCTTTTTTTTACTTCCAGTAGGTGGAATCTTTTCGATGATAAGGAACTTTTTAATTCGACTCAGAGCTATGATATTTTTCAGAAAGGGTTAAAGGTTACAGATTTTGAAAAGATGAAGGAATTTAATAAGCTACATGGTAAAAATTTATATAAGCAAGAACGCGCAGAGAAGATTTTAGAATTTATAAAATTGTATTTTCAATCCTATAATGAAGCAAAACTGAAATCTGTTTTTTGGAATGGAATAATAGCAGCCCCTAAGCATATATATAGATGGGGTGATGCTTGTAAGTTTCCTGATTTCCAATTTGATAAAAAGGTTTCTAAGGTGAGAATTATATATCGTACTTGTGTAATAGATGAAAAGGGCCTTATCCAATGCAATGATGAGCAATTGAATGAAATAGAAATAGATATTAATTAAATATTAAGTGCTTTTAACCAATTTTTTTGTAATTTATAACTTCACTTTAGTCTCATGATAAAACAAGTCTTCAATTATTGTATGCTTAAATATTCTGTCGGTATTTTTATATTGACTTTGTTTGCTTGCTCTGATGGTAGGCCGCCCGCTATTAAAGAGAAAAGTCCTAATATAGATAAGGTCAATAGCTTAGAAATATTATTCGCAAAAGACGTCAATGTTAAAATGGATGTGTATAAACTTAAAGACAACCCGGTTATTTCAGGAAGACTGCCAGGGGAGGGCAATCAGTTTTATCCCCCCTCTGTCATACGCGTTGATAGCGTTTTTTATGCTGTTGCAAAAGGAGGTGGTAGTGAGTTATGGGGTTACTATTCTAATGATGGTATAAATTGGATTCCTTTGCCCTATCGTACTTCATTAAAAGGAGTAGAAAAAGATCATCAATGTTGTGTATTAAGGTATGACTATAAACAGAAAATTTTTCACCTATATACAGAAAAGAGAAATTTAGATAATGATCAGGGAAGGGAAATATGGCATTACTATGCTAAAGACTTTTCGGGAGTTTGGGAACAAAATAAAAATAATCCTGTTTTGGATTCGAAGGACTTTTCTGCAATTGTTGATAGTTCTACTTTGAAAAAGTATCACACAGTTATCCCTAATGATTTTATTATAATAAATGACACCCTTTATATGTATGGCCAGTTAGGCAATAGGGGTGACGATATGTCTTTTTTTGTTGCCAGTGCAAATAGTTATTATGATAAGTTTGCTCCGCAAAAGAATTTATTATCACCCAATGACCTTTACAATGCTGATGAGGGAAAATGTCTTCAGGGTATAAACGTTATAAGGCTCTTCGATAAATTTTTATTTATTTATACTCAGGGTTTTCCTAAACGAGAAGTGGTTAAGTATAATCATCGCCGTATATTATATACGATCTCTGAATCTCCTTTTGTAATTCAGCACAAAAATTTAAAATTGCTTGTACCTGATTCGAATTTGTTATGGGAAAAGGAGCGCAATTATGCTGCTCAATTTTTAAAAATACAAGATGGATCATATTTAACACCAGATTTATTGGATAACAATATTTGGATGTACTATTCAGGTTCAAATCATCCTGGCGGAATCAATACCGGTCAAACCGGACTCGCAATATTAAAGGTGGATAAACTAATAAAGTAAAGGATTAATATGTGTGGTATAGCAGGAGTGTTTAATACTGATGACAGTGCGGTCTCTTTGAAGTTAATTAAGGAAATGACAAAGCAGATCGCTCACCGTGGTCCCGATGGAGAAGGATTTTATGTGAACGAAAGTATTGCGCTTGGCCATAGAAGACTTGCTATTCTTGATACCTCTTCGAACGGTAAACAACCTATGGAATCGAAAAATGGGGAGTGGGTGGTTGTTTTTAATGGTTGTATTTATAATTACCTGGAGCTTAAATCACAATTAAAATCGCTGGGACATACTTTTGTTTCTTCAACTGATACAGAAGTAATTTCTGAAGGATTAGCTGCACATGGAGTTGATTATTTCCAGAAATTTAATGGAATGTTTGCTATTGCCGCATGGCATAAACCGTCTAAGGCGTTATACTTAAGTAGAGACAGATTTGGTGCCAAGCCACTTTATTATTGGGCTAACGGGAAAACGGTAGTCTTTGCTTCTGAGATCAAAGCAATTTTAAAGCATCCTGATTTTAAAGTTGAATTAAATTACGACGCCTTAAATGAATATTTTACATTTCAGAATCTCTTCGCATTTCATACACTTTTCAGAGGGGTGTATATGCTTCCGCCCGCCAATACTGTTAAGATAAATTTAGGGAGCACATTTGTTAAGCATTCATCATGGTGGGATTATGATTTTACACAACCCGATGAAACGCTAAGTTTTGAAGATGCAAAAAATGAAACAGAAAGATTATTCAAACAGGCTGTGTCACGGCAAATGATATCGGATGTTCCTGTTGGCTCCTATCTTTCAGGAGGAATGGATTCAGGTTCTGTTACAGCCATTGCCAGTAAACAAGTAAAAAGATTATCGACGTTTACGTGTGGTTTTGATATGAGTGAAGTAACTGGTGTGGAAGCAAATTATGATGAAAGGCGTGCGGCTGAGCTAATGGCTAATTATTTTAAAACAGAACATTACGAGCAGATCATTAATGCCGGAGATTTGAGGTGGTCTTTGCCACGAGTAGTTTATCATTTGGAAGATTTGAGAGTAGGAATGAGTTACCCTCATTATTATATTTCGCGTCTAGCATCTAAATTTGTGAAGGTGTGTTTGCAGGGTACAGGAGGAGATGAATTGTATGGAGGGTATCCCTGGCGTTATTATAGAATTTTTGACTCAATTAACCAAGGTCAGTTTTTTGATCAGTACTATGATTTTTGGCAACGCTTAGTTCCGGATGCTGATAAAGGTGATTTGTTTACCTCTAAAGTTACATTCAAAGAAAAATATAACCCAAGGCAAACATTTGAAAATGTATTTCTTTTTAATAAAAAACTTAGCTACGATACTCCTGAACAACACATCAACAATTCACTTTATTTTGAGATAAAAACTTTTTTACCCGGCCTGCTATTAGTGGGTGATAAACTGTCTATGGCGAATGGACTGGAAGAAAGGTTTCCTTTTTTAGATAATGACCTTGTTAATTTTGCCCAGAAAATTCCAGTAAGACATAAGTTGGCTGACTTAGAAAAAATGAAACGGATTGATGAGAATCAATTTGGCAGCAAGAAAAAAGCGTATGCCGAACATAAGGATGGTAAAAATGTACTGAGAAAAGCGATGGAAGATTTTATTCCCAAGTCTATACTCGAGCGAAAAAAGCAAGGGTTTTCTGCACCTGATGAAAGTTGGTACAGGGGCGAAAATGCATCTTATATAAAGGAATTGTTGCTTGATAAAAAAACACGTTCTACAGAATTTATAAATAAAAATTACATTGAAAAAATAGTCAATGAGCATATTGATAAACGGATCAACCACCGTTTATTGATATGGTCTTTTATGAATTTTGAGTGGTGGTGTAAAATATTTTTACACAATGAACCAATGCCGGAATAATGGAACACCTCAGAAATCTATATAGAGATGCTTATTTAATTCATGGCGATTCACCTAAATCAGTCCATTGGCCAAAAGGCAGGCAGGATATGCGTTTTGTGGCATTGACAAAAAATATTCAACAAGAAAAAGGGTTTTCAATACTTGATTTTGGTTGTGGGTTGGCGCACTTATATGATTTTTTGAACACCAAGTATAGAGATGTGAAATACACAGGAGCAGATATATTACCTGAATTTATTACCGCTGATAGAAAAAAATATCCTAATGCAGAGTTTCTTTTAATAGATGATGCAGTTGAGATCAAGGGAAAATATGACTACATCGTGGCTTCGGGTGTGTTCAATATTCTGTTTAATGCTGATGTAAAAAAGCATAAAGAAAAAGTGTTTGAAGCTATAACAAGTTTGTTTAATTTTTCCAACGTATTTTTATCTGTTAATTTTATGACAGATGCTGTGGATTTTATGCAGGAAGGAGCATACCATCAAAATGTTGCAGAACTTTGCACTTTTGTCTCCGCAAATTTATCCAAACGTATTGTCATAGATCAATCATATATGCCGTACGAATACACGATTACAATTTTTAAAGACCAAACAATTATTCGTCCGGACAATATTTATCATAATGCCTGAAATAACGGTCAAAAAATATTCTGAGCAATATTTTTCTTCTCTTACTTCGTTTATATCCTCTCATCCGGAAAGCATGTTCTTTCATTCGCTAAAATATCTTTTTTTTGTAACCGATTTATTACGTTCCGAACAACATCATTTGATAGCAGTTAATGATAAGGATGAAGTGGTTGGTTTTTTACCTTTGTTGATATCAAAAGGAGAACTAGGTAAAGTTCTTAACTCTTCACCATATTACGGTAGCAATGGTGGTGCATTAGGGAAGGATCAACAAGTGATTGATATGCTATTAAATGAATATAATCTTCTTGCAGTTAAAAAAGAAATTGCTTCAGCAACATGGATTAGTGGTCTCTTGTCAAATGCTGATTTAAGTAAATTGGTTACACATAATTATGATGATTACAGAATAGGGCAGTTTAGTAAGATAGACTTTGATAATAGGCACGGCGATAAACTTATGGAGATGTTTCATTCCAAGACAAGAAATATGGTAAGAAAGGCGATGAAATTTGAAATGAATATTTCCGTTGAGAATGATCAAATGAATTTTTTGATGAACACGCATTTTGAAAACATGAAGTCAATTGGAGGAAAAGCAAAGTCCACTGATTTTTTTGAAAAGATCCCGAAGTATTTTACTCCGGGCCAGGATTTTAAAATATGGATTGCCCGTTATAATAATGAACCAATAGCAGCATTGCTGTTGTTTTATTTTCGCGACATGGTAGAGTATTATACTCCTGTAATTAAAGAAGAACATAGGGATAAACAATCGTTAAGCCTGTTGATTTTTGAATCAATGAAAGAAGCATCAGAAAAGGGATATAAATTATGGAATTGGGGAGGTACTTGGGCTACACAGGATGGTGTATATACTTTCAAAAAGCGTTGGGGGACTATAGATAAAAATTATTATTATTATACTCAAATCAATAATCGGGAAATTTTAAATTCAACAAAAGAAAAATTAGAAATGGAGTATCCTGGTTTTTTTGTAGTCCCTTATAGTTCAATAGTTAATAAAAATTAATGTGGGTGCAATTGTTATAAACGGAACTGGTATTTCGGGCTTAGTCTCTGCTTTGCTTCTTTGTGAAAAGGGAAGGGGAAGGGATATTATAATGGTAGAGAAGAACCAACAGATTGGAGGACTGCTCAGGAGATTCAATTATGAAGACTTTGGAGATTTTGACTACGGGATGCATAATTTTTTGGAGACCGGTATAAAACAATTGGATGATATTATGTTTGATCTCTTGCCTAAAGAAGAATGGCAGATTCTTGATGGTCCTAAAAGAGATTTGGCAGGGATATATATCAACGGCAAACTCCAGCCAAATACCCCTTATATTGATTTGCGTAGTCTCACTCCTGAAAACTATAAAGAATCTTTAACTGATTTTCTAGAACATCTTGACAACGGAGTTGTTTCAGAAAATGATGTTAATTCCAACGCATATGATTATGCTGTAAAAAGGTTCGGGAAAATTACTGCAGAAAACACTATTGTACCATCTCTGGAGAAAATACATAAGAAAAGTTGTAAGGATCTTGATTATATGGCAACATTGTTTACTCCTATGAGCCGTATTGCTTTTTGTGATGAAGCCTTAGTTGCTGAACTAACTCAGTCAAGAGTATTGAGGGATAGAATTGCATGGAGTGATCAACGTAGCCTGCCATTGGAAAGATCGTCTTTAAGAAAGGCTATATATCCTGTTAAATATGGTGCCTATAGGGTTGTTGATGCTATTGAAAAGAAACTAAAAAATGCCGGTGTTACAATTTTGAATGATACACAATTGGCAGGCATTGTAAATGCTGATAATAGAATTAAAAAGATAGAGTTAAAACAAGGCTCTGGCAATTCTTTTATTAATGATGTTGAGTTGATGATGTGGACAGGGAATATTCCAATGCTCGGAAAATATTTAAATGTTGATTTCACTGGGATAAAATCTGATAAACCGCTAAAAACAGTTATTGTAAATCTTTTGTTGGATAAAAAGTTGGAGATAGGTGATCTGTACTATTTCTTTTGTTATGATAAAAAATTTAACACATTTAGATTAACGAATTATATTAATTATTCAAGCGGCGCTCAAAGAAATGGCGGTTATCCAATATGTATTGAATTGTTAATTGATGATGAACTGATTTCGAAGAGAGTAAATCTTGAGGAAATGGCAACTAAAGAATTATTTGAGTTTAATATTACTCAGCCTGGAACTAAAGTTCTTTTTGCCAAAGCTGAAATTCTGGATAGTGGTTTTCCAATGCCTTCTGTTAATAATATTTTGGGGCTAAAAAAAATCAGAAACAAAATAAGAAAGATGAACCTGAAAAATCTCATTCTTGTTGGGGTGTTGGCAGAAGACAACTTGTTTTTTCAAACGGATGTATTAATTGATTTGCATAAAAAAATAGGTTCTTATGAATAATGAATTGGATCTTGGAAAACTAAGTTTTTATTGGCGCATGACAAGTAAGCCGAATGTGCCTTCTAATCCTGTTCCTGATTTTGTGGATTTTAAATTTTCCTTTATTGAGGATCTGCAATTACTTATTCAGACTCGTAATGCCCAAACCTGGGAGTATCTTGAAACGATTTATAAAGAAAACTATAATGTTGGATATTTGCAGGAAGGACACGCTTTGGCTGAAAGTTATGGGGGAGATTTTTTGAAATTTATTCAGCATTCAATAAAAAAATATAATCCTGCTATTAAACGTATTTCTGAAATTGGTGCCGGAGGGTGTTATATTCTTAATAAGTTGAAACAATCTGGATATAGAGTTGCGGCCATAGATCCAAGTCCTGCTGCAGCACAAAAAGGTAAAGAGTTTGATATTGAAGTTATACCTGATTTTTATCCTGCAGCAAAAGCAATTCCTAAGTCCGACATGATTATACATTATGATGTGTTGGAACATGTATCAGATCCGGTTGCTTTTATTCAGCATCACAAAAATGATTTAAATGCCGATGGTCTCATTTTATTCGCCGTTCCAGATTGTACGCCGTACATAGAAAAGGGTGATGTCTCTATGATTTTGCATGAACATCTGAACTATTATAATTCTATCTCATTGGAGAATGTAGTTAAAGCTGCGGGTTTTGAGCCATTGGAAATTGTTAAAGCCGATTATGGAGGAGTGCTTTACTGTGTAGCGAGAGTCTCCGCAAATAGTGAATGGGTATCCAGGAAGGGGCAGTTGGAGTTTATTGATTTTACAAAAAAAGTAAAGAAGTTAACGGACCAGATAAATGATTTTATTTCTCAAGGTACAGGGAATGGAAATGTGTTAGGGTGTTATATTCCCTTAAGAGCCTTGCCATATCTTTCCATATTAAAAACCTCAAATAATATTCGTTTTTTTGATGACAACCCGGGTATATACATGCAGTATTTTGATGGGTTTAATGTACCTGTAGAGAATTTTAATGATTTGCTTAAAAGTCCCGTTTCCCATCTTTTAATTTTGAGTTTTGCATTTGGCGATAAAATAAAAAATAAGGTGTTGGATAAATTACCGGCCAATTCCATTGTTGTTAAAAGTTTGAGTGATTTTAAAATATAATTATGATACTGTTTACAGCTGATATTGATTGGGCTCCGGAGGAGATAATAGTTGATATAATTGAACTCTTTGAGCAATATAATATCTGCTGTACTTTTTTTGCAACACATAATTCACCTGTGTTAACCGGTTGTAATAAAGATTTATTTGAGATAGGCTTACATCCTAATTTTAACCCCCTTTTTCAGGGGAAAGGTGGAGATGCTGGAACAATTATCAGTGAATTAAAAAAACATTACCCTGAGGCTATTGGCATAAGGTCGCATAGCCTTACGCAAAGCGGGTGGCTACTTAATAAATTTAAAGAAATGGGAATGCTATATGAGGTAAATCATTTCCTTCCTTATTTTCAGGGTCTTAAACCTTTTGTGTTGTGGAATGGAATGATTAGGATACCTTTTAATTGGGAAGACGATTATCATTTTGCATTGGGCTATGACTTTAACGACTCAAGAATCAACTTAACAGATGAAGGGATGAATATTTTTAATTTTCACCCTGTTCATACGTTCCTTAATTCAGAAAACAATGACCGGTACTTAAGAATTAAGGATTTTATGTCAGATACAGAAAAAATAAAAGAGGAAGTAAATAGTTCAAAAATAAAAGGAACCAGAGATATGTTAATTTCTCTTCTGGAATACGTTAAAAAGAACGATCTTAGAACCCATAAGCTTAAAGATATTTATTTGTCTAATAAATAGATTTTTAAATAGCACTTATAGAAGATAAGCCTTATGAAATCGAAGTCTTTTTCTGTTGAAAATTGTACAGGGGAAATGTCAGATAAGTGGGATTCATTTATTGATGAATCTCTCAATGGAACAATTTTCAATAAAATAGATTTTTTAAATTACCATGGCGATAAGTTCAAGGGCAAAGAAAATCATTTGGTTTTTTATAAAGGCGAATCTATAGTTGCTGTTTTTTCCTTTTTAATTGAGAAGATAGATGGAAAACAAATTGTGAAATCTCCCTATGGAGGTAGCTTTGGGGGAATGGTATTAAAAAGGGATTTGAGCTTTGAAGCTGTTATTGAGTTAGTTGGTTTATTGCTGGACTATTTATCCGGTATGAAGGTAGATGAAATTGTCATTGTTCCTGTTCCGGACTATTGTTATAAAAAATATGATTGTTATTTTGACTATGCATTGGGTCATTATGGATTTAAACTTGAAGAGAGAGATGCTATGGGTGTTGTCCAGTTTCAAAACACTATAGAAGAGGCCTGGGATTCTTTTCAGGGAAGGAGTCGAACTTCAATAAGAAAAGCACAAAAAGAATTTGTCATAAAGCACGATTGTAAAATAGAGGAATTTTATCCCATTTTAATGGAAGATAAAATAAGGCATAATGTTTTTTCTCCAACTCATACTTTGGAGAATCTTATGTATTTAAAATCAAAATATCCTAAAGATGTTTGGGTGGACATAGCTATTCATCAAAATGGAGCAAAAGCGGGTAATTGTTATTTCAGATGTAATTCTAATACAGTGATGACCTTTTACCTTTCCCAGGAAAACAGTGCTTTGCATTTAAATGGTACCAGTGTTTTGATTTATGAAGGAATGAAGAAATGTATTTCTGATGGAATAAAATATTTTGATTTCGGGCAAATGACAGCGAGGTTTCAGATCCAACATTTGGGCGTAGCTAATTTTAAGGAAAGTTTTGGAGCACGTGGATATTTCAGGAATTTTTATACTTGGAAAAAACAATGAGTAGATTGTATTTGTTACCCTTTCAACAGCTATCTATTTCTAAGGAGCAAACGGCCTTTGATCAGGATAATTTGTCTAAAAATGGTTTTCTCTTTACTACCAATAAAATATTTTTTGACAGAGCTCAAGATGGAATTGATTACTTAGCTGAAAAGTTTAATATTAAAAGGGAGGATGAGGTTTTTATATCTACTACTTCTGATGAGCAGTTTGTTTCGAGCTGTGTCACTTGTAGTTTGTTTAATTATGCTAAGGTGTCCAGAGTGCTAACAGAAAAAACAAAGTTAATCTGGATTATTCATGAGTTTGGTTTTCCGGATCAAAAAATAGATGAGCTGGTAGCAATCGGAAGAGCGCGAAATATTCCCATAGTTGAAGATAGTGCCCATTCTATGGATAGTTATTATAAGGATCGTTTATTAGGCACAATAGGGGACTACGGTTTATACTCATTGCCTAAAAGTTTACCAGTTCCTAATGGAGGTATGCTTGTCTCTAATAAAAGATACATTGAGAATACGGTAGATTATTCTATCAACTCAATTGCATCCAAGTATTTTAATGAAAATTATTCATTTATAAAAGCATTTTCCGAGGCAAGAAGGAAAAATTTTATTCATTTGAGTGAGCGTTTTAAAAATTATGAAAATGTCTACATT
Organism: uncultured Bacteroidia bacterium; assembly: GCA_964593555.1. Classification (GTDB taxonomy): domain Bacteria; phylum Bacteroidota; class Bacteroidia; order JAFLBG01; family JAFLBG01; genus CAZQIC01. The sequence goes on along the minus strand of CAZQIC010000009.1, from coordinate 57,580 downwards.
ATGAATAGTAGAGAAAACCCTTTTGTTTTTGGTTTTAAAACATCTTTATACGAAAAAGTGTATGCTGTTCTTGATGTACATAATTCTGGAATTGAACTTGCCCGAAGCTATGTACAGGATTGGGTTTTACTTCCGATAAATCAGTATATCAATTCGGATGAACTAAACAATATGGCTGATAGAGTGAAAAATATAATCGAATAGAGATGGAAGAGCGCCAAAAGAGAAAAGGGATATATAAAGTTGATATAGAATTCGAATCAATATTGAAAGAGCTCAATAAAAGTTTGCGTTCTCTTGAAACTGAAATGGTGAATAAGTCTGATGCAAACAATCTCCCACCATTGATTTTTTTTAGTTTTGCACCAAGAACCGGATCAACGATGGTGAGTCAGGTAATGGCAAGAACAGGGGAGTTCGCTTATATATCAAATTTTGTTGCCCGGTTTTGGGATGCACCATTGCTGGCTCTTCAAATTGAAAAAAAAACTGGCCTTGGAAACAGTTATTTCGGCATGCCCTTGTTAGATGTAGAAAGTAAATATGGAGTTACTTCTAATGTTTCCGACCCTCATGAATTTGGATTTTTCTGGAACAAATTATTGACGAGTAAATTTAATACCTTTATAGATATAAATGAACTTGATGAAGTTTTGATTCAGTTTTTGAGAAAAGAGGTTAATGCAATGAGAAGTGTTTATGACAAACCCTTTTTTTTTAAGAATGGAATTGCGGGATATAATACAGCTTGCATTAGGAAAATTTTTCCTGATGCATGGTTTTTGAAAATTGAAAGATCTCCTGAGTTTGTTGCTCAATCAATTTATAAAGCAAGGGTCGATCTGTATAGTAATCCCAAAGAATGGTGGTCACTTAAACCTAAAGACTATGAAGATATCGTTAGGAATTCTGAAAGCGAGTATGAAGAAATTGCATATCAAATAAAATCGGGCTATAGAGATATTAATGAAGGATTAGAAGGGAATGAAGAGCGTGTTGTGAAAATAAAGTATGAAGAATTCTGTTCCGCTCCTAAAGAGCATATAGACAAAATTTTTAATAAGATAGGTTGGACTCCAAGTGATCGATATAAAAATTTGATGATTGAACGTAGGCCTGTTAGGAAGGAGCGAATTGTAGATCAGGATATATTTGACTCCATTAAAATGGCAGTAAATAAAATAATTCTCAGGATTAATTAAACTCAAAATTTCTATAAATGGTGCCAGTATTTTACATTTCATCGGAACGATCGGGAACTAATTTTTTCAGAAACCTGATCAACGCAAATTCTAAGGCATTTTTTCCGCACAACCCTGGTATATTTAGTGAGTTTAAGAATATAGCGAAGAATTATAAATCTAAAGAAGAATTTGTTTTTGATGTTGTTGGACTTATAAGGTTTAATCATGACCCTTGGGATTTTATTCCGGAAGAAGAAGAGATCATTAAAAGATTGAATAAAATAGATGCCTTGGAAATCAAAAAAGTGATCTATGAAATATGCGAAGAACACTATAATGTTAATGTCGTTGGTTTTAAAGGTATCGAGTTTTGTAAAGTTATCCCTGATATATATATAACTTTTAAAGATCCTAAATTTATATATCAGTATAGGGATCCAAGGGATTGTGCTGCCAGCTGGTTTACGATAAGTTCAGGCCCAAAGCATGTTTATCATGCTGCGATAAGATGGAATGAAGAGCAGGAAATGGTGAAAAATGTTTCTGCAGAATTAAAAACGAAGGGCGATATATTTAGTTTTTCCTATGAAAATCTGGTGCAAAATACTCCGGACCTGCTTCATCAAATATGTAATTTCTTAGGGCTGAATTTTGAAGAAAAAATGCTGGAATCATATAAATCCAGAGAAGCGAAAAAAAGTTCTACTATGCATAAAGCCTGGAATAATCTTGCCAAGCCGGTGATGACTAATAATTTCAATAAATTTGAGAAATTACTTAGTGTTGAGCAGATTGAAATAATTGAGCGCGTTTGTTATAAAAATATGGATAGGTTAGGATATGAATTAAAAAACAAAACATTTTTAGAAAATGAACCTACTCCTTTTTCCGTTTCTGAAATTGAAATGTTCAATAGATTAAATGAGGAAAACCGGAAAGAAAACTTTGTAACAGCGGAAAGAAACTATAGAAAAGAAAGGAAGGATAATTACAGGAAATGTTTGCATCAAAAATTTAGTTCTGTGAAATGATCCAAAGTGTTTTTTATTCTTTATTATTTTCTCTTGCATTACTTATGCTTCGTTTTTTCATAATTTACATTCATAGAAAGTGGTTTTTACGTGGATTTTCAGGAGATTCCGGGCTGCACTTTTCTCTTTTTAAGCAGTTAAAGCAAAATCTTAAATCAAAAACGGTAAGCCAGTTTTTAATCGGTGATAAATACATATATCCCGATTTGTTTCATAAAATTTGCTGTATTTTCTCTGAAAAATTTATTTTCAGGTATCCATATGTTCCGAATTTGTTTTTGTTTTTTATTTTTTCTCTTATTTTTAATTTTTACTCTCTGGTTTTGTTCTCCCATTTTTCGGTTGGTACTGAAATTACCAGGGGTACATTCTTGTTTTTTATTAATCTATTCTTTATAATTCAACCTTCTAATCTTATATATTTAGGGTCAACCATCAATTATCTCACGTTTTCTGAAAGGTTTTTAGGCAAAGCTGCAAGTGCATTGAGTCTCCTATCTCTCTACGGAATAATTATGTATAATAATCCACTTTCCTATGTTGTCGCCTTATTTTCAGTAGTCGTTGCTTTATTGTCTTCTAAATTTGCCAGGCAGGTTGTTTTATTAGCATTTATATTAATCTCAATTTCTTTGCTGTCATATAAGCCACTTGTAATTTTATTGTCAGCCTATTTACTTTGTATTTTAATTCGTGGAAAATTTTTTATAGTAAGCTTTAAGGAAGGATTATTATATCCGTTAAATGTTATTAGAAAAATTAGGAATAAAAAAATTGAACTTTCAAGTTTTGTAGAACTCAGACATTTTATCCACCTGGTAAGGAGATTCCGGTTTAAAGATCTTATTTATACATATAAAGCTCAGGAACCTATCCGTGCAATACTTTTTTATCCGGAGCTGTTAATCTTACTTGGTCTGTATATTTATTTAGGAATACATTCAGGTCATGGTGTTGCAGGTATATTCTCAATCGTTATAATATTACTTTATATAATAACTTCTACAAGTTATTTTAATTTCATCGGGGAAGGATTTAGATATATCGAGTATGGACTTTACTATTTTATTCCTTTTCAAATTACTAAATTGTTTTTCACAGTTAACAATAAATTTATTTTTTTAGATTTGTTCTTAATCATAATGTTCATTTCCATTATGCTATTAAATAGCATAAGAAAGAAGGAGTTTAAATTGTTGCCTGATTCCGATACATTAACTGATTTTTTGAAGCCATTGAACTTAAGCAAGAATAATGTTGTTTTAGCGCTTACCAGGCATCTGGCCAATGAATTCGCTGCCAGGTCAACATCTAAGGTTGTGAGACACCAACCTGGTGAAGTAAAAAAGGATTATTATGACAAGTTCTATGGTAAAGCACCTTATGTTTCTAATAATATATCTATGTTAATTAGTAGTTTTGGTGTAACGCATATTATTTATAAATCCAATGACCGAAATCTTAACCAGTTTCAGTTAGATAATTATGAAATTGTTAAAAGCGACCAATATTATACAATTAGAAAAGTATAACAAATTGAGTCTTGATATTTTACTCAATATTCTATTCGGAAGGAGATGAAACCTATTCGGCAGAAAAAACTCTTCGCGTTCGGTAACACAAAAAGTGTCCATTTCTTAAGTAGAACCATTTCATTGTCTGAATATTTTAATGAAACAATAATTTTATCAGATAGACCGGGTGTGTTAAATACGGAGTACTGGAGAAAAAGAGCTGTTGGAATTAAACTGGTGAGCTTACCACATGGTAAACTGGTAAGGTTTAAATTTTATATTAAACTTATTTTTGGTTCTCCCTCTTTAGTCTTTTTGCATGGAGGTTTTTTTTCAAAGAATTCTGTTACAAATGCGATAACCCGGATATGTAAGTTACTTAGGTCAAAGGTTTTGCTGCATATCATGGGTAGCGAAGTATTGCAGGAGGATGCAATTAAAAATGCAAAAAGAATCATTTCCCTTTCGAGCCATATTATCGCAAAAAATGAGCATTTACGGGAAGCGTTAATTAGGTTAAATGCACCCGCCTCAAAAATAATTATGTGCCCCTGGGGTATTGATAATACAATTTTTAATTCTACTACTTCAAATGTTGAATTGTCAGAATTGTATATTGAAGAAGATGTTTTTGTTTTTTTTTCACCACGTATATTGAGTCCATTCTATAGGATTTTCGAAATTGTTAAGGCTTTTAATCAAGTAAAAAAAATACATTCCCACTTATTATTAATAATTACAGAATATTTGCCTGATAAAATTTATAAGGATCAAATTGTGGAATTTATTAACGTCGAAAACCTTGAAAGTTCAATTAAATTTATTGATAATTTAGATCCAGTATCTATGGCGACTTTATACAGAAGAGCAAGCTGCACTGTAATGTACCCTTTGTCAGATGGATTACCGCAATCGTTATTGGAATCTTTGGCTTGCGGAACTCCGGTGGTCGGGCCTGCTATTCCACCGTACACTGATATTTTACAAAATAAAGATATTGGCTTGCTAGTCGATTCACAAAATACCAATGAACTTTACTCCTGCATGCTTAAAGCGGTTGAACACTATTCGCAACGTTCAGGTGCTGAGCAAAATCAACCGTATAAAGAATTATTTATAAAGTATCCGAGCCTTTCTCAATCAACGAAAGAGTTAATTCGTAAAATATACAGTTAGGTATAAACCAATTAATGAAAAAAATACTTTTTATAAATATTGATAATATAAATAACGCACCTCGGTTATGGTCGGTATATAATTTATTAGCAAACAAATATGAAACGTATGTATTAGCTAAGCAAATAATAAAGGACCCTTCTGTTAAGCATATTCAATACTACAATTATAAACCTCAGAAATGGAGCTTTCATAAACAATACCCTTTAATTTTTAGAAAATTAATTTCCTTTTTTTATAGGGTGATCTATTTTTCATACTTAAAAAAAATAAACCAATCAGTTAATGAAGTTTACCCCAGTCACAAAATTATTAAGCAATTAGCCGGTCTAAACGTGGATATTGTCATTGCTCACCATATGAGTGGTCTTATTATTGCGGAATATTTAAAGAAAAAGCAGCCTGGAGTGAAAGTGATTTTTAATGCGCACGAGTATTATCCATTGCAGTTTGAGAATCTTGAAAATTGGAACCAAAGAAAAAAACAGATTGATATTGTTCTGCGCAGAGTGTCAGGTATAATAGATTATTCTTTTATTGTATCAGAAGGAATATTAAAGAAATATGAGGAAGAATTCGGTTTTAAAAATGCTGTGGTGATTAGAAATTCAAAAAAGTATACCAGGATTTTACCGGTATATTCCAGTTCTGAAAAAATAAAACTCATTCATCACGGAGCATCTATTAAGTCAAGGGGCATTGAAGAAATGATTCAAATGATGAATTATTTGCCTGGTAATTTCGAATTATACTTAATGCTTACTGTTGTTCATAAGGAATATTATGAAAGATTAAAAGAAATGACAAAGGCGTATCCAAATGTTTTTTTTCTGGATGCAGTAGAAGAATCTGAAATCATACCTTTTATAAATCAATTTGATATTGGCGTTTATAATGTGAAGGCGGTAAATTTTAACCATATTAATTGTTTGCCAAATAAATTTTTTGACTTTGTGCAGGCCAGGTTAGCAATTGTTGTTTCATCGTCTGTAGAAATGAAATCGTATGTAAAAAAGTATAATTTAGGGGTAGTTGTAGAAGATGATGCGGCTTTGTCGATGGCAAATGCTTTAAAACAAATAACAAGAGAGAAAATCCATGAATATAAAAGAAATGTGGACAAGTATGCACATGAATTAAGTTTTGAGTATGATGAAAGAATAATTTTAGATTTGGTGGAAAAGGCCTTTTAGAGTAACTGATTTTATTTTAGTATTTTAGTATTTAATAAAATTAATGATGAATATAACCAACAAGCGTATTCTGGTATTAGCACCCCATACAGACGATGGTGAGTTTGGTTGTGGTGGGACAATTTCTAAATTAATTGGTTTGGGTAATGAGGTTTATTATGCAGCTTTTTCTTCCTGTCAGCAATCTGTTCTAAAAGAATTTCCTTCTGATATATTAATTACTGAGGTAAAAGCAGCAACTGCCAAATTGGGTATAAAACCTGAAAATCTTTTTCTTTTTGAATACGAGGTTAGGACGTTTAATTATAAACGGCAAAATATTCTGGATGACTTACTAAAGCTTAGAACAAATATAAATCCCGATATAATTTTTATGCCTTCTATCAATGATCTTCATCAGGATCATTATACTATTGCTCAGGAAGGTATAAGGGCATTTAAATTTTGTAGTATCTTATGTTATGAGTTGCCCTGGAATAATTTAAATTTTGCTACCTCGGCATTTATGCATTTGGAAGAAGAACATATAAATATTAAAGTAGAGGCTCTTAAGGAATATAAATCACAGATGCATCGTAGTTATGCAAATGAAGAGTTTTTAAGATCACTTGCTCGAACGAGAGGAGTTCAGATAAATACAAAGTTTGCTGAAACTTTTGAAGTTATAAGATGGATTCTTTAAAAATATCTAAATGCTCCCTTTAAAGACAATACTGTCAAAGATAAATTACCTGAAGTACATTGGGTCCGACGATGTATTTGTTTCTGAACTTATCGAATTAAACGAGTCAAATGAAAGAAACGATATCCTATGCTGGTGCAGCGATAAGAATATTGATATTCTCGGGAGGATGCAGCATGGCACTATTATTTGTTCTGAAAAAATTTCTCAAGTGAGTCTTAATAAAGATTGTAATTATATCATATGTGCTCAGCCGAGAAATACCTTTAAAGAAATACTTACACTGTTTTTTTATAAGGATCATTATAAAGATTTTATTTCTTCGACTGCAAAAATTCATGAAAATGTAAAATTGGGTAAGAACGTGTTTGTTGGTGATGGTGTAGTATTGGAGGAAGGATGTAATGTTGGTGATAATTCTCAGATAGGTCATAATACAATAATTTATAGAAACACAATCATTGGTAAAAATGTGGTTATTGGTGCTAATAATACAATTGGGGGTATTGGCTTTGGTTATACAAAAGGAACAGATTCCGTTTATGAACTTATCCCTCATATAGGAAATGTTGTATTGGAGGATTGTGTGGAGGTTGGAAATAATACCTGTATTGACAGGGCAGTATTAGGCAGCACTATTTTATGTGAAAATGTTAAGGTAGATAACCTGGTTCACATTGCGCACGGAGTTGTAGTTGGAAAAAGATCCCTTATTATTGCGAACACAGTTATTGGTGGAAGTTCAAAAATTGGCGAGGATACATGGATTTCTCCTGGAGTTTCTGTTTTAAATAAAATAAAAATTGGAAATAATTGTTTGATAGGAATGGGATCTGTTGTAATTCGTGATGTTGAAGATAATTCTGTTGTTGTTGGTAACCCTGCAAAAAAAATAAGAGATAATAAATAGATATATATTCCTTAGTATAAATTAAGTTTTATTTTAATCGATCAACTTAGGTGAATATAGGAATTGTCTTGTTGGGGTTGGGCTTTAATGCCGGACCGGTTGGAGGTGCGGAACGGTTCTTCGCCGATTTTATTGATGTTTATAACGATCAAAAAAAACCCAAAAATAAATTATTTCTCATTACCGATAGGAGTTCTTTGGAGGTATTGAAAAAACTTAATAAGATCAAATACCCTGATAGGATCATCGTTCTCAAAAATGTAAATAATAGATTCAAAGATAAGATAGAGGGGATTGATTTTATATTCAAGTGTGTTTATAATAATATAAAAATTGTCCATGTTGCTTCATACGGGAGACATTATTTTTCGAGGCTTAAGTTTTTGGAAAAGTCTCCCATGTCCATTAGGCCCAAAATAATTCTTAACATAGTCGACGCGGAACTTTCCTACACATTGGCAAACAAAATTATGCCCAGGTATGATGATTATGTGAAAAAATATAATCCTCTGTTTGACCATATTAGCATAAGTGGAGTTTATTCATGGTATGAACATTTCAAAGAACAAGCTGAAAAAAATGGTTGGATAAAAAGTAAGCCAATCATTGAGACTATAAAAACAAGATTTTCGACAATTTCCAATCGTCTTGGTTCTTCAAAACAAAAGAAAAATCAATTTGTTTATGCTTCGAGACTGATAGAAAGAAAACGACCGTTGCTTTTTATTGCGGCTATTTATCTTCTGAAAAAAAGTATTCCAGATGATCTGTTTAAGCTATGGCAATTTAAAATGTTTGGTGGAGGACCTCTTCTTTCTGAGATTCAAAAAAAAATTCAGGAGTACGATTTGAACGACCATATTTTTTTAGGTGTTACAAACGATATGGCAGAAGTCCTTGTTGAATCTAAATGTTTTGTATCAACTATGGATTTGGAAAATTTCCCTTCTCAGGCCATTAACGAAGCCATGGCGGCAGGCAATGCAATTATTGCCCGCAATGTTGGTCAGACAAGTTACTTCGTTAATCATATGAAGAATGGCTTATTGTTAAACAGTGATTCTGCAGAAGAACTTGCTGAGGCATTAAAATATTATATTAATCATCCTGAATCACATGAACCAATGGCTAAGGAAAGTATTCGTCTTACCAGGGAAGTGCATACACCTGAAAATTTCATAAAGGACATAGATAAATTTTGGAGTAGATTCGAATAAGTATGAATAAGGATAAAGAATATCAATCTGAAGTCGACGGTTATACCTTTCCGTACTTATTCTCTGATAATAAAAGTTTTGCTTTGCAAAACAACATCAGAGGAATAAGGCTTGTTCTTTTCTGGATAAAAATTTATTGGAGTTATTTTAAGACCAATCAACGCTTAAAAAAAACAATTCAGCTTGGTAAATGTTATTATGGACCTTTTAAGGGTGAGTACGGCCATATGCTTGCGCATACCGCTCCGTTCTTAATGTACTTACATAAAGATGGAATTAAGATTATTTACTGTGGAATGGAATTGCACAAACCTTTGCTTGTTGATGAAACCGGAAAAAGTATTATTCATGATTTCAGACCACTGAGAGATTTCTTTCCAGAAGTCCCTCCTAAAAGCAACAATACCGTCCCACCCAAGGATGTGCAGGAGGAAATTAAAAAATTCGAAAATGAGGCAAAGTCCTCGGGCTTGCCTTTTTGGAATATCGGAGATGACTATTATTATTGGTTTATTCACCGCAATTGGTTAATGAATAGCCATACTCATGTATACGATCTTAAAAAAGTATACATGACAAAACAGGAAAATGCCTGCTGTATTTTTCCAAGGAGTAAAGGGGCTAAGGAATCGCATAATAATGGTAAGCAATGGGATTATCCAGTGCTTATTGAACTTATTAAACCTTACTTTGATAAAATTTATATAACCGGGCACCCTTCCCAGGTATTGGATATTATGCCTTCTGATAAGGTTGAGATATGTGTTTCAACTGATAACGCAAAAATATACGAGAAGGTAGCGAACTCAAATCTTATTATTACTCAGCATTCAGGTGTAAACAACCTGGGTGAATATCTTAACTGCAAGGTTCTTATCATTTATAACGGTGGTAAAACCGTTTCCGATATCGGAAGCATGAACAATACCCTGCGTTTCAGGCATTCCCTGGGAAATAAGCACCCATTGGCTTTTGCGTTTACTGAGGAGGAAATTGTTAACTTTGTTAAGAATCATACAAAGGATATTTGATATGCTAATAAACGACTATAATAAATTCTATTCCTCATATTTTACGGGAAAAGAATTCCAGGAACATCAGGAAAAGTCAATTCAATTACTGAAAAATAAAAAAAGAATATTTTTTATCGGTAATGGAGGTTCTAATTCCATTTGTTCGCACATGATGGAAGATTTTGCGAAAATTGGCCGTTACCAGACTTTTTCTTTTTCAGATGCAGCACTTATCACTTGTTTTGCCAATGATTATGGTTATGAAAAGGCAATGGCCGAATGGTTAAAAGTCTTTTTTGAAAAAGATGATGTACTTGTTGGGATTAGTAGTTCAGGCAACTCGATGAATATTATTAATGCAGTTGATCAGGCAAAATCAGTTGGAGGACAGGTAATAACGCTCACTGGTTTTAAGCCCGGTAATCCGCTCAAGCAAAAAGGAAATATTAATTTTCATTTGCCTATTGAAAATTTCGGTATTGCTGAATGTTTCCACCAGGTTGTGCTTCATTCTATTCTCGACGAATTGGTTTTGTTACGTAAATAACAATGACGATCAATAAAGTTCTAATTACTGGAGTTGCGGGCTTTATTGGCTCAAACCTTCTTGATTATTTAATTAAAAATACCAATTGGGAAATTGTTGGTATTGATAATTGCTCTACAGGTAATAAAAATAATATCCAACATCACATTGGTAATAAGCGTTTTTCATTTGTGGAAAATGATGTTAAAAGCATCACCTCACTAAAGCCTTATCAATGTGTTTTTCATTTGGCCGCCTTGCCGAGGATACAACCGAGCTTTGAATTGATCAATGTACACATTGAAGCTAATCTGAATGTTTCTGTGTATTTACTGGAGTTAATGATAAAGGAAAATCATTATCCTAAATTGGTGTACAGCGGGTCCAGTGCAGTATACGGAACGCCGATACAGATCCCTACACCTGAAACGGAAAAAATTGATTGTCTGAGTCCTTATGCTTTTCAGAAATATGAATTTGAAAAATATTTAGAACTCATTGCAACACGTTATCCATTGAATTATGTAACGCTTCGTTATTTTAACCCTTATGGTCCGCGTTCATTTAACCCGGCTAACGCATTCAACGCATACTCAAGTGTAGTAGGGATTTTTTTAAATAAATTTAAAGCCGGACAAAAATTATTGGTTACTGGTGATGGCGCTCAAAAGCGTGATTTTGTTCATGTGTATGATATTGCAAAAGCAAATTACATGGCTGCAGTCCATCCTGAAAAATTAAACTCGTATTTTAATGTTGGTTACGGAAGTACACTTAGCGTTTTGGAACTTGCTAAAATGATAAGCGATAAATATGATTTTATTACAAAGAGGGAAGGGGAAGCCGAAATAACTTTTGCTGATATTACAAAAGCGACCTCTGTGTTAAAATGGAAACCTGATCATAAATTAGAAGATTACGTTAAATCTGAAACCAGCACTGGCAAGTAAAATAAAAAAATAAAAGTGATGGTTCTACTTTTCATTAAAATGGTTTGAACCTTTAAAGTAAAATTAAAAACTAATGGTGGTTGGCTTTGCATGCGGTGTTTTTGATTTGTTCCATGCGGGACATGTCTTCATGTTGCAGGAATGTAAACAGCACTGTGATTATTTAATTGTAGCGCTCAATACTGCCGAGCATCTTTCTGAAAAAATTAATCCCGGCAAAAGAAAACCTTTGTATTCTATTGAACACCGTAAGCTGATCATGGAAAACTGTAAACTGGTGGATGAAGTGTTGACCTATTCTTCGGAAGAGAATCTTTTGAAATTGTTAAAGAGTAAAAAAATTGATATCCGTTTTTTAGGCGATGATTACAAAGGAAAAAAAATTACAGGTGATGATCTCGGCCATAAAATATATTATACCGATAGAAGCCACGGATTAAGTACATCCTATTTCTGGAATAAAATTATCTCTTCGAAATAAAAGATTAGCATTGTCCTTGTAGTGTAATATTATGTTGTTCTCGACAGACTCGAACTAACAGAAACACCCCCAACTTTTAACTTAAACGCGAAACTATTTTTTCAAGTCTTCCAGCATCAGTTGCCTGATGTATTTCACAGGAGCGCTTCCATAGCTCAGGAATTTTTCATGGAACTTCTTAAGATCAAATTTATCGCCTTCAATCTTTTTTATTTCTTCACGCAGGTCATAAATTTCAGAAAAGCCCGTAAAGTAGCAACACAATTGTACTTGTGTTAAAGAAGCCCTGCGCCATTTGTTGGTCGCTTCTTTTTCTTGCTGGAAAGCTTCTTTGGTTAGCAAAGCAATTGCATCTTCTTTACTCATGTCTAATTTGTGCACGCTGTAATCTAATATAGTATTGCATACAGAACGTAAATGCCATTTATAATACATTAGCCACATTTCTGGTTCATTGTTTCCATAACCATTTTCCAACATCATTCTTTCGCCATAAACTGCCCAGCCTTCAACCATTGCCCCGTTGCCAAAAATACTTTTGATCATATCGGGTGAGTTATTGCTGTAAACCAGTTGTGTATAATGTCCAGGGATAGCTTCGTGAATATTTAATATCTGCAAAATGTACTTGTTGTATTCGCGCAAATAACTCTCGGCATCTTTCTCAGAGTAATTGGTAAGTAAGGATACGTTGTAATACGTGTTCGCATTTTTCTCGTAAGGACCAGGCGCATTGATAGAAGCTCCAGCGCCTCCGCCTTCCATATAATCAGGAGTTTTTCTTACTACTAAAGGTTTAGAAGGATCAATATAGATCAGATTTTTATCGTTGATGAATTTAACAAGCTCTGGTATTTGTTTGTCAATAGAGCTTAATAAAGCATCACGATGAACATGCTGGCCTGACAATTCATCTATCATTATACGTATCATGGCCAGTGTATCGGCAGGAGCGGGCTTGTCTTTAAAATATTTTTTCCAAAGCTGTGCACTTAATTTACCCATCTCGCTATGCAGTTCAGTTTTTCTTTTTAACGCCCTGTTATATATTTCTTCTGCCGTGTAACGTGATTGTATATCGTGTTTAAATTTCTGGTCATATAGTTCTTTCCCAATACGGAAACTTCTTGCTGTTTCAGGTGTGATGGCTTTTTTTAATTCATTAAGCCATTCAATATGTGCTTCAATTGCAGCTTTTGCGGCTTCTGATTTTGTCGTAATTTCCTTTTTTTCTTCTTCGCTTAATGAAGATTTTTTCACTGAATCAATGATCGATTCTTTGAAGATAGAAATGGATCCGTTATTCTGGATAATGGAAAGTTCCACATGCTCCAATGTAGGATTCTTCATACTCTCCCTTGCTGCTTTATAATAGTCGGCAACGCCATTTAATTTCAGATTTATGGAATGTAATCTGTTCTCTAGCTTATCATAAGTTCCATTTAAAATATCAGCGAAACTGCCTCCCACATTATAGTTGGCCGCATCCCACTCATGTCCTTTAAACATATTTATATACCACATGGATGCATCTACCTGGTCGCGCATCATCCAAAGGGAAATTTTGTTGGATGAGTTTAATTTATTTTCGTCATAACTTTTGATGCTATCCATGATAATGGAGAAAGCTTGCAACTTTGCGGCTCTTAATTCTGCATTGGGTATTTCAAGTATACTATCAAACTTGTGATATCCCGATCCGGTGGCCCAGCCCGGGTTCAATCTCCATATTTCTTCTATGAAGGTATTTTTATAGTTTTCAAATTTTGAATCTAAGTTCACGGTTTCCGTTTGTTCAGTTTTTTTATCGTTGTTACATGCAGACAGCATAGCGATGCAAAGTAATGGAGCAATTATTTTTTTCATATTTATAATAATAGGCTGCAAATGTAATTAAAGGTGGTTAATATTCATTTACCGTTCGTGTAATAAATACAATCTAAAAATTGCTATTATCATATATTTCATGATTTAAGGTTTGGGCTTGAGCACGGTGGCATTAAAAATGGTTGGGCGGATAACTGTCAGCTCGTTATGCCCAATGTGCTATTGTAGCGATTGGGAATGTACACAAAATACGTCTTGTTACAAGTTCACTTACATTATTTAAAATGGCCGTTTTTCCCGTCCGAATCAATTGCTTTTAGCACTATATAATTCTCATAGTTGTATGGGACTTCATCGTAATATCTGATTTCATTTTTTAAGTTGTCCAAGTCAATTTGGTCTTCACATAAATAGCAATGTAATTTAAATTTCTTATCAGATACAAGCTTGCCATTTTGGTCATTATAGATTTTAAAATGAACCGTCCTTGAAGTTTTATTTATGCTGTCAACCAAGAACCAATGTCCAATAGTATCTTCACCTGCCCAAAATGCTTTTTCTGGGATGTTCGGAAGTCTATCTGGAGTACCTGATTTGCAATTTGTCAAAACAAAAGCAATTAAGAGAAGAAATACTATTTGTTTTTTCATGATGCTTTTGTCTGCCGAGCATTGTCAGTGTTATAAATAGTTTATTCACGCAACCCCTAATTTTTATTCTGCCAATTTATCCATAAGGGTTGGTTCGAGTGTTGCATATTAAAAATAGGTTAATTGGGTATAGAAAGCAAGTGGTGAAGTATAAAATTAGGAATAGTGTTTTTTCTTTACTTTTCTTCCTTGATGAAGAAAAGTAACAAAAGAAATCAAAAAAATCCGATCCGTAGGCCCGCCAGCTGACCCGAGCACGGCGGATTTTTGGGCTAACACACCCCATAATAATTTATTAATTGGACCAATAAGAATATTGAATTGAGAGCGTATGCCCAGACAAAACGCGATGCCGTGTTGCCAGTGTGGAGCAATCGTTTTGTCTTGACTTTTTTGTTACTTTTTTGGTCCAAGCAAAAAAGTAAAGAAAGAAAATTCAAACTAAATAATATGCCAATGTTATTCCTCCTTTTTTGTTACTTTTAGTAAAGAAATAAGAATTAATTTTTTCAGATATGTCGACAATAACAAAAGATAAAACTACAGTGGCAAAACTTCAGAATTATGCCATGGGAAAATGGATAGCAGGTGAAGGGGAAGGGCAAACATTGTTCAATGCAATTACAGGCGATCCTTATGCTTTGGCATCTAGTAAAGGCATTGACTTTGCACAGATGTGTGAGTATGCACGAAAAGTGGGCGGACCAAAACTCCGTAAAATGACCTTTCATGAGAGAGGGAGAATGTTAAAGGCGCTTGCAATGCATTTGTTGGAGAAGAAGGAATTATTCTATAAAATAAGCTGGGCCACGGGGGCAACACGTATCGATAGCTGGGTTGATATTGAAGGCGGTATTGGTAATTTATTTGCTAATGCTAGTTTACGTAAGCAATTTCCTGACGAATCTTTTTGTGTGGAAGGTGATGTAGCAAAGCTTTCCAAGAATGGAACTTTTATCGGCCATCATATTTGTGTCCCTAAGGAAGGTGTTGCCATTCATATCAACGCGTTTAACTTTCCTGTTTGGGGAATGCTGGAAAAGGTTGCTGTTAACTGGTTTGCAGGGGTTCCTGCGATTGTAAAACCCGCGGCACTTACATCATTCCTTACCGAAGCTGTTGTGAAAGAAATTATTGCATCAGGTATTTTACCTGAAGGCGCATTACAGTTAATATGCGGTTCGGCAAACGGTTTGCTGGATCATGTTACTATGCAGGATGTGGTAACGTTTACCGGATCAGCATCAACGGGAAAAATGTTAAAGAGCCATCCTCGTATTTTAGAAGAAGCTGTGCCGTTTAACATGGAAGCTGATTCATTGAATTGCTGTGTGCTTGGTTTAGATGTTCAACCGGATTCAGCTGAGTTTGATATTTTTATTAAAGAAGTTCAACGTGAGATTACAACTAAAGCCGGACAAAAATGTACTGCTGTTCGCAGAATAATTGTTCCGGATAACAGGGTAGAAGAAGTGCGTGTGGCATTAGGAAAAAGATTAGCTCAGACTGTTATAGGTGATCCAAATGTAGAAGGTGTAAGAATGGGATCACTTGCAGGCCTTTCTCAATTAAAAGAAGTAAAAGAAAAAGTTGAACTGCTTTCCAAAACACAAAAAATTATCATTGGTGATTTCGAAAAATTTGAAGTAACCGGTGCTGATAAAAATAAAGGAGCATTTATGCCTCCGATCATTTTTCTGAATGAAAATCCGTTTAAGAATACCGATTGTCATAACATTGAGGCTTTTGGTCCGGTGAGTACAATTATGCCATATAAAAATATGGATGATGCAATTGAGTTGGCAAAAATGGGTAAAGGCTCATTGGTAAGTTCTATTGTTACAGCTGAGGATAAAGTTGCGAAACATTATGTGTTAGGTGCCGCGAGTATGCACGGACGTATTTTGGTGTTGAATAAAGATTGTGCGAAAGAAAGTACAGGTCATGGATCACCAATGCCAATGCTGGTACACGGAGGGCCGGGTCGTGCAGGTGGAGGAGAAGAGATGGGCGGCAAGCGTGGAGTGTTCCATTATTTGCAACGCACTGCGATACAAGGTTCACCAACTACATTAACCAATATTACCAATCAGTATCAATACGGTGCAAAATATATTAATAAGGGAATTCATCCTTTCCGTCAGTACTATGAAGACCTGAGTGTTGGTGAAACATTAATTACTCCAACGCATACAGTAACAGAAGATGATATTGTAAATTTCGCTAATCTGAGCGGCGATAAATTTTACGCCCACCTTGAACCAAATTCATTAGAGGGAACAATTTTTAAGCGCACTGTTGCTCATGGATATTTTATTTTATCACGCGCTGCAGGTTTATTTGTTGATCCTCCAAAAGGTCCCGTATTGCTGAACTACGGCATTGACGAATGTCGTTTTACCAAACCGATTTATCCGGGAATGACAATTGGCGTACGGTTTACCTGCAAAGAAAAAATTGAAAACGATAAACCGCTCGCAGCAGCTGATGGAAAAGAAGTAAAGGTAGGGATTGTAAAATGGGTGGTGGATATTTATGACGCCAGTACTCCCGAAATGAGAGAGAAATATGGCGTTGATGTATCAATGGGTGATACTGTTGGTATCGCGACTATTCTTACTATGGTAAAATTGAAAAATCAATAAGAAAGACGTGAGTAAGTCGCTCGAAAAATTTTTGCAGAAATATAATTCCGAAAAAATTTTTAAGGAAAGGGTGATTCTTATTCATGATTTTTTCAATCTGTATTATGATAGTAACTTTCTGCTTCTTAACGAAATTCTTGAAAAGGAACTTGGCTTGGTAACGCATGCTGGTGATAATGATGCTGAGGTCCTGTTAAGGTATATGCTTGCTTTTATTTTTTTTGAAAGAGGAAATTCTCAAAAGGGGCAGGAGGAGTTTGATCGGGTTTTAAAAATGCTCCCCGAAGTAAAAGATCCCAACGTTAAAGTACCTGTATATAATTTTCTCGCCTTTAGTCAATCGCATCGTGGTAATTATGAAAAAGCGTTTCAGTACGCCTATGACTGCATTAAATTTGCCGAAAACTCTCAAAGTAAAGATAGGTTTTGGGGTGAATATACCCTTGGTGTTTTATTTTTTGATCTGAAAGATCTCGATAATTCTGAAAAATATTACAAAATAGCTGCTGAAAATTTCCATCAAAAGAACAATGATTATGGATTTGCGAGAAGTGAAACTGGCCTATCTTCTGTTTACATACAAAGAGGTGATTTAGTAGAGGCCGAAAAGCTTTTACATCGTTCTTTAAAATATTACACTGATAATGAAATTCTTTCAGCTCAGTCACGCTCATTGAATGATCTTGGCTTGATTTCTAAAAAGAAAGAAGAGTACGAAAAGGCGCTTGGTTTTTTTAAACAAGCTTTGCACATACGTAAAGAGCTTAATTATTACCAAGGCATTTCGACTACATTAAATGAGATAGCTGAATTGCTTTTGTTGATTAAAAATTATCCTGAAGCCGAAAAGTATCTTAATGAAGCTAAAGTTGTTTGTGAAAAAATTAACAATAGGTCGAAGCTTTACCGGACACACTTTATGTTCTATCAACTGTATCGCAAGACCAATGAGCCATGGAAGGCTTTAGAGCATTTCGAACTATATGATAAGTTGAAATCTGAAGTGGTTGGTGAAGTTGCAAATAATAAAATAAATGAGCTGCAAAAAAGGACAGCAACGGAAAAAGCTGAAAAAGAAGCGGAGATCGAAAAACTCAGAAATGTTGAGTTAAAATTAGCATACGATCTAATCGAAGAAAAAAATAAAGAAATAACTGATAGTATACAATATGCAAAGAAGATACAGTATACACTTCTTGCCAATGATGAATTGTTAAATAATAATCTTGCTGAACATTTTATTTTGTTTAAGCCTAAGGATATTGTGAGTGGAGATTTTTATTGGGCGACGAAAAAGGATAACCGGTTTTACATGGCAGTCTGTGACAGTACAGGACATGGTGTTCCCGGCGCATTTATGAGCTTGTTAAATACTTCTTTTTTGAATGAGGCCATAATGGAAAAAAATATTTCTGCACCGAATGAAGTGTTCAATTACGTGAGAGATAAACTAATAGAGAATATTTCAAAAGAGGATCAGAAGGATGGAATGGATGGAACATTGATTTGTATTGAAGGGAATAAAATAAGTTATGCAGCTGCTTATAACTCCCCTTCACTTGTACGAAACAAGGAACTTATTGAATTAGGAGCGGACAGGATACCAGTTGGTAAAGGTGAGCGATCACAAGGTTTTCGTCTTTTTGAAATAGAGATGCAAAAAGATGACGTGTTGTACATTTGCACTGATGGATACGCTGATCAGTTTGGTGGTCCAAGAGGGAAAAAGTTTAAATACAAGCAACTTCAAGAGTTATTGCTAAAGAATCATGAATTGCACATGAAAAAACAAGAAGAAGTTTTGGATGAAATATTGGAACAATGGAAAGGTGGCCTTGAACAGGTAGATGATATTTTAGTGGTTGGAATAAAAATTTGATTTAATAATTTAAGATAAATATTTTTATAATGGAAGGTAAAGTAGAATCAGTGATCGCTAATGGTATTGGTACCGTTACTTTTTTTCATCCTCAAAGTAATTCAATGCCCGGTGCCTTGCTAAGAAAATTGGCTGAGGAGATTACAATCGTGGGACAAAATCCTGACGCAAAGGTGATCGTGCTAAAAAGCCAGGGCGAAAAATCATTTTGTGCAGGAGCTAGCTTTGATGAACTAGTTTCCATCAATGATGTGGAGACAGGGAAAACTTTTTTCTCTGGTTTTGCCATGGTAATTAATGCCATTCGTAAGGCTCCTAAGTTTGTTATTGCAAGGGTTCAGGGGAAAGCTGTTGGAGGCGGTGTTGGAATTGCCTGCTCAGCCGATTATACATTAGCAACAGAGGCAGCTTCAGTAAAACTAAGTGAATTAGCTGTTGGTATAGGACCATTTGTTGTTGGTCCTGCGGTAGAAAGAAAAGTAGGTAAATCAGCTTTTTGCCAGATGACCATTAATGCAACCGAATGGCAAACTGCTTTATGGGCAAGGGAAAAAGGAATTTATGCTGAACTATTTTCATCCATTGAATTATTGGATGATGGAGTTGCTAAGTTGGCCTCAAAATTAGCGGAGTCTAATCCCGAGGCTATGAAAGCCCTTAAAAAGGTGTTTTGGGAAGGAACAGACCATTGGGACATCCTTTTGTTAGAAAGGGCAAAAATGAGCGGAACCTTAGTGCTGTCAGAGTTTACAAGGAATTCGATAAGCAAATTTAAGGCTGGGGCAAGATAAATTTTCGTCCATTGAGAAAAAAAATTAATTTTGGAGTGTATTAAACTGTAACCGTATGAAAAAAATACTATTTGGAGTATTAACCTTAACCATGATTTATTCATGTTCTAACAATTCTTCTAATCCGACAGAATCTGGAACTGATACAACTGCTGTAACAACTCCTTTGGATAAGCAAATTATTGGAGAATGGCGTAATACCTCTTTAAAAGTAAAAATAAATACCGCGCTTAACAGTGATTCTACTGGTTATATAGATGTAGATGAGACAAACTGGGAAAGGGTGTTAAAAACCAAGCCAATGAAAACTGTTTTTTCGGAGGATGGAACTTATAAATTGGCTGATGGGAGTATTGCTGATTCAACCGTGTCAGTTTCTTCAGGAACCTGGTACGTACTTAATGACACCATTTTTATGAATCAGAAACAACCTGACGCTATTTTCTTCCAGTATCATATTGGCATCAAGGATAACGTGGCAACATTAAATGGTCTTGTTGATTGGGAAGGTGATGGAAAAGTGGATGATGAATACAATGGGACTCTAAAAAAATAATACTTATATATTTCATAGGCCGAAGGGAGATACATTTTTATGTATCTCCCTTTTGGTTTTATATAGCTTCATGTTCAAATTGTCTTTCTTTTGATAAGATTGGTCTAATTGCGTTCTTATTTATCTATTTAATACTTATATTTAGTTCGGTTAATTTTTGATTATGTCAATACCGATGCCCGAAACCAAAAAAGGGAATATAAATTTTTCTGTTTCTAAAGAAATTCTTGCGAAAGCATATGAATTGATGTGCACTGCTAAGGCAATGACCGATTTATATGAGCAGAATAAAGATGTTACAGCCAAATATGTTCATGCCACATCACGTGGGCATGAAGCAATTCAGTTGGCATTGGGTTTACAGTTAAAACCACAAGATTACCTTTCTCCATATTATCGTGATGAAAGTATTTTATTAGGTATTGGAATGCAGCCTTATGAATTGATGTTACAATTGCTGGCCAAGCGCGATGATCCGTTTTCAGGTGGAAGAACATATTACAGTCATCCAAGTTTGCGGAGAGACGATATGCCTAAGATCCCACACCAAAGTTCGGCAACCGGAATGCAGGCCATACCAACTACCGGTATTGCAATGGGTATACTATACAAAGAAAAATTAGGTATAGCAGAAAATACCGGTGATGAAAAAGCAATTGCTGTTTGTTCATTAGGTGATGCATCAATTACCGAAGGTGAAGTCGCTGAAGCTTTCCAGATGGCGGTACTTAAAAAACTGCCAATATTATACCTTGTACAGGATAATGAATGGGATATATCTGCCAATGCAAAGGAGATACGTGCAATGGATGCAACAGAATATGCCAAAGGATTTAAAGGATTAGAGACACGCACAATTGATGGAAGTGATTTTGTAAAATCTTTTGAAACGATAAGTGAAGTTATCTCCATAATAAGAAAAGAAAGAAGACCAATGATGGTGCATGCACATGTGCCGTTGTTGAATCATCATACATCGGGCGTGAGAAAAGAATGGTATCGCGATGATTTGATAGAAGCAGCGAAGAGAGATCCATTGCCTCGTTTAAAAAATCAATTGTTAGTTGCTGGTTTTGAGAATTATGAATTATCAAAAATAGAGGAGAAGGCAACAAAAAAAGTTGCTGATGATTATGCCAAAGCATTAAAAGCAGAGGATCCAAAACCGGAAGATCTTTTTAATCATGATTTTGTTCCAACTCCCGTTACTGAAGAAAAAGGAGAGAGGGCACCTAAAGGAAAAGAGGCAACAGTAATGGTGGATAGTGCATTGTTTGCTATCCAGGAGTTAATGTATAAGCATAAAGAGTGTTTGTTATACGGACAGGATGTTGGAAAAAGATTAGGTGGTGTATTTCGTGAGGCAGCAACGCTTGCACAAAAATTTGGTGACGACAGGGTGTTTAATACTCCAATACAGGAAGCATTTATAGTCGGTAGTACGGTTGGTATGTCGGCAGTTGGATTAAAGCCAATTGTTGAAGTTCAATTCGCAGATTATATATGGCCGGGATTAAATCAGCTTTTTACAGAGGTAAGTCGCTCTTGTTTTTTGTCAAATGGAAAATGGCCGGTGAGTATGATATTGCGTGTGCCAATTGGCGCTTATGGAAGTGGCGGACCTTATCATTCATCAAGTGTGGAAAGTATTCTTTGCAACATAAAAGGAATTAAAGTGGCGTATCCTTCTACCGGTGCGGATTTGAAAGGGTTGATGAAGGCAGCATATTATGATCCTAATCCGGTTATTATGCTTGAGCATAAAGGATTGTATTGGTCAAAAATAAAAGGAACAGAAGACGCAAGGACAATTGAGCCTGATGAAAATTATATTATTCCGTTTGGTAAGGCGCGCACGGTACAATCTGCTGAAGCATCAAAAGATAAGCCGACTCTCACCGTTATTACTTATGGTATGGGAGTGTACTGGGCTAAAAATGCTTCGAAAAATTTTGCAGGGCAAATTGAGATTATTGACCTGAGAACCTTAAATCCGATTGATGAGCCTGCAATAATGGCTTCTGTAAAAAAACATGGCAAATGTATTGTACTTACAGAGGAGCCTTATAACAACAGTTTCGCGCAGGCATTGGCCGGAAGAATTTCTGAAAAATGTTTTGAGAACCTGGATGCTCCTGTGAAACTTATTGGTTCGGAAAATTTACCAGCTATTCCATTGAATTCAATATTGGAGGCTGCTATGCTTCCAAATGCAGATAAAGTAGCTGTTGTGATGAAAGACCTTCTTAATTATTAGGCACTCGTGTCTGCTCCCGAAATTATTATACGTGAAGCAATTTCCCTCGAAGAAATGAATTCGCTGTTTCCGCTGGTAAAACAACTAACCCCAACACTTACAAAAAAAAGATATACAGAATTGTTGAAAGTTATGTGTGCTAATAATTACAGAATGACTTGCGCTTTCATTGGTAAAAAATGCATTGGCCTCTCGGGTTTTTGGATAAACACTAAAATATATTCGGGCAAATATGTGGAGATAGATAATCTCGTTGTCGCTGAAGAATACAGGTCATCCGGAGTTGGTAAATTAATTTGTGATTGGATAATTGTAAAAGCAAAAGAAGAAAATTGTGAAACAGCCATGCTCGACGCATATGTAGAAAATTCTGCCGCTCACCGTTTTTATTTCAGGGAAGGATATAAGGTCAGAGGTTTTCATTTTATTAAAAACATTAAAAAATGAAAAAATTGCTGCTTCTTCATGGTGCAATAGGCTCAGCGGATCAATTGATCCCTATTGCAGAAAAACTGGGAGATAAATTTGACATACACCGGTTAAATTTTTCAGGACACGGAGGCGGAGCATTACCTCAGGAGCCATTCAGTATAAAACTTTTTGCGAACGATGTGTTGAGATGGATGGATTTATTGTCGATAAAGAAAATAGATATTTTTGGTTATAGTATGGGAGGTTATGTAGCATTGTACCTGGCAAAAAACTATCCTGATAGAATCGGTAAAATATTTACCCTCGCTGCAAAATTTGAATGGAATGAAGTAGGGGCAGAAAAGGAATCCAAAATGCTCATTTCCCGAAAGGATAGAAGAAAAATTGCCTGCTTTTGCCCAAGCATTAAAACAGTGTCATGATCCAGCTGATTGGAAAATTATATTGGAGAGTACTGCAAGCATGATGAAAGCAATGGGGAGGGAGAATCCGTTGAAAGAATCAGATTATGCCGATATAACAAACGAAGTAATGGTCTCTATTGGTGACAGTGATAAAATGGTGTCACATGAAGAAACAATCAATGTGTATAAAAAATTAAAAAAGGGTTCTTTGACGGTTTTTTCAAATACTCCTCATCCAATCGAACAAATTGATGTATTGCTGGTTTCAAATGCGATTAAAAAATTTATGGAAGAGTAAAGTTTAAATTATATTTTTGCAGAGTAATTGATTAAACTGTATGGCCAAATTTCATAAGTTAAAAGTGAGCGATGTACGTAAGGAAACTGATGACTGTGTTTCTATTGCTTTTGATATACCATCCTCTTTAAAAAGTGAGTATACCTATGTACAGGGCCAGTACATCACTTTTAAACTTGATGTAGGCGGTGAAATAAGGAGATCATATTCTATTTGCAGCAGTCCGGTTGCTGATACAGAACTGAGGGTAGCAGTGAAAAAAACTTCTGATGGAAGAGGTTCAAAATGGCTCAATGAAAATGTAAAAAATGGGGATGAGCTGGAAGTAATGACCCCAATGGGTAATTTTCATTCGCCAATAAATTCAGCACACACAAAACATTATATTTTATTTGCCGGTGGCAGCGGAATAACTCCAATGCTCTCCATTATAAAAACTGTTCTTGCCAAGGAACCGAATAGTAAGATCACTCTTTTGTATGGTAACAGGGACGAAAAAAGTACAATTTTTAAAACTGAGTTGGAAAATCATGTGGGCTCATCAGCAAATAAATTAAATGTGATCCACATTCTTGAAAACCCTTCACAAGGTGTTGATGAATTGTATAAGGGAAGACTCGATAAAGAAAAAGTAAAAGCTCTTGTCGCAAAGCACATAATCCTGAATGGCGACAATGAATTTTTTGTGTGCGGCCCAACGCCAATGATGGATAATGTTAAAGCAGTGTTGTCTGATTTAAAAGTTGACAGTAAAAAAGTTCATATCGAATATTTCACAGCCTCTTTAGAGGCGCCTAAACAAACTGGAAATGCGGGCGAAGATATAACAAGCCAGATCACCGTGACTATTGACGGTGTTGAAACCTCTTTTGAATTGAATACAAATGGTGATTCCATACTTGATGGTGCTATTAATGCGGGTGCAGATGCACCTTATGCATGTAAGGGAGCAGTTTGTTGTACATGTAAGGCAAAGATCATTGAAGGGAAAGTGAAAATGGATATGAATTATGCCCTTACCGATGATGAGGTAGAGGATGGTTATATATTAACCTGCCAATCACATCCTTTAACTCCTGTTGTGGTGGTGGATTACGACCATCCTTAAATGCCTTCTCAGAAAAATATTTTTAAGGGATTAAAAGTTGTTGAACTGGCAAGCGTCCTTGCCGGTCCGTCTGTTGGTATGTTCTTCGCGGAGCTTGGAGCAACAGTTATAAAGGTAGAGAACAAGCTTACCGGTGGTGATGTTACCCGTCAATGGAAATTGCCCTCTGAAAAAAATGATAAACCTAGTATTTCGGCATATTATGCTTCTGTGAACTGGAAAAAAAAATCTGTTTTTCTTAATCTGAAAAATAAAAAGGATTCAACTAAATTATACCGTTTTATAAAAGAAGCGGATATTGTAATTACCAATCACACAAAAAACGGCCAGAAAAAATTGGGGATTGATTATCAAACATTAAAAAAAAATAATCCAAAAATTATTCAGGCCAATATAACCGGTTATGGTGAGAAAGATGAACGCCATGCTTTTGATCTTGTGTTGCAGGCAGAGGCAGGTTACATGTCAATGAACGGCACTGAGAAATCTGGCCCGCTGAAAATCCCTTTTGCAATTGTTGATGTATTGGCTGCACACCAGTTAAAAGTAGCGGTATTGATCGCGCTGCTTAATAAACAAAAAACAGGTAAAGGTGCATATGTCTCAGTTTCCCTTTTTGATACCGCCGTTTCATCTTTGGTGAACCAGGCTTCAAATTGGCTTATGGCAAATTATCTGCCTAAGCGTATAGGATCACTTCATCCAAACATTGCCCCGTATGGAGAAACATTTGTAACAAAGGATAAAAAATACCTTGTGCTTGCAATTGGTAACGACAAACAGTTCAATAGAATGTGTGAACTTGCGGGATTGGAAAAATTAATAGGAGATAAATTGTTTGCTACAAATAGTTTGAGGGTTAAAAACAGGAGTGCTCTGCACAAAAAGCTGAGCAATTACTTCACTAAAAACAGTTCAAAAATTATTTTAAAAAAGTTTAATTCCCAAAAAATCCCGGTTGCTATATGCAGGGATCTGAAAGAAGTTTTTGAGGGTCGTAATACACACAAGCTTATTCTGAAAGATAATAAAGGTGGAAAGAGGGTAAAAACTGCTGTTTTTGATGTTTTTGTTGATTAATTTAGGTAAAATTATTTTTTTTAGTCTTAGAAAAAATGGTAAATTTGGGGCTATTCATACGAATACCCTTAATCCGATATGAACAAAAGGTTCTTTTTGTTTTTTATTCTTTTTGCAGTTTTTTTGGTCGATATGGCCGAGGCTCGTGAAGCAGCATTTACTACAAGACGTCGTACCCGTTATCGTTATGAAATAATTTACAGTGCCGGTGCGACTAACTTTCTTGGTGATCTTGGAGGTGCAGATAGAATTGGAACAAATTTACTCAGGGACCTTGAGTTTCGTGCTACGCGTCCTGTAATAGGGGTAGGGTTGAGATACAAAGACTCACCTTATTTTGCTTTGAAGGGGACTTTAAATATGGGTATGCTTTATGGCAATGATAATCTTACAAAAGAAATATTCAGGCAAAATCGCAATCTTAATTTCCGTTCACCTATTATCGAACTCGGTGGTGTAATTGAAGGTTATTTTACAAAAGAGCAGCCTGGTCACCTCTATCGTATTAAAAATGCGAAGGGTATTCGCAGAAATGATATTCAGGCATATGGATTTCTTGGCGTTGGAGTTTCTTTTTTCAATCCAAAAGGCAAGGATCAAGCAGGGGCATGGGTGGCTTTGCAGCCTTTAGGTACAGAAGGCCAGGGGATAGATCCTCTAAAAAAGAAATACAGCAGGTTTACAGTAGTTTTCCCAATGGGGATTGGTGTTAAATATAAAATTGACAGACGTTGGAGTGCAGGTATGGATATTGGAATGAGAAAAACATTAACAGATTATCTTGATGATGTGAGTGGTAATTATTTTGATAATAACAGAATAAGAACTGAAAGAGGCGATGTTGCTGCATACCTTGCAGACCCTTCTTTAGGTAATACATTTCCACAAGGTGCTGCTGATATGGATGATCAAAGAGGTGACCCTAAGGATAAAGATGCTTATATGTTTGTCACGTTCAATGCGAACTATAAGTTCTATCGTAGAAAAAGAACTCGTTCTAAGTTCTAATATTAACCAGTTTTTTTATGAGAATTGTCGAGCCTCAAACACAACAGGAGTTTGAATCATATTATCATTTGCGTTGGCTATGCCTGAGGAAGCCTTGGGGTAAACCTGTTGGAACGGAAAAGGATGAATTGGAAGACTCTTCGATTCATGCCATGCTGATCGATGATGA
The DNA here is from genome assembly GCA_964593555.1 of uncultured Bacteroidia bacterium. GTDB lineage: Bacteria > Bacteroidota > Bacteroidia > JAFLBG01 > JAFLBG01 > CAZQIC01. The sequence goes on along the minus strand of CAZQIC010000009.1, from coordinate 30,599 downwards.
TAATATTCCTGTTGCGGTTGGACGATTGCATTTAAATAAACCCGATGAAGCACAGATGCGTTACATGGCAGTGGCAGAGCAGGAGAGAGGGAAAAAATATGGCGACAGAATATTACGATATCTGGAACAGGTAGCTAAAAAAAGGAATTGCACTTCTATCATTCTGCAAGCAAGAGATATTGCTGTGAATTTTTATAAACGCAATGGTTTTGTTGTGAAAGAAAAATCTTTTTTAATGTGGGATGAGATACAGCATTACCTTATGGAGAAAAAAATATAAAGGCGTCCTTAGACTAGCTCAGGACGCCTTTATAATAATAAATTATTGTACTCCCTTTTGTCCCTCTCCTTTGGAGAGGTTAGGTGAGGCTTTTATTTTTTTGACAAGTAGTTCGCGATACCCTCGTGTGATTCTTTTATTGCTTCATCACCTTTTTGCCAGTTCGCAGGACAAACTTCACCATTCTCTTCAAAATATTGTAATGCATCTACCATTCTTAATGCCTCATCAACGCTTCTTCCCAATGGAAAATCGTTAACGATCTGGTGACGAACAACTCCGTTTTTATCAATCAGGAAAAGTCCTCTGTATGCGATCATAGCACCTGTCGCGATAAGTTCGCCGTTATCATTAACATCATACTCACCAGAAAGTACACCGTAATTAGCAGAGATAGTTTTTGTTGTATCTGCAACTACAGGATATGTAATTCCCTGTATACCGCCTTGTTTTTTCGACATTTGTAACCAGCCCCAGTGTGATTGTTCTGTATCTGTAGAACAAGCTACAACAGCAACATTTCTTTTTTCGAATTCAGCTAATTTATCCTGGAAAGCATGAAGTTCGGTAGGACACACAAAAGTGAAATCTTTAGGGTAAAAGAAAAACAATACATGTTTTTTACCAACGAACTGATCTAACGAAAAATCGTTTACAAACTGCTCTCCGAAAACTACGGCCTTTGCTTTAAAGGATGGAGCTTTTTTTCCAACTAATACTGACATTTTTTTTATGGTTTTTAGGTTATTTTAACAATGAATATTTACACTACAAATTTACAAAAAAAAGCTGAAAGCCCTTGTATATCCTATATGTCAGACGTTATTGTTTATAAAATATGCTATAGTTTGTAACAAATTAGTAATTTGATACCATGATTAAATTAATATCACTGTTAATGGTATGCCATTGGATGGCCGATTTTACCCAGCTTTCTAATCCCTGGATGCTGGCGGCTAAGCAAAGAGGCAAATCATTATTTCCAATACTTGTACATGCTTGTGTGCATGGGGCATTAATGTTTGTAGTGTTGTTGTTCTTTACAGATTTAGAAAAGGCAGGAATGTTAATGGCATTTCAAATCACAGCTCATTTTTGCATTGACGTATGGAAAGGCCGCATGAATGGCTGGTTCCCGAAATTAGAAAATACTTCCAATCCCTATTTCTGGTGGCTCTTTGGTTTTGATCAGTTTTTGCACCAAGTGGTAATATTAGGGATGGTGTTTTGGTTGTATAATAATTAAAATGATTATCGCTAAATTTCAGATAACCGATACTTTTAATTTAACTAATAGAGGCTATGTACTTGTTGGTATAATTTTGGATGGGACAATTTCAAGTGGAAATTTTATTCATCTTACGAAATTGGAGGAGGTGTTAAAGTTGAAAATTATTGGAGTGGGAATGTCTAATAGTATTAGTCGAAAAACTTCTGATTTTAGTTTACTTATTTCGATGAATGATAGGGAAAAAGTTAAAGAGTTGGATTTGAAGGGAATGGAAGTTTCAATATCAAAAGAATAAAACCGCTTAGCTTATCATAAACGCCACCGAAGCACCAATGAGAATGGTGATAAACTTGATGAGGTTAAAACGGTGGTTTTCGCTGGATTCAAATAAAATGGTGGTGGAGATATGTAAAAATATTCCAACTACTACAGCCATTATTCTGCTGAAATAAATAGACATCGAAGGAATTTCAGAACTAATTAAATACGACGTAAAAGTTCCGAGTGGCGTCATCAATGCAAAAAACAATAGCCAAAGTACTGCTCTCGTTTTTGTTAAACCCGATTGTATAAGCATACTCATTAATGCGATGGCAATTGGAATATTATGAAGTATAATTCCTGTTAGTAACGAATTTCCCATGTAATGATATGCATCAGTTGATACAGGGTCAAATATGTTACCCGCCAATGGCATTCCTTCAATAAATGAGTGTACTGACAATGCGATCATTATCGACAATGGAAATGCATTGTGGTGGTGATGATCATTATGTACATGAATATGTCCATGTTCAATTCCCTCAGAGAAAAACTCCATCAATATCTGTGCAAAAAAACCAATCAGTATATAAACACCCGCATTGGAGGTTTCTGTTTCATATATTTCGGGAATAAGATGTAATACACTAATGGCAAATAAAAATGCCCCACTGAAAGAGAGTATAAGCTTAAGTGTTTTAGTATTTATTTTTATAAGCAATACACTTAATCCGCTTATAATAACGGAAAAAAATACGTATAGATATATTTCCAAAGCCATCATTTTTTTACTCCTATTACAATTAACCTTTCAGAGTTTTGTTTATCGAATGCTGATAAATTATAATCCCCAAATGTACTTATTAGTTTGAAACCTGCTTTGTCAAATAAATATTCAAAATCAGGCAGACCTAGTAAGCGAACCTTTTCGGCAAAATAATGCTTTTTGTTATTCTCTTCCACTTCAATGCACTTTGTTATAAATTCTCCGTCTAATTTTTTATCGATGTTGAATTTAATCCCGTCAATTGATTTGCTTTCCTTCATTGGTAAATGAGGTAATATTTTATTTGAATTAAAATAGTCAATTACCAATATTCCGTTTTTTTTCAGTCCTTTTCCGATAGCAACTAATGTTTGGATCTCCTCCTTTTTATTCTCGAAATAACCGAATGAAGTAAATAAGTTAAAAGCGGCATCAAAATAATTGGTCCGGAATAATTTTCGCATATCATGTACAAAAAACGACAATGTGCTGTTCTCAAACTGCGTTGCATATTCAATCGATCGTTCAGAAAGATCAATCCCTGTAACTTGAAATCCTTTTTTATTAAGGTAAATGGCATGTCTTCCTTTGCCACAGCAAACATCTTCTATCACCGCGTTGGCAGGAAGCTGAAGATGGTTTAATAGGTTATCAATAAAAAGTTCTGCTTCTTTTTCGTCCCTGTTTTTGTAAAGCGTATGATAATAGGGCGAGTTAAACCAGTCTTTAAACCATTTGGATGATGGGGTATTGTCCATGTAATAATTATGTACTTATTTATTGCTTTTTCGTGAGCCTCAGCGAACGGTATCCTTACCTGAGGTTCTTGAAGGGTGCTTTGATGTATATTCTATAGTTCTTTAGCTTTGTTCCAATAAACATCCATTTCGGCAAGCGTCATGTCTTTTAGTGGTTTTCCCATTTTATTGCTTTCGCTTTCCAGGTATTGAAATCTTTTAATGAATTTTTTATTTGTTCTCTCCAGTGCATCTTCAGGGTTAACATCAATGAATCGTGCGTAGTTTATTAATGAAAAAAGTACATCGCCGAACTCACTTTCAATTTTTTCTTTTGAGGCATTCGACTCCACTTCAACTTTTAATTCATTTATTTCTTCCTGCACTTTTTCCCAAACCTGTTCGGATTTTTCCCAATCAAATCCAACTGCTCTTGCTTTTTCCTGTATTCTCCATGCTTTTACCAATGCAGGCAATGAAACAGGCACACCGCCTAACACAGAGGTGTTGCCTTCTTTTAATTTTAATTTCTCCCAATTTTCTTTTACCTGTTCTTCATTCTCAACTTTTACATCTCCATAAATATGCGGGTGACGATGAATGAGTTTCTCGCAAAGGCTGTTAATTACATCCACTATATCAAAGTCGTTTGTTTCAGAGCCAATTCTCGCGTAAAATACAATGTGTAATAATATATCACCCAATTCTTTTTTAATTTTGTCCATATCCTTTTCAAGGATAGAATCGGATAGTTCATAAGTTTCTTCAATGGTAAGGGTTCTGATGCTTTCGATGGTTTGTTTTTTGTCCCATGGGCACTTTTCCCTTAACTCGTCCATGATGGTAAGCAAGCGCTCAAAAGCCTGTTTCTTTATTTCTATATCAGTATTTTTCATTCTTATGCAATTGAAAATGTCGAATATGCGCTACTATTTCAGGTTTATCCGTCTATTGAATAACCATTTATACTTATAAAGATAATGAACTATACATTAACTTTGATTTGTAATAAATCATATTATTAGTTCGAGTAGTTCTGGTGGTTACAGTCTGAACTTATCGAGGACCTGGAGTGATATTTGTAATAAAAGTACGGAGTGTTTGAAAAAATGAAATATATACTTTCAATATTTATTCTTGTGTCTTCTTTGATCTCATTGGCACAAAAATCAGGTGCTGACGATAATCAGGATGATTATTACAATTCCAACTTTTTGCGTTACGAGGATTATACTTATATGAAAAATATTAAAACGGTAAGGCTCTCAGAGGAAAGTTGGGAGCTTTCACCGCCATTGATACGTTTTGCTTCCGATCAAAAATTAAGATTATCTTTTGATGATCTTGATACAAAACTAAAAACATACAATTATACTGTTGTTCATTGTGATGCTAGTTGGCAGCCCACTGATATTATGCAGAACGAATACATCGATGGTTTTTTTGAAAATAATATAAGCGATTTCCAATATTCATTTAATACTTACAGGTCCTACATAAATTATTTTGTTGTGTTCCCCAATTCAAATCTTAATCTCATTAAGTCGGGTAATTACATTATAAAAGTTTACATGGATGGTGATCCAGAAAAATTAGTGCTAACAAGACGGTTTATGTTGTTCGAGGATATGGTTACTGTTGTGCCTGTATTAAATGCTGCAACAATTGTTAGCGAAAGGAATTATAAACAGGAGGTAGATTTTACAATTTTCCATTCTTCTTATAATATTACTAATCCATATGCCGATCTCAAAGTTTTTATAATGCAGAATGATCGCTGGGATAATGCTTCGCCAAATATAAAACCTTTGTTTGTGAAGGATAAAGAATTAGTTTATGATTATAATGATGTAAATGTATTTCCGGGAGGTAATGAATTTAGGCATTTCGATATTAAAAATCTTCGCTACCGAAGTGATAGGATAAAATCATTCGGACACGACTCTTTAAATGTAAATCACATTGATTTGTTGCCGGACGAAAAAACAAGTTTTAAAAAATATTATTCAACTGCAACTGATATAAACGGAAAGTATACGGTGAAAGTTGAAGGAAATCATAACAGCGATATCGAAGCTGATTATACATACGTTCATTTTTTTCTTCCATACACTCCGCTTGAAGTGGATGGCAATTTCTATATTTTTGGCGGGTTAACTGATTGGCATTGTATTAAGGAAAATATGCTGACATACAATGTTGCACGCGGAGGTTATGAAGGAAAATTATATCTGAAGCAGGGTTATTACAATTATCAATACGTTTTTATACGTGATGGGGAAAATATTCCTGATGTTACTTACACCGAAGGCTCTCATGTTGAAACAGAGAATGATTATTCTATTTATGTTTATCATCGTATGCAGGGAACTTATTACGATAGATTAGTGGGGGTGAAGCGAGTAAATTCTTCCCGTGGCACATATTAATATTACCTGATCAGTGTAAGGTTTCCTTTTTGATTTATAGTTTCGCCTGATATAAAAGTGATGTTTGCATTATAGAGATATACTCCTGAATCCATTTCTTTTCCTTTGTATTTTCCATCCCAGCATTGAATGTGATCTGTTGTTTCAAAGATCTTTGTACCCCAGCGATCATAAATGATAATGTATGCAGCTTTTACGCAAGCTCCCATAACACATTCGTAGTCATTTTGTCCGTCGTTATTTGGTGAAAACACATTGGGGATGAAAAAATCTTTGCAATTGTTTTGTTCTACATTAATGTACATTGTGTCCGAGTAAGTGCATCCGTTCGCATTGGTTACTATTAATATATACTCGGTTGGAACCTGGGGTGTTGCAATAGGATTTGAACATGTAATGCAACTTAATCCTGTAGATGGTCTCCACAAATAGGTTCCATTACCATTTGCAGAAAGAGTAACTGTTTCGCCTTGTTTAATTGTTGTGTCCGTTCCGGCATTTGCAAATGGCAGCTGAAGTACATTCACATGGATGCTGTCCGTGCTCATGCAAGCTCCATTGTAAACGGAAATTATATATGATGTTAATACTGTGGGATTAACAAGTGTTGATGCGGCTGATGTTCCGGTGTTCCACACATAGGTGTTTCCTCCGGATGCAGTTAGTGTAATATGTTCTCCATAACAAATACTTGTATCATTACTTACATTTATCAATGGATAATTTGTGACCGAAAATGTAATTACCTGTGCTGCACTGCAGCCGCTGCCATTGGATCCTGTTAAAGTGTAAGTTGAAAAAGATGTAGGCTTTGCAATGATCATCGATCCTGTTGATGAATTTATTCCTCCTGATGGATTCCAGGTATAATTTGTTCCTCCGTTTACACTAACGGTTACGCTGTCTCCATTACAAATTGAAAGGGATGTTGTAGGTGTAATCGTTAAAGCTAAAACACTGTTAGTAATAATTGTTTTCTTAGAAGTGTCGATGGCTCCGGTGCAGCTTTCTACCATAAGTGAAACTGTGAATGTTGTATTGCCTGGTATAAATATATGAGAAGGATTAATGTTTGATGAGGTATTGTTTACTCCTGATGTTGGGTCACCGAAATTCCATTCAAAGGATTTTATTTCATTGCAGTTTCCGGTGCTTGCGTTGTTAAAATTTACAATAAGTGGCGCGCAGCCGGAGGAAACATTGCTTGTAAAATTTGCCGAAACAGAATCCGGAACATATTTCCAAAGGTCATTCATTTCATCAGTAAAGCTTAAGGCGTTATTCTGTCCGCCAAAAATCCAAAACCCACTATTGGTTATCCATCCTACAGAACCATTTTTTGCGCAAGGTTTGTTTAAGGGAGATGAGACACCTTGAATACCATATACTCCCGGAGTGTTAGATGTGTTATCTCCACTCACCCAGGTCCATATCCCTGAACCGGGCTTATATTTCCAAAGATCATTTGTTAAACCCGAGTTACCACTGAACATCCAAAAGTTTCCACAGACATCCGTCCACCTGGCTCTTGTATTGGATCTTGTTCCCGGATTATTGTTTACAGATGAGACACATTTAGCTCCATATGATATTGGTGCCTGTCCGGAAATGGTAGAACTGCCCGAAACCCATGTCCATTCATTAAATGCAGGGCTTAGTGGATCCATATCATATTTCCACATATCATTCAGATCTGCCGGTGTACCAGATACTCCATCGAGGCCGGTGCCTCCGTACAACCAGAAATTTCCGTTTATATCTGTCCAGCTGGTGTAAATTACTCTTCCTCCTGGTTTGCAATTCGGATTGGATGTACCCATTGTTAGATAAATTCCATTCTGATTAATAAGCGGATCTCCGTTTTCCCATGTCCATGTATTGGTGCTAATATTATATCTCCAAAGATCATTTAAATATCCCATCGGAGTAAATTGACCGTTATTAACTGAATCTTTTCCTGTTCCTCCGAAAAGCCATAAATCCCCGCCTTTATCTACCCATGTGCAGGATGTTTTCATTCTTCCGCCCGGATAATTATTTATTCCCGGAATTCCTTTTGTTCCATAGTGCCCTTTCTGATCAATTATTTTTGTTCCACTCATCCATGTCCATTGGTTAAACGTTGGACTTAAGGGGTTTGGGTCATATCTCCAAAGATCATTTAAATTAGATGCCATTAGGCTTGCCTCATCCATTCCCAACCCGCCAAAGAGCCATAAATATCCTGTGGTATCGGTCCAAGTAGCAATACCTGCCATCCTTCCACCCGGTGAATTAAGTGCCGAAGCCACACCTTTTGTACCGTATATTCCGTGTTGAATTGGCAGTGTATCACCATTCATCCATGTCCAATTATTTGTTGTCGGCTCATATCTCCATAACGTATTATAAAATCCATTGCCTCCGCAAAAAAGCCATAGATTTCCATGCTTATCTGCCCACTGTGCTGACTCGTATGCGCCATGGGGTTTATTGGCAGCATTCGGAACACCCTTAGTCCCATAATTAGCTGGTTGATTTGGCGTATTATCACCTTTCATCCATGTCCATTGGTTGGGTTGTGCTGTGGAAAGGAGCTTACTGAGTAGAAATAATAAAATAAATATTATTCGTTTTGTAACCATAGGGATTATTAAAAAATAACACACTCAATGCTTGTTTCCAAGATACCATTGTAAAAACGGTCGTTTAAATCTACTTTATAGCCCATATTACATGTCTGAATGGCCTTTCCCTTTTATTCTGTAATTCAACCGTTCATTTTATTTTAGTAACCACTCTTTAAATGATGGCAACTTTTGGTTAGGGTAATACGTCTTAATAGTAGGAAATGTTGATATGAATGTTAATAAGTATTCGATCGGGTTTCCAAAATTGGCAAATGCAGTAATTATACTTGTAAAAACTAAAGAGTTATGCAAACAGTAACCTTAGTGACCCACGGAGTCAAAGTAACAGTTCAGGCTGAGTTTCAGTATGACCACTCCAACCCTGATCAGAGATACTTTTTGTTCTCTTACCGGGTAATTATTGAAAATAATAGTGAGTATGTGGTTAAGTTACTGCGGAGGCATTGGTTCATTTTTGATTCATGCAGCGAGTATAGAGAAGTTGAGGGTGAAGGTGTAGTTGGCCAGCAGCCTGTACTTACTCCCGGTGAAGTTTATGAATATGAATCGGCTTGTAATTTAAATACCGATATTGGTAAAATGAATGGAACATATCTGATGATGCGTGAGATGGATGGTGCCCAGTTTTATGTAAATATTCCTGAGTTTGAACTCATGATGCCTGCAAGGCTGAATTAAGTTTTCTTTCTTTTTTTTATTCTTTTCTTCTGCGAGTATTTTATTATTTGACCACTATTGCCTCCGTATAGAAAACTGTCCACCAGTTAACGTGTAAGTGGTTAACCCATCAATGATACTGCCTAAGTATGTGCCAATTATTTTTTGGCCTACATTTCCGAATTGGGTTATGTTAACAGTAATGTTTGTCGTTGTAGAACTTGATGAAAGTGATAATCCGTTTACTGATATTATAAGGCCACTTGCATTTCCTAAGGCCGAACTGATTGTATAAGTGCCCAGTGAATTACAACCTTGGATATCCATATAAAACTGATCATAGGTACTATATCTGATGGATCTTAAATCGGTAATATCATACAAGCCGCCAAAGACAGTACTGTCAAAATAATTTCCCATAGAAGAGTCATTCAAATCTACATATGTATTGCTGAATGCGCCTCCCGAAATAAAGAACGAATTAGAATCTATGGGTATCGCTGTAGCAATTTTAATAGAGGATTGATCTGGTGTAGTTTTAGCTTCCTCTTTTTTGCATGACGTAAGTATGGTTATAACAGTTGTAATCATACATAAAACGACGTTAGTGGTTTTTTCATTGAATTTTTAGGTATTCATTTATTTTTAAATCTGTTGTCCCTGAACGAAAGCAATGTTCAGGTTTTAAAAGCTGTTTATTTGATTGTTAAATTATTCCTAATTGACCGGAAGAACCATTTTTTTTTATTGCAATCTTGTAAGTCAGATCTTGATTTCTTTCTTTTTCTAACCGGAAGCTTTCATTACTTTTGTATATAAAATAGAAGTATATGCCTAAAGGTTTTTTTAATGTTCCGGTTGCTCATAACGAGCCGGTAAAAAATTATGCTCCCGGAAGTGCTGAGCGCAAAGAGCTGAAAAATATGTTAACCGAATTGCGCAAAGTGCAATTGGACATCCCCATGTATATTGGTGGTAAAGAAGTAAGAGGAAATAATAAAATGCCTCTTTCTCCTCCGCATGATCATAAACATTTACTGGCGCATTATCATAAAAGTGATAAGTCGCATGTGAAGCAGGCGATCGATGCGGCATTAGCTGCTAAGCCTCAGTGGGAAAAACTTTCATGGGAACACAGGGCAAGTATATTTTTAAAAGCGGCTGAATTAATTGCAGGTCCTTACAGAGCGAAGTTGAATGCAGCAACGATGTTGGGTCAATCAAAAAGCGCATACCAAGCCGAAATAGATTCTGCATGCGAGATCATAGATTTTTTACGTTTTAATGTTCAATACATGACGGAGATCTACAAGCAGCAACCTGCTTCGGCTCCCGGCATCTGGAACAGGTTAGAGCAGCGGCCTCTTGAAGGATTTATTTATGCACTTACTCCATTTAATTTTACGGCGATCGCTGGTAATCTTCCAACTTCTTGCGCTATGATGGGCAATGTGGTGGTTTGGAAACCAAGCAACACTCAGATTTATTCTGCAAATGTGTTGAAGGAAATATTTACAAAAGCAGGAGTGCCTGATGGTGTGATCAATTTGATTTATCCTTCCGGCCCGGATGCGGCTGATGTTATTTTTTCTCATCCTGATTTTGCGGGAATACATTTTACAGGATCAACGGAAGTTTTCAGAAGCATTTGGAAAACAGTAGGTGAGAACATTGCAATTTATAAATCATATCCGCGTATAGTAGGGGAGACAGGTGGAAAAGATTTTATCATGGCACATAAAAGTGCGGATGCAAGTGTGGTAGCTACCGCAATTTCCCGTGGTGCGTTTGAATACCAGGGACAAAAATGTTCAGCTGCTTCAAGGGCGTACGTTCCTTCTAATATTTGGTCGGCTGTGAAAGAACAAGTGTTGGCAGATCTTAAATCATTTAAGATGGGACCACCTGAAGACTTTGGAAATTTTATCAATGCGGTGATCGATGAAAAATCTTTTGATAAGCTGGCGAAGTATATTGATGCTGCTAAGAAAGATAAAGATGTTGAAGTAATTGCTGGTGGTAATTATGATAAATCAAAAGGATATTTTATTGAGCCAACTATTATTCTGGTTAAGGATCCTAAGTACGTGACCATGTGTGAAGAGTTATTTGGTCCGGTATTGACGCTATACGTATATGACGAAAATAAATTTGAAGAAACACTAACAATTCTTGATGGCACTTCTATTTACGCACTTACAGGATGTATCATTGCGCAGGATCGTTATGCAATTGAACTAGCCACTAAAAAACTAGTGAATGCAGCAGGTAATTTTTACATCAATGATAAGCCTACAGGCGCTGTTGTTGGTCAGCAGCCATTTGGCGGTGCCAGAGGTTCCGGTACTAATGATAAAGCGGGATCCATGATTAATTTATTACGTTGGGTTTCTCCACGTACAATCAAAGAAACTTTTGTACCACCGGTTGATTATCGTTATCCGTTTTTGCAGGAGGAGAAATAGTAGATTATCTTTATTTTGAAATATTACCAGCTGAAGCGTTTGCTGCAGCCTTGTATTTTAAGATTTTTCTATAAACCCGCCAGTACCTTTCCTTTAGGATAGCGTATTTCATAAATAAATGTGATTTTTTCGGTCTCTTTTGATTTGAGTTTTTTGTTCCACGTTAGTTTTCCAGTACCAGGATCTAATTTCGCTTCATCACTATTTAATAAAACTACTTTAATATCATCAGAGCCTCTTGCAACAGGTATTTGATCATCGATCATTATTTCAATAGGGATGTTTTTGGTATTGCGAACCATTAATTCGATCGTCCTTGTTTCTATTTTTTCATCTGAAATTATTTTTGTCTTATAATTTTCATTTATCTTTTTTCGGGTAAGTGCAATGTTTTTATCTCGTCCTAAACCTATGTTAAGTGTATCTGTGGTAGTAGAGGTGTTTAAATAAATTTCACCAACGTATCCTCCATCAAAATATATGCGGGCATTACCCGGTATTATATTCATATCTTCCCATTTCGTTACTCTCGCTACCAAAAAAGCATCTGTACAAACTTTGGGTGCAGCTGCAAATTGCATCGACATTGGCATCTCTTTTTGATCAATTAAGACTTTGTGTGTTTTGCCATCAGCGGGGATAGTGTATTTCATTTTTATTTCATATTCAGTTCGTATTAAGTTTTCTGTGATTTGAACATAATTGTTGAGATAGGATTCATTCTTCAAATCTTCTTTCTTTTTTTCATCTTTTAAACCCATTAAGGTCTCACCTTGTATGGGGATAATTACGTTTGACAAGCCATTATAATATCCAGAAGGATATTTCTTCAAATACTCTACAAAGTTTAAATACCAAGGGCTGAGCTCGGGTTTTACATTTGTCTCATTTGGATTGCTGGTGCTTATTGTCAAAGGAACATTCGTCCATTCCAATTTTGTATTTTGTGTAACGCTGGCAAAATATTTCACTTGAATATTCTTATTTACTGAAGTTGCTTGTAAGTCATAAATTGGAATCCAATTAGCTGTTTGAACAAAATAGTTGAAATTAATTTGAGCCATTATCGGGGCATCTGCATAAAGGGTTACAATGACTTGTTGAATTGGTTGTGTGGCTTCAGGATTGGAATTATCGGTTCCGCTTTGAAGTAAAAGAAGGGCATTATAACGAGTATTCAGTTTCGATTTTTGCTTTAAAATTTTGCTTTTAGTACGTTCAATTTTTAATTCCTGCTCATAAATTGAATTAAGTTTTTCTTTTAAAAAAGACATCCCATCGCGTAATAATGGAAGAGAATCTCTCAAAGGTTCTCCCTTAATTATTCGGTTGTTAAGTAACATTTGTTTTTCAGTGGTAAGTACCAGGTATTTATTATCCAGGTCCTTTATCAGGTAATTTAGTTCTTCTAATGAATCTAAAATACTTGTAATCTCCCTATCGTATTTACGGCTAACGGGTATTTTCTCTTTGTATTTAAGGTTGTGTTTTATGTCCATAACAACTGCCTCTATACAGCTTGCTTGTAAAGAAGACGCGGATAGATCAGGTGAAATGTTTTCAAAAACAATTTCGTTATTGCCTGCTTGTAGGTTTACACTTTCGTTATAATAAAGATGCGCCCCTTGTAAATAAACAGTTACTCTTTGCAGTTTAGGTGTATATTTTTTTGATGATTCAGAAAACATTTCATAAGAGAAACAAACAATTGCAATAGCTGTAGCGATAGCTGTGAAGGTGTTTTTTTTCATATCGGTATTTTAAAGAATTTGGATTGTGTTACTTAAATCTTTATTTAAAGTCAGTATTAGCCACTTCAGTGCCTTCAAATACTGCTTCAGAAAAAAAGACACTTACTAATTCATTTAACTCGAATACATTTTTGTATCCATACCCATATAAATTAATATAGGTTGGAATGTTAAGTGCTAAGGTTAATGCCTTTTGGTCCTTGGTTATAGAAGAAGAAACTTTTGGAAAAGCTGCTTTAGTTGGAAAATAGATGCGATCATCAGCAAAATTATTGTTACAATAAATCAATATTTTGTAATCTGTTGAAGGGATTATTTTTGCTAAATTTTCTTGAGTAAAATCTGCAAAATTCAAGTGTAAAGCTCCTTTCAAATGTTTGCTGGCATACATAGAATCTGAACGCGTATCAAGAATAATTACATTTTGTTCCTTGCTTGTTTTGATAAATTCCTGAAAATTTAATAATCTACTTTTTCTGTGTTCCTTAACTTCATCTACTAATTTATCGTAAGCCTCAAAGTCAACCAGTGCAGCCTTTTGTTGTGATTTTTTCTGAATGTTATTTATTTCAACACTATCTGAAACTGAATTGCCCTTGTAAATGACGTCAGATCTCTCTTCAGGTTTAACATTAATTTTTTTTGAGGAAATAAATGATTGGGTTATTAGAGTAAGTGCAAATAGGACACTTAGATTTATAGTTTTCATGATTTAACGTTTTTGTTATGTTTCAAAATTACTTTTGATGTATATAATTTGCTAGTGGGAATTAGTGAAACAAGCTTTTGACTTAGTGAAATGTTAGTTTACTCACTTGTTTTCTGCGAAATATCTCAAATGTGGGTTGCATGCTCTTGTCAATTCGAGTTTTTCTGCGAAGCGGAAAGTATCGAGAACGTGTGTTGCGTTATCTTAAGTGGAGGTAATGGATGTCACTCCTACGGAGTTTTAAGTTTTTTTTCATCTTTTTTACCAATATGTCGCTCCTCTGGAGCTTTGATCTAATTACAAAGTACTATTTTACATAACCTATAGCTAAGTCCCGTAGGGACGAAATCTTGGTAAAAAAATTACGGAAGAAAGTTTAAGCCCCGCAGGGGTGGAATTTTAATTAACTATTTTTCAAATTGAAAACAGTGCGTTGTCAGTTCGAGTTTTCTGCGAAGCAGAAAGTATCGAGAACGTGTGTTGTGTTATCTTAAGTAGAGGTAATGGATGTCACTCCTACGGAGTTTTAAGTTTTTTTTCATTTGTTTTTACCAATATGTCGCTCCTCTGGAGCTTTGATCTAATTACAAAATACAATTTTGCATAACCTATAGCTAAGTCCTGTAGGGACGAAATCTTGGTAAAAAAATTACAGAAGAAAGTTTAAGCCCTGTAGGGGCGGAATTTTAATTACTTATTTTACAAATTAACTTTTGCCGTTATTTTGGTCAGGCCTGGCTTTGCCGAAACGGCTACTTGCAGGCAGGCAAAATGCAAGAAGAAAAATATGAAGTAGTCATACTTGTCCACAACGTTAACTTAGTTATTGGTGATTGTAATAGCTCCCAAAGTCTTTCTTTTCAAGTTTCTTCCAGCTGCTTTTTATGATGCTGACTTGATTGCCTGTCTTTGTACTTCCATCAATAGTTAGTTGATAAAAGTCACAGCCCCAATTCCTGGTAGTCATTGAAAAATGTGGTCGGACCAGGTATTTAAAATCATATATTTTTTTATCGGGCTCTGATTTTATTTTTATTAAAACTGTATCCGTGAGTAAAATATTTTTTGAAATTTCATATCGCCGCATATGTCGTAATGAATCTTCAATTTTCTCCGAAATTTTATCGTTGTAGTTTTCTACTAGCTGGTTTCCTCTTTTAATTTTTATGTTAATGGAATCGGCCTCTGATTTGAAATAGCCATAAAAACGTATATCGAGACCTGCAATGTCTTTTTTCAATGAACACTCTTTTTCTGCCGCAGCAATTTTTCGGTTGTCTTTTTTGGTGTTAATGCAGGATAAGAATGAAAGAGCAATAATAATTGCTGTAAAGAATTTGTTTTTCAAGATGCAAATTTTAAAATTTGTTATCAATAACATAGAGTTTTCTACCTAGTAGAAGGTGGGCTCAAAACTGTATCAAGAGGATCAACGAATCCTACTTTCCAATCTATCATATTAGCGTCATATTGTTTTTTCTCAATTTTTGCAGTTACGACATATTGCTCTTCCTCGGTCCAGTTTCTTATTAAATGTCTGCGCAAACCCATACTTTTAAAATAATCACGAATAATTTTAAATGATCGGTTGTATATAGTGTCTTTTGGAGATGATATTGCCGCAAATATTTTTTCATTAACTGCAATAGAATCCGGGATAATAGTGGTAAGAAAATCTAATAGCTCATTGGGGTTTATTTCAATTATACTATCTGGTGTTAGAAATATTCTTGGCGGTTTGTTTTCTTCCAAATTATATCGACAAGAATAAAAGATATGCTTATTGTGATAAAAAATTCTCGATGTGTCAACTAAAATAAAATTGTGGTTACAATAAAAAATGGCAGGCGGTGGTGGCGGTGGAGGCGGGGCATCTTTGTATGAAGTATCGTTTTGCGTTTGAGTATAGTGTTTGATGATATAGTAAATTTCATTCTGCTTTTGTTGATTTGTTTGGTAGCAGGACAAAAGGAGAAAAGAAATAAATGTAATTAGCAGGTTTTTCAAATGGATATTTTTATTGCCTGTTCATCCTCTCCAAAAATTCCTTCTCAATCAACTCCACTTTATTAATAGTGTTGCGCTGCCATTTTAAAAGAATATCATCTTTTTCTTCATCGGTCAGTTGCCATTTTATCTCAGATTTGTGAAGGCGGTTGGTGAGAGTATATAAAGCAAGTGCCGCCGAAACAGAAATATTAAAACTCTCTGTAAAGCCAAACATAGGCACGGTGACAAAACCATCCGCCATGTTTTTTACATCATCTGTTATTCCTTCCAGCTCTGTTCCAAAAACAAGTGCTGTTTTATTGTCAAGAGGTAATTCCTCAATGGTATGACCATTTTTATATGGTGATGTGGCAATGATCTTGTATCCTTTATCTTTTAGAGTGTTCAAACATTTTATCGTATTGTTTCCTTCGCCTTTGTGTTTGTATAAGTTCAACCATTGCGTGGAGCCCAATGCGATATCCCGGTTAACATCAAATTTGTTTTTTGTTTCAATGGCATGCACATCTTGTATGCCAAAGCAGTCACAGGTTCTGAGCACCGCACTGGCATTCTGTGCCTGGAAAATATCCTCCAATACAACGGTAACATGACGCGTGCGGTATTCAATTATTTCAAGGAACCTTTTTTTTCGCTGGTCCGAAATAAAATCGAATAAATAACTAATAAGTGCTTTTTTGTGTTCTGTGTTCATGTTTAATATTTCTACGAACGTTCTCGACAGGCTCGAACTGACCAGCGCTCGTGTCAGTCTGAGCCTGTCGAAGACTTACTTTTTTTCATTGCTTCTATATGCCATTACTGCGATACGATATAATAGTCTTGCTCCAACATTTGCATCCCATTCATCTTTTCCGGGAGATACTTCATTCACATCAAAGCCAATTATTTTTCTTCCACTCTCAACTACTTGTTGGATAAGGTGTGTCGCCTGTTCAAATTCAAAACCTCCTGCCAATGGTGTTCCGGTATTCGGACAAAGTTTTGGATCCAGCCCATCAATATCAAAACTTACATAAACTTCATTGGGTAATTCCATAACTATTTTTTTACAAATGTCTTTCCAGGTTATACCTTCATACATTTGGTGTTTGATATCTCTATCGTAAAAATTCACCACTCGTCCCTTTGAATCTTTAGCGAGGTTTGCCTCCTGCTCACAATAATCGCGCACTCCCACCTGTACCAGCTTCTCAATGTTTTTTATTTTCAATGCATTGTACATTATGGAAGCATGAGAATACGTAAATCCCTCGAATGCCACACGAAGATCTGCGTGAGCATCTATCTGTAAAATTCCAAACGATTTATATTTTTCTGAAAGTGCTTGAAAATATCCGAGTGGTGTACTATGATCGCCGCCTAGTAATCCTACAATTTTATTTTTGTTTATAAACGAAAGCGCAGTTTGTTTTACATATTTATTCAGCGTTTCACATTCTTTATTTATAAGCTGTTGAATTTTAGCAAGAGCTTTATTTTTATCAGGACTTTGTCCTTTCTCCAATGAAGAAATGTACTTCTCGGCAGATTTTCTGAGTGTATCACTTTTCTTTTTTAATGCTGTTGGAAATTTATCCATAGCAATACCAATTTTCCAGGCATCGGGAAAATATGGATCATAAAGATCGACCTGGAAGGATGCATTATAAACTGCCATCGGGCCTTTAGCTGTTCCTGAACCATAGGATACAGTTACTTCCCAGGGAACAGGGATAATTACGACTTCAGCTTCTTCGGTTGTAAAAGGTAATCCGTAAATGTTCCCTGCACGGTCGCCAAGATCATTAGGATCGAAATTTTTTATTTTACTTTCTTTTGACATATATAAATTTTTACTTCTGTAAAGCTAAAAAAAAACTCCCTCCCGATTACTCGAGAAGGAGTTTTTTGAAAACTTCAAAATGAATTACTTCACTTTAGTAGCTAACTCAGCACCAGCTTTGAATTTCACAACTTTTTTAGCTGCGATCTTGATAGCTTTTCCTGTTTGAGGATTTCTTCCTGTTCTAGCTGCTCTTTTAGCAATAGAAAAAGATCCGAAACCAACTAACGCTACTCTGTCACCTTTTTTCAAAGATTTTGATGTAGCTGAAATGAAACCATCTAATGCTCTTTGAGCATCTGCTTTTGTCAACTTCGCTTCTGTAGAGATAGCGTTTACTAATTCTGCTTTGTTCATCTTGTTTTTGTTTTAGTTAAATAATTACTGAACGAGGGCAAAGATATATGCCTTGGAGAAATAGTCAATAGGCCGATGCTGTTTTGTTAATAACTACAGGGCTTTTGTTAATAACAACGCCTGAAAGCCTTTCCTATAGCGACTTTTAGAAGTGAGTCCCGTGTTTTACCCTGATATTACAGGGCTTTCCACGTTCCTGAAATCGGGAAACCACGAAGGAGATCTTGAACATTCATTCTTTTTTTTCCTGCAAGCTGTAACTCAAGTACATTTATAAACCCATTGGTACAAGTCACTTTCAGAAAGGTTTTATTGTCGCTTAGAATAATGCCATTGGGAGAATTGTGTACCGCAATTTCTTTCACAGCACAGAAAATTTTTACATTGTAAATTTTATCATCGTGACCTTGAAACTCTGTCCACGCTGCGGGGTAGGGGCTTAAGCCTCTTATAAAATTGTGGATTGTCTGTGCATCGTTGCTCCAGTTTATTTTGCAACCCTCTTTAAAAATTTTTGGCGCCGACTTTAATTCTATGTTATGTAATAATGTTTCCTGACTTACCGCTGGGTGATTTTTTTCTTCTATCGCTTTAACTGTCTTCACCACAAGCTGGGCTCCAATGTTCATCAGCCTGTCGTGTACTTCTCCCGCATTTTCATTTTCATCAATAGCTGTTCGCTCACTAAAAATAATTTTACCGGTATCAATTTCCTGCTGTAAAAAAAAGGTGGTAACACCTGTTTCTTTTTCTCCATTCATAACAGCCCGGTTAATTGGTGCCGCTCCACGGTACTGTGGTAATAATGATCCATGCAGATTAAATGTTCCTAACGGAGGCATGGTCCATACCAACTCTGGTAACATTCTAAATGCGACAACTATTTGTAGGTCGGCATTTAATGAACGTAATTCAGAAAGAAATTTTTCATCTTTTAATTTTTCCGGTTGTAATACATGAAGGTTGTTTGCAACCGCATATTGTTTAACTGCCGATTGTTGTATTTGTTGTCCGCGCCCTGCTGGTTTATCCGGCACAGTTATAACTCCAACAATATTATACTCATTCTTTACCAAAGCGTCCAATGATGCTACCGCGAAATCGGGAGTGCCCATAAACACTATGCGTAAAGTTTTATTCATCGTTTTTCTATTGCCGTTATTCTTACTATTTCACCCGCCATACAGGTGCTCAGAGATTCTTGTTTTTCCGGAACATACATTATCCAGATTTTAAGTCCGTCTTGTTTATATTGATCTTCAAGATTCACCGCTATTAACCTGTCTTCTGGAATTGTTGGGTCCGATTGGTTTTCATCCTGGATCGTAATAATAAATGAACAACCATCCACATCAAATTTTGTGACTGTACCTTTTTTATAATCTTTGTACTTGTTGGTGTTTTGCACAACAACAGTGTTTTTTGATGCAACATGTTTTTTGTTCTTGCAGGAAAAAAGGAGCATGCCCGAAAACACAAGTAAATAAAAAGATGTTTTTATAAGTTGATGAAGCATATTACATTTACCTTTAATTCAAACCTAAAGCTACAAATAAGCTTGTATTGAAAAATGCTCACAGCAAAAAAAATAAAAGTATTTCTTGGACCTGTTGTTGCATTACTCATTTTGTTGGGTACAGATCTCGATCCGTCTAACCCATTAGTTACCCGAATGGCGGCTCTTGCTGCATGGATGGCTATCTGGTGGCTTACAGAGGCCGTGCATTTAACTATAACTGCTTTATTACCTGTGGTATTTATTCCAATGCTTGGAATAGGGGATGCAGCAATGGTGGCCACACAGTACATGGACCCTATTATATTTTTATTCATTGGTGGCTTTATCATTGCATTTGCTATTGAACGCTGGAATTTGCATCAACGGATCTCTCTAAAAATATTATCAATGGTAGGAGCAAAACCTGCCGGTATTTTAATGGGTGTAATGTCCGCGTCCTATTTTATTTCAATGTGGATCTCAAATACTGCAACTGTAATGATGCTATTGTCGTCGGTAATGGCGGTAATTTATCAACTAGAAAAGCATGGTGATGAAAATGGTTTTGTACAAAAACTGAGTACAGCACTGTTAATAGGTCTTGCTTATTCGGCAAGCATTGGCGGCATAGCCACATTGGTAGGTACTCCCACCAATATGATATTTTTCAGGGAGTACACTAAAGCTTTTCCGAATAATCATGATATGGATTTTGCAAATTGGTTTATCATAGGATTTCCTGTTTCTATAGGGTTATTGTTCCTCAGTTTTATTGTCTTAAAATATTTATTTCTAAAAAATGTAAAGTCGATATCAGTTGATAAAAATCATTTCAAAAATAAATTGAAAGAACTTGGACCAATGAGTTACGAAGAAAAAGTAACAGGATCTGTTTTTATTTTAACCGCAATATTATGGTTTACGAGGGTTGATATAGATATGGGTGCGATAAAAATTCCGGGGTGGAGTAATTTGTTTAAGAACCCTGCTTATATCCACGATGGAACCGTAGCTATTGTTATGGCCTTAGTACTTTTTCTTTTCCCTACTAAAAATGAAAAGAGCAGGGGAATATTGATATGGGAAGATGTACACAAACTACCTTTTGATATTGTTTTGTTATTTGGTGGTGGTTTTGCACTTGCAAAGGGATTAGAAGTTTCAGGGATGAGTGCGTGGATGGCAACTGGAATAAATTTATCAGGTATTCCTTCTTATTTTTTATTGATGATAGTGATGTGTAGTTTGATTTGTGTGATAAGTGAATTTGCATCCAATGTAGCCTGTATACAATTAATGATCCCTCTGTTGATTGCAGTATTACCATCCACAGGTTTGCATCCATTATTATTGTTAGTGCCGGCTACATTGGCTTCATCATTGGGTTTTATGCTGCCTGTTGCAACAGCGCCCAACACCATTGTATTTGGAAGTAAACGTATTACCGTAAATCAAATGATGAAGGCTGGAATACTAGTTGATATTTTAGGAATAATCCTGATGTCGGTATCAATGGTAGTTTACAAGTACTTCTTTTAGTTACTGAAAATCATACCATTCTCTTTTACGGTTTAGCTTTAGATCCTGCAACACCGCTGCTTTCACTTTTATACTCACATTATAACTTTGTCTTAAACCAAATGGAACCCAGTTAAAACTCATTTCCCAACAATGAAGATCCCTATATATATCAACAGAAGTATATGTAAAATCTTTTTGTACAAAATCATACCCAGAACGAAAACCTATTTTCCAGTTTTTTGTTATGTTACAATCGCCGCTAAAACTTAATGCTTGAGTTACAGTTTTAACAAGCTGTGGTTTCGAGTATTGCAAGGAATAGTAAAGACTAAGTGTCCATGGAACAGAGAAGTCAACAAATTCATTGGGGTGTGCATTAATATATTCAAGCTCCTGCTCTGTTCCTTTTTTGCTTTCTTTTTTATCCCGCTCCTTACTCTGCAGGCTCGTACCTAAATTTAACCCGACATTAGTTAGCCTGCCAATGCGTTGGTTGGCGGTCCATTCCCAGCGTTCTATTCTTTTTCCGGAGGTGTCAATTCTGTAAGGATCTAAGGCCGCACTTGCATTAACATCCAGTTTTTTAAATAACATTGTTCTTCCGTTTAAATTTATTAACGCCCACTTAAAATGTTCGGCTGCCATATTGTATGAAGTTGAAATGTTGAAGGCTTGAATAAGCGGTACTTTTCTGTCGATGTTCGATGTGTCTTCTTTCGGTTTTAATTTCATCTCAACAGTATTGCTTAAACTCATGTTTACATTTCCGGACTTCCCGCTTCCGGGTGATCCATATATTCCATTTTGAAATACAGAATATTTTTCTGTTTTACCGTATTTGTCAATATCAACAGTTTGGTAATAGCCGAATTTTTCATTGCTATAATCCGGGCGATAACTAACACCAACACTTGGGATCATTAAATGACGAATGGCTTTTAATGTGCCATGCCTGAATTGGTAAGTACCGTAAAGTTTTGTTGTCAGGTTTGCAGAAGCGCTCGCTTCATTCGCAGTACGGAATCCGTTTACCGTATCGGTATATACTTTGTTGCTGTCTGCGTTATATGTTTTATTTATAGTTTTTAAATACCAAACAGATGAAGCACTTATGCTTGGTGTTAATGTAAAATATTTTAAAATATTAAACGAAGTGCTTATGGGCACGGTATGCCTCATTGCGTTTCGCATAATGTCTAACGATCGTTCCTTAAACAAAAGCGAATCATAGGTGCTTATACTGTTAACCGCTGTACTTGTCCAGCTAAACCCAATTTTATCATACCATTTTGCTCCTATCCTATTGCTGTTTTTAAATGGAAATATTCTGTTTGATGCAAGAGCAAGTTCGGGTAAACTAAGGTCCACAATTTTTGTATTTGTATTTTGACTGTGTCTTGCACTGGCCGAAAAATTAAATTGTGTTTTAAAAAGATTAAAAGTTTTGTTATAATTAACATTGGACTGAAATGTATTTGTCAAATAGTCCCTGCTATTGGTCGAATTGTATTTATTGTAATTGCTGCTTCCTCCGTTAACATTGGCAGAAAAATTTCGTCCGGGTTTTGCTTTAGGGTTTTGAGTATGTGACCAGCGTACAAAAAAATCATTCTTTGAACTAAAGTCAGGAGTTTCCGGAATACCTGTAAGGATGCGAGCGTAGTTTAAATTAAAACTTCCATCGTACTTGTACTTTTTTTTATAGTTGGTCAATGTTTTTAAACCCCAACTACCGTAGGAGTATATATCGCCCTTGATTGCCATATCCATATAATCATTGATCCCGAAATAGTAGCCGCCGTCTCTAAGAGCGAAGCCCAGCTCCTGTGATTTACCGTAAGTAGGTACAATTATGCCTGAGCTTTGTCCTTTTTTGTTTGGAAAAAATCCGAATGGTACAACGAGTGGTGTGGGAACATCTGCAATTGAAAGATAGGCGGGGCCTGTAATAATTTTATCATCGGGGATAACTTTAAGTTTGTCTGCCCCGATAAAAAAGTGCGGGTGTTCAAGGTCGCACGTGGTGTAGCGCCCCTTCTTTATGTAAAAAACATTGTTGGTGTCTTTCTTTACAACCTTACCATGTATAAAGCCTTCACCTTCTTTGGTAATAACATCAGAAATTTTTCCTTTTTTAGTTTCGAAATTATATTTGATGCTATCGGCAGAAAACCCGGTGCCATTTTGTTCGAACTTAGGAATACCGATCTTTTTTCCCGTACTGTCCCTTCCGAACTTAGCATGTACGAGATTACTGTTTAAATCCAGTTCGATATATGAGGCTGTTAGTGAAATGTCCTCATATTTTACATCTGCATTACCAAATAGGTACACTTTTTGCTCAACTATATTAAAACGTATAGAATCACTGGCTTTGTAGGCTACCTTTGATTTGAGTAAGCTATTTCCAGGAGAGGCCTTAATTGAATCGGCAGGGGCCGAAGCATATGCATTAAAAGGTGCGGTTATCAACACCAAAAGGATGAAAAATAAGTGTATGGCCTTAAGGGTGCGCAAACTTCAAGTACTATTTTTGTTTAACTAAAAGAGTCGTAAAACTAAATAAAATAAACGTTTAATCGTTTTATTACATAAACAGACCCATGCTTAAACGAATAGAATTGCTGCTTATTTTATCTGTAGCTTTTTTGCTTTCGTCCTTCACTGCAAGATTCGCGCCATTTAAAGGGGTGAAAACTGTTGTGATTGATGCGGGCCATGGAGGTAAAGATCCGGGCTGTCATGGTGTTAAATTTAAAGAGAAAGATATTGCACTCGCTGTCTCGCTTAAGCTGGGTAAATACCTTGAGGAGAATTTCCCAGAAATAAAAGTTATTTATACCCGCAAAACAGATGTGTTTATAGAGTTAAATGAGCGTGCAAATATTGCCAATAAAGCCAATGCGGATCTGTTCATTTGTATACACTGCAATGCTTCTGTAAATAAAGATGCATGCGGTTCGGAAACTTATATAATGGGGCTTCACAAAACAAAAGGAAATCTGGATGTTGCGAAGAGAGAAAACTCTTCTATTTTGATGGAGGATGATTACAAAAAGAATTATGATGGCTTTGATCCTAATTCAGATGAAGCATTAATAATTTTCAGTATGTATCAAAACGTATTCCTTGAACAAAGCCTAAGTCTCGCATCAAAGATTCAGAAATATTATAAAGAAAAGGCAAACAGAAAAGATAAAGAAGTAAAGCAGGCAGGTTTTTTAGTGTTATGGAAAACAAAAATGCCAAGTCTTTTAACAGAGATTGGATTTTTGACTAATCCGGAGGAAGAAAAGTTTTTAGGTTCGGTAAGGGGGCAGGATTATGTTGCAACGAGTTTGTTTCTTGCATTCAGGGATTATAAAAATGAACTCGAAGGCGCGAATAAAAAATATAATGATGCGCTGCAAAATAAAGAACCCTATAAACCTTCACCCGAAGATACTGTTGAAAGCAAGGAAGTTGCAGCCCCCGTAATTATTGAAGAAAAAAGAGTTGAGCCGGTTATTCAACCCAAGATGGATTCTGTTGATGTAAAGAAGAAGGATGAGGCCATTGTGCCTAAGAAAAAGGATCCTATTATAGTTTCTGATACAGTGTTTTTTCGGGTGCAATTTATGTCATCGGATAAAAAAGTTGAAATGGGCTCCGAGAAATTTAAAGGAATGAAAGAGATCATTGAGTATGATGAAGGAGGAACTTATAAATACACATCAGGTAACTATGTTTTGTTGAATCCTGCAACAGGTTTACAGAAGGAAATAAGGGAAAAAGGGTATAGAGATGCTTTTGTAGTGGCTTTTAGGGCCGGAAAAAGAATTCCATTAAATGATGCAGTTAAACGGGTAAAACCTTAAATTTGCCACGGATTTAAATTTTGATGCATTGAAACTTTCAAAAGAGCTTAAGGCGGGTATTATAGTTTTGGGGGCGATCGCTCTGTTTATTTTCGGGTTCAATTTCTTGAAGGGCCGGAATTTATTTAGCGGTCAGCGTGTATTTTATGCTGAATATAACCAGATAAATGGACTTGTTGAGTCTAATCCTGTATTGATCAACGGTTTTAGAATTGGTCAGATAAAGGATCTGTCATTAAATCCTAAGTCGCCCGGTACGATCATTGTTACTCTTACAATCGATAACTCCGATATTAATATTCCAAAGAATAGTATTGCAAAGATAATTAGTTCAGATTTTCTTGGCTCCAAGGCAATTGAAATTAATCTTGGAACGGATAAAGTATTTGCTGCCAGTGGAGATACATTGAAATCGGATATCGAAGCTTCACTAGGTGACCAAGTTGGTAACGAAGTAAAACCGTTGAAGGAAAAAATATCGAAACTGGTTTCTTCTCTTGATTCAGCTGTAGAAGTGATCCAGGTTATTTTTAATAAAGATGCACGTGAAGATATTCTTCAGAGTTTCGAGAGTATAAAAAAATCTATTGTTACGTTTGAACATACTGCACGAACTTTAGATACTCTTGTTACCAAAGAAAAAAGGACCATCTCTAGTATATTCTCTAAGATAGAATCTATCACGGCTAACATTGCTAATAACAATGAGAAAATTACTCAGGCTTTGAATAATATCACAAACATTACCGATAGTATAGCGAAGTCAAATCTTAAATCAACTATCGATAATGTTAACCGTGCAATGGCAAATGTTTCTGTGATACTTGACAAAATCAACAAAGGAGAAGGTACAATGGGTATGTTGCTTAACGATAAGAAATTATATAATCAGCTCGACTCTGCATCTAGTTCAATGGGTTTCCTTATCCGTGATATGGAAAAATACCCTGGCATTTATTTTCCTCTTAAAAAGGCTAAAAAAGCGAAAAGAGAGAAAGAGCGGGATATACAGAATAACAAGCTGCATAAATAAATGGGAATTGCAAGTGTCGTTTTCATTCTATTACTCATTGGAGCGGTAGTGTTTTTTACACGTAACGCAAAAAAAATAATCCGTAATATTAATTTAGGTAAAGAAGTTGATCTTTCGGATAACAAGGCCGAGCGTTGGAAAATCATGACCCTGGTTGCCTTGGGCCAAAGCAAAATGGTGACAAGGCCCATTGCAGGATTGTTGCACATTTTTGTCTATGTGGGTTTTGTTCTAATAAATATTGAAGTGCTGGAAATGTTTGTTGATGGCGCTGCAGGTACTCACAGAGCATTTTCTTTCCTTGGTGGTTTTTATAATTTCCTGATTGGTTTTTTCGAGGTGCTTGGTTTTCTGGTTACGTTTGGCTGTGCTGTATTTCTTGTTCGTCGCAACATCATTAAGCTAAAAAGATTTATGAATAAGGAGTTGGAGGGCTGGCCCCGTTCAGATGCTAACATCATTCTTATTTCCGAAATATTATTGATGTCGGCTTTGTTTATCATGAACGCTGCCGACCAGGCATTGCAGCACATGGGAAGCGCACATTATATAAATGCGGGTTCGTTTCCGGTAAGTGGTATAATAGCTCCACTATTTTATTCTATGAGCGAATCAACACTTATTTTTATTGAACGTTTTTGCTGGTGGTTTCATATCATTGGTATTCTTGGTTTTTTAAATTATCTGCCTTATTCAAAACACTTACATATTGTATTGGCTTTTCCGAATGTGTTTTACTCAAATTTATTTCCGAAAGGGAAATTTACAAATGTAGCTTCGGTTACAAACGAAGTAAAAGCCATGATGGATCCATCTTTTACTCCGCCTCCTGTTAATCCGGATCAGCCATTACGTTTTGGAGTGAAAGATGTAACCGATCTCAGTTGGAAAAATTTATTAGATGCATATAGTTGCACTGAATGCGGAAGATGTACATCATCTTGTCCTGCCAACCAAACGGGTAAATTACTATCGCCTCGTAAAATAATGATGGATACACGGGATAGGTTAGAGGAGGTTGGGAAAAATATAGATAAGAACAAAGGAGCATTTGTTGATGATGGTAAAACGTTATTGAACGATTACATTACTCCGGAAGAACTTTGGGCATGTACATCATGTAACGCATGTGTGCAGGAATGCCCTGTGAATATTGATCCATTGGCTATTATTATTGATATGAGAAGATATCTTGTAATGGAACAAAGTGCTGCACCGCAGGAATTAAATTTAATGTTTACCAACGTGGAAAATAATGGTGCACCATGGCAGTTTTCACCTGCTGACAGATTAAACTGGGCAAAAGAATAAAAGCTGATGAGCGAAAATCTGAACATACAAACAATGGCCGATTACGCGGCAAGAGGCGAATCTCCCGAGTTGCTTTTTTGGGTAGGCTGCGCCGGAAGTTTTGATGACCGTGCAAAAAAAATCACTAAAGCAATAGTAAGAATACTAAATCATGTTGGGATAAAGTTCGCAGTATTGGGTACAGAAGAGTCTTGCAACGGCGATCCTGCAAAACGTGCAGGTAATGAATTTCTATTTCAAATGCAGGCGATGAGCAATATTACTGTCTTAAATGGGTATGCAGTTAAAAAAATAGTTACTGGTTGTCCGCATTGTTTTAATACTCTTAAAAATGAGTATCCTGGTTTGGGTGGTAATTATGAAGTAATTCATCACACCCAATTGGTGCAGGAACTTATTGATAAGGGAAAGCTGAGTGTAAAAGGTGGCGGATTTAAAGGAAAAAAAATTACGTTCCATGATCCATGTTATTTAGGCAGAGGTAATAATGTGTATGAGGCGCCAAGAGAAGTGATACAAAAATTGGATGTTGAATTAGCGGAGATGAAAAGAAGCCGCGCAAAAGGTTTTTGCTGTGGTGCCGGGGGAGCTCAAATGTTCAAAGAAGCGGAGAACGGTAATAAAGAAGTAAATATTGATCGCACTGAAGAGGCGCTTGCATTAAACCCGGATGTAATTGCAACCGGCTGTCCGTTTTGTATGACCATGATGACAGATGGTGTTAAGAATTTTAATAAAGAACAGCAGGTAAAGGTGATGGATGTGGCTGAACTTATTGCTCAGGCTAACGATTTGTAAAAATCATGAAATAGCCAGGTACCTAATGCATACAAACCGACATGTTTATATGGCGTATTCCATCTGACCAAATAACTTATAAAAATATACAGCCGGAAGATTTTAACTCTCTTCCGGCTCATTCACGTATTTGGGTTTATCAATCCGAACGATTTTTTAATGATAATGAACTTGCAACCATAAAACAAAAGGCATCTGAATTTATCGATCAGTGGACCTCTCATGGTAACCAGATGGATGCTTGCATTGAGGTGCTTCACAATTGTTTTATTATTGTAGTTGTGGATGAAAAAACTGCCCCGGCAAGCGGCTGTGGTATTGATAAGTCGGTACACTTTATTCAATCCTTGGAAAAGGAAGTGAAACTATCATTGATGGAGCGTACTAATGTAGCTTATAGAAATTATGAAAATAAAATTAACCTGTGTTCGCTTAAAGAATTTGAACAGCTAATTGACTCCGGAGTTGTTACGGACAACACCATTGTTTTTAATAATCTGCTTTCAATTAAAGAAGAATTGCTTTCGAAGTGGGAGATTCCTGTTTTTAGGAGCTGGCTGTTAAAATAGACCCCGCTCCTCAGCTTTAATCAGCCTATCATCCCTTAAACCCCCCTTTTATTCAATCCTCCTTTACTTTTGGTCAGGAAGTGTTACTTTAGTAATGTTTGAAACTCTGTTTTTTAATTATCTCATTTAACTATTACATATGAAAATATCATTTACTCAAAGAAAATTGTGTCTGCTAATCATTGCAGCTTCTTTTACTTTCACAGGTTCGTTTGCTCAGCTGCATTGTGGTTCCACCGAAGCCAGACAAAAACTGATTGATATAGATCCTTCTATATTAGAAAAGGAAGCCAATTATGAAGAGGAAATTCAACAGATCATAAACTCTCATAGGCCCGGTATAGAAAGTGTTGATACCGGTCCTGTTTATGTGATCCCTGTTGTGTTCCATGTTTTGCACTTGTATGGTACCGAGAATATTTCTGATGCACAGATCTTCGATCAGGTTAATATTTTGAATAGGGACTATCGTAAATTGAATGCAGATACATCATCTATAGTTCCTGTATTTAGGCCAATTGCTGCCGATTGTGAAATAGAGTTTCGCTTAGCATCAAAAGATCCTGATGGGAATTGTACAAATGGTATTGATAGAATTTATACTCATAAAACAATTACTGCGCACGACCATTCAAAATTAAACCAATGGGATCCTTCCAAATACTTAAACGTATGGGTGGTAAGGTCCCTTGAAATAACTACAGCTTCGGCTTATGCATATCCTCCTTCTGCTGCTGCTGGTGTAAATTTTAAGAAGGATGGAATAGTAATTATCAATAGCTACGTAGGAAGTATAGGAACATCAAATTCAAACAATTCACGTGTACTTACACATGAGATAGGCCATTGGCTTAATTTATCTCATCCCTGGGGAAGCACTAATAATCCTGAAGTGGCTTGTGGTGATGATAACGTAAGTGATACTCCTATAACAAAAGGAACATATTCATGTAATTTGAATTTGAGTGTTTGTGATACTCCTAATCTGGAAAATGTTCAGAACTATATGGATTATTCATTTTGCAACAGAATGTTTACTGATGGTCAAAAAGCCAGAATGAGAGCAGCACTCAAATCTGCAACGGCTAATCGCAAAAATCTATGGTCGGCAGCTAATTTAATTGCTACGGGAACGGATGTGCCGCCAACACAGGTTTGCGCACCTATAGCAGATTTTTACGCGAATAAATTTTTCATATGCCAGGGAGCAGGTTTAGGTCTTTATGGAATCACTAATAAAGGAGCGACAACAGGCTGGAGCTGGAGTATGCCAAATGGTAACCCCTCCACATCAACGATGCAGAGTTTAGGCGTTGTATATTCCGCGCCTGCTAAAGGCTGGCAAACTGTTTCTTTAACGGTTGCTAACGCCTCGGGAAATGACACAAAAACAAAAACCACATCTATTTATGTAAGTCAGCCAAATGGAGAATTTCAGGCTAATTACTCCGATAATTTTGATTCTCAAGGGTACTTTAATAACTATTGGTTCCCGATCAACACGGGTTTAAATGCATCACAATGGGGGATATCAACATCCGCCTCTTACACGGGTGCATCATGCGTAATGCTAAATGCATACAGTCCACAAACAATTGACTATTTTCACAATCCTCCTATTGTTCTTAATGCCGGCATTGGAGCATTCGATGTAGATTATATGATAAGCCCATCATTGGATATGTCATGGGTATCCAACATGACAATGACTTTTAGAATAGCTTATGCAAGTACAGCATCTATCTCTCAGGATATGACAGAAACCTTAAAGGTATTATACTCCATCAACTGTGGTGAAACCTGGAACGCAACACCTGTTTATACAAAAGCGGGAGCCAATCTAATAACAGCAGGCCACAGCACAGGATTGTTTACTCCAAGCAGTCAAACAGACTGGAGGCAGG
>CAZQIC010000008.1:70485-73378 GCA_964593555.1 uncultured Bacteroidia bacterium | reverse complement strand
GATACGATTTTATTAGATTGTTTTTAACATTCTATTTTTAGAACTCCCCTTAATACAACCGCATGCCAATACAAAAAATGATCTTCCTATTCGTATGTACGGTGTTGTTCCAATATTGGTGGATGAGCCTTTAACGCATTTGAATCCTGAGATAAAAATGCCTGATGTGGTAAAGCCCGAATCATCAGCTATAATAAAAGTGAAAGAAGAGAATGGCAAAAAAATGACTTACACAATAGCGATGGTGGATGAAGGTTTACTTGACCTTACCCGTTTTAAGACACCCCAACCATGGACAACATTTTATGCGCGCGAAGCGCTTGGGGTAAAAACCTGGGATATGTACGACCAGGTAATAGGTGCATTCGCCGGGAAATTAGATAAGCTGTTAAGTGTGGGAGGTGATGGGAGCGAGAATGAAAGTAAAGGGATAAAAGCAAACCGTTTTAAGCCAATGGTAAAATTTATGGGTCCGTTTTCATTGGAAGCAGGTCAGGAAAAATCGCACACAATAAAAATTCCAAACTACATTGGTTCTGTAAGAGTGATGGTGGTTGCAGAAAATAAGGGAGCATACGGTAATGTGGAGAAAACGGTAGCAGTGAGAAAACCTTTAATGGTATTAGCTACGCTGCCTCGCGTATTAGGTCCCGGAGAAAGCTTGTCATTGCCAGTAAACATATTTGCGATGGAAAAACAAATTAAGGATGTAAAAATAGATATTGAAGTAAACGAACTGTTGACCATTGATGGAAGTAAACAACAAAGTATGCACTTTTCGGAAATAGGGGATGAGGTAATTAATTTCAAATTAGCTGTTGCTTCAAAAGTTGGAATTGCAAAAGTGAAAATTACTGCGACAAGCGGGAAAGAAAAAGCCGTACAGGAAATAGAATTGGATGTACGTACTCCAAATCCAAAAGTAGTGGATGGCTTTGAAATGGCTCTGGAGCCGGGAAAGGAATGGGCTCCGGATATGAATTTCATTGGTGTTCCGGGCACTAATAAAGCGACTGTTGAATTCTCGACTATACCATCAATAGGACTGGAGAAACGCCTGGATTATTTAATTCAATATCCTCATGGTTGTATAGAACAAACTACGTCTTCTGTTTTTCCTCAATTATTTATAAGCAATTTGATGGAATTGAATGACGAGCAAAAATGTAAGATAACTAATAACATCAAAGCGGGGTTGAAGCGCCTGCAATTGTTTCAGACTGGGAATGGAGGTTTTGCTTATTGGCCCGGAGAAGGGGTGGATAGTGAATGGGGAAGTAATTATGCAGGGCACTTTTTTATTGAAGCAGAAAAACAAGGCTATAGTCTGCCGGGCGACTTAAAAATAAAATGGTTGAAATACCAGCAACAGCAGGCGAGAAATTGGTCAACAAGCAATGCAATGTATACACATCCTCATGGAAGTGAAACCAATGAAGTGATCCAGGCGTATCGTTTGTTCGTACTTGCACTGAGTAATAATGCAGAACTGGGTGCAATGAACAGACTGCGTGAAGAAAAAAATCTTTCATCAACTGCAAAATGGAGATTAGCTGCTGCATATAAATTGGTTGGGCAAAGTGAAGTGGCTTCAAAATTAGTTAATGGCTTATCTACCAATGTTGTTCTGTATAAAGAACTGTCCTATAGTTATGGTTCGAATATCCGTGATGAAGCGATGATCCTGGAAACATTGAGTTTATTGAATGAGAAAATAAAAGCTGGTCCTCTCGCGAAACAAGTAGCGCAGGTGTTGAATTCAAGTATGTGGATGAGTACACAGGAAACAGCGTATGGATTATTATCAATATGTGAGTATGCCGGTGTAAAAGCGAGCAATGGAGAGATGAAATTTTCATATGCATGGAATGGTACAGAGGAAAAATCACAGGTCATTAAAAAAACACTGTACCAGGTTAAGTACAGAGCAAAGGACGCTGAACAGAAATCAAATGTTGTTTTGAAAAATAATGGACAAGCAACATTGTTTGTAAAATTAATGGTAGAGGGTGTGCCATTAATAGGAGATAAAACAGCTGCCGGGAAAGACCTGAAAATGGAAGTGGTGTACAAAGAGATGTCAGGGAAAGTGATACAGCCAGATAAATTGCAGCAGGGTACAGATTTTCAAGCAGTGGTAACTATTACAAATCCCGGGACAAAAGGTTACTTAAAAGAAATGGCATTGAATCAGATCTTTCCGAGCGGATGGGAAATTCACAACACGAGAATGTTTGAATTAGGAGTTAACAGTACCGCGCGTTACCAGGATATAAGAGATGACAGAGTGTATAGTTATTATGATTTAGGTGTTAATTATACTAAAAGATTTGTGATTCAATTGAACGCCACTTACCTAGGTAAATTTTATTTACCAACGGTGTACAGTGAAGCAATGTATGATAATACGATCAATGCTCGTGTGCCGGGACGTTGGGTAGAAGTGGTGAAGGATGATATACAGTAAAATGCCATGCACAGCTTCTCGATACGCCCAGACAGAAAATGTCTGGACTACTCGAAGTGACATCGGCGTGTTGTCAGTTCGGATATCCGCCAACAGCGGAGAGACTGTAAAATGAACTGTGCTATTTAAAGCTCTTCCAGCATCTTCACTACTTCCGGCCGTTTCCTGCTGGATACAGGCACATTGCTTCCATCATTCATCAATAAATAACCGCCATCGGTTTTGATAAATTCCTTAATGTATTTTGTGTTCACCAGGTGTGATTGATGTACACGATAAAAACCCTGATCGCTCAGAAGGTCTTCAAAATCTTTTAATGTTTTTGTAACCAGTAATTTTTTTCCGTCAGAAAAATAAAATTCAGTATAATTTACATTGCTTTCGCATCGTAAAATATCTTTTATATTAACAATGTGAATTTTATCC
>CAZQIC010000008.1:0-70475 GCA_964593555.1 uncultured Bacteroidia bacterium | reverse complement strand
ATCCTGCGAGTGCAGAGCCAGGCGTTCATGCACCTTTTGATGGTTTTTTAACGACTCATTGAGCAATTTGTATTTTTCGTTCTCGTTTAGTTTCTGTTCGCGAAATTTGGAAAGCGCTGCTGTTAGCTCGTCCGGGTCGACAGGTTTTAGTAAATAATCAATTGCCGCATAACGAAATGCTTTAATTGCATGCGCGTCAGATGCGGTAATGAAAATAATTTTAAAAGGAATAGAGGGAAGAATATCAAGCAGATCAAAGCCGCTTCCATCCTGCATTTGGATGTCTAGCAATAAAATATCAGGCTGCATTGTCTTTAATAATTTTGCACCTTCTACAACACCATTCGCTTCTCCAATTACTGTTACATCCGGCGCGTATACTTGCAAATCCTTTTTTAGTGTTATCCTTGCCTGTTCTATATCGTCTATTATTATTGCTTTTATCATCTTGACATGAATATAAGTTTAAATAGGTATTCTCACAATTACTTTTGTCCCGGTAGCATTTCCTTGTTCGTTATACAGATCAATGATTTCCAGCGATCGCACGTTTTTGTCTTCTTTTAATAAGTCTAATCTTTCTTGTGTTACCAATAGAGCGGTAGACTTATGATAAGTTTCCTTACTGGTTTTATTTAATTCTTCAGCTTTAATTCTTCCAATGCCATTATCGGTTACAGAACATTCCAGCAAACCATTTTTTTCTGTAAAGCCAACTTCTATTATTCCTCTTTTGCCATCAATGTATTTAAGTCCGTGTTTTATAGCGTTCTCCACGAATGGTTGTAATAACATAGGGGGTATTTTTATATAATCTTTTTCAAGATTCTCATCAACTATAATTTTATAATCAAAACGATCACCGTTACAAAATTTTTCGATCAGTAAATAGTTCTCCAATGTATTCACTTCTTCCTCCAATGTAATAACTGTATTACGCGAATTGTCGAGGATCTGGCGCATCAATCGGGAAAATTTTGCCAAATAGTAACGGGCGGCTTGCTCATTGTCTGTGCCTATTTGAGATTGAATAGAATTCAGTGCATTGAAAATAAAATGCGGGTTCATTTGCAGCCTCAATGCTTTTTGTTCCAGTTCCACTACATCCATTTCCAGTTGTAATTTTTTCTGTTCTTCTGTTGCTTTAGATTTGATAATATTTATTCTCCATTTAAAAATTAAAAATACAATACTTGTGAGAAGTAATATAACTAGTGTAATAAACCACCAACGCAGCCAAATAGGAGGGGAGATGTGAAATTTTAGTACTACCGGTTGTTTGTTCCAAACTCCATCTTCATTGCAGGCTTTTACCATAAACGTATAGTCGCCATCAGTAAGGTTCGAATATAAAATGCTATGGTTCTTATTTACCGGAGCCCATTCTTTGTCAAAACCCTCGAGTTTCCATTGGTATTTTACTGCATCGGGATTACTAAAATTGATGGCAAAAAAATCGAATGTTAAATGGTTTTGATCATACGGCAGTTCTAAAAATGAAATATTATTCCAATCGCCGGCAAAATTTTTATATAGCGTTGATGAAATACTCTCATAAAATAATTTTACATCACTTATACTTGTTACCGGTTCATTCTCATTCTTTACGAGGTTTGCAGGATTGTATTTAGATAAACCATTAATAGTCCCGAACCATATTGTCCCATCAGGATCTTTAAACACAGAGTTCTGGCATGTTTCTATTCCGGTAAATCCTTCTCCTTTGCTGTAATGCTTTATTTCAGTCGGCTTCCTTTCTTTATCCAGGAAAATATAATCTAAACCGGTTTCTGTTCCGATAAATAAATTGTTGTTTTTATCTGCACTCATTAAATAAATATTGGATGAGGTTAATCCATTGTTAAAATCATAACATTTTATTTTTATATCGCCTTGGTACAAGGGAAAACTCGCGATGCCGTATCCTGCAGTGCCAGCCCATAAATAGCCACTTTCATCTTCAGTGAGGCACCGAATGGTGTTTGATTGCAGCCCATCTTTTTTGCTGATATTTTTTTTCTCAACCACACCTCCGATTAAAAGACCAATCCCATTGTTTTCTGTTCCGTACCATAATCGTCCCTGCTTATCATAATGCAAACAGGTTAAACGATCATGTAACAATCCATCGACAGTTGTAAAGTTTTTAAGTGCGATATTATTACGGTCTTTACTTAATTTATACAGCCCGGATCCCGCGGTTGCGATCCATAAACTTCCGTCTTTGTCTTTTTCAATAGCGCGGACATATTTTTTTGTTAATCCATTGAACGGTTTAAATCCGGTGCTATCAAAAACAAATACTCCTAGTCCATCGGTGCCTAGATAAATATTTCCATCATCATCCTCATTGATCGCTTTTACTTTTACATCTGCAAACCCATTGCTTGAGTTATATCCATGAAATTTAGCACTATCAAAAACACTAACACCTTTATCGGATGTTCCTATCCATAAACGTTGTTTGCTGTCCCTGAAAATGCTGTAAATAAAATTTCCGTTGAGGCCAGATGTTTTGTCGTAATTAGTAAATTGTTTTCCGAAATAATTACAGACACCACCACCGGAAGTGCCAAACCAGTAATTATCGCTTTTATCCTGGATAATACTTTTAACGTGATTATTGCTCAACCCTTCATTCTCTGTTAGCCAGTTGAATGTTTTTGCAATGGTATTGTATTGCGCTATTCCGCTTGACAGCGTGGCCAGCCATACGTTATCCCGATTATCAAAATAAATGTCATTTATGGTTTGCTTATATAACTCCAGGTTAAGATCTATTCTTGAAAATGTTTTGCCATCATATATATAAGCCCCATCGCCATAAGTTCCTATCCATATATTTCCATTGGGACTTTGCTTGATTGAAGTAATGGCATTGTTGGTAAGACCTAGGGCATTTCGATACTTTGTTAAATAGAATTGCCCGTTACTTTCATTTATTTTAAATAATCCTTCTCCGTTTCCGTACCATATATTTTCCGCTTTATCAACCATGACTGCATTTATCACGGATTGTTTTTCCTTTAAAATATCAGTAACATTTATAAAATCATTATTGTGATCTAATAATTGAACGCCAACATTTGTTGCCAGCCATTTTCTTCCTTGTTTATCAAAGTCAAGGTCCTGTATCCATACCTGTGAAGAATCGTAAGTAGGTTGGAAATTCTCGAAAGCAATTCCATTATATCTCGACAAGCCGCTATTGGTACCGATCCACAAATTATGTTGCTGATCTTCTTTGATACAAAACACATAATTATTTACAAGGCCATCATTAATGGTAAAAGTTTTAAAATTTATTCCATCGAATTTTGATATTCCGCCTCCGCGTGTTCCCATCCATAAATATCCACGGCTATCCTGTAGCAAACTATAAATCTGTGATTGTGCTACGCCGTCTTTAACGGAATAATTATGGAAATTGTACTGCTGAGAGAATCCCGGATACGGGATCAGCAAAAAGTAAAGAAGGAGGAATAAAGCTTTCAGATTTCTGTAATTCACTTAATCAAAGATAAATAACACTTCCGATTAAAAGAGCTGCGGATAATAAAGTGTCCGAAATACCCTGCTAATTGCCCCTATTTTTGACCTATGAAGAGGGTAAAGCTCAATAAGGCCGTAATAAAACGGGTATTTAAATGGCAAATCTTTATTTTCCTTGTTGCTTTTACGATCTGGTATATCAACTGTCTTCCTGAGCAGCTTTTTAATGACAGCACTTCCACTGTTTTGTTAGATGGGTCGGGAAATTTATTGGGTGCGAAAATAGCGAGTGATGGACAGTGGCGTTTCAGCCCTGGAAAAGGCGTCCCAGAAAAATTTGAAACCTGTCTTATAGAATTTGAGGATAGGAATTTTTATGGACATTATGGAATTAGTATAAATGGTATTGGACGTTCAATAGTGCAAAATTATAAGCATAAAAAAATAGTCAGTGGAGGAAGTACTGTTACTATGCAGTTAGCACGTATCATGAGGAAAAATCCGCCACGTACTTTTTTTGAGAAAATAGTGGAAATGATCTTGGCAACACGAATGGAAGTCCGTTTCAGCAAAGGAGAGATTTTAAATTACTACGCTTCTCACGCTCCCTTTGGGAATAATGTAGTTGGCCTTGAAGCGGCATCATGGAGATATTTCGGAAGAGCATCCAGTTCATTAAGCTGGGCAGAAAGCGCGACACTCGCTGTTTTGCCTAATGCCCCGGGGTTGATCTATCCGGGAAAAAATCACAAACGTTTATTGGATAAACGCGATCGCTTATTGAAACGATTGTATGATATAAAAAAGATAGATGAGACAACTTACCAGTTGGCCCTTTCAGAACCTTTGCCGGATAAGCCTTTGCGGCTGCCACAGTATACGCCTCATCTGTTAGCTCGGTTTATCAAAGCAGGATTTAAAGGAAAAACAATTCAGAGTACTATTGATAATAATCTTCAGCAAAAGGCTTTGCAGCAATTACAGGCACACAGCGATTTATTACAGGATAATAAAATATATAATGGAGCAGTGATGATCACTTCAGTGAAAACAGGCAAAGTACTGGCTTATGTAGGGAATACAAGGGGTCTTGATGATGAGCATGGCAATGATGTAGATTGTATTGCGGCGCCAAGAAGCACAGGTAGTATTCTCAAACCATTTTTATTTGCAAAAAGCTTAGAAGATGGTTTGATCACGCCAACTATGTTGTTATCTGATATCCCAACACAGTTTGGTGGATTTTCTCCTAAAAATTTTTCATTACAATTTGATGGAGCGGTTCCTGCAAACCAGGCCTTGTCAAGAAGCTTAAATATTCCTATGGTGCGATTACTGAATGAATATGGATTGGAAAAATTTTATCGTAACCTGAAAAATTATGGATTGACCACATTAAATAAGCCTGCAACTTATTATGGCTTATCGCTTATTCTTGGTGGTGCCGAAGCAAAATTGTTTGATCTGAATAAAGCATACACCCAGATGGCGCAGGAGTTAGAGTTTGGAAAAGCGAAACCGTTACTATTGAATGCGATGACGAAGGAAAATGTAACCGAAGTATATAATAGAACTAACAGAGCTGCGATATACAGTGCTTTTGAAGCAATGGTAGAAGTGAACAGGCCAGATGATGATGGAAACTGGAAGGCATTTTCGTCCGCACAAAAAATAGCGTGGAAAACAGGAACGAGCTTTGGTTTTCGAGACGCATGGGCAATTGGCATTACACCAGATTATGTTGTATCGGTTTGGGTAGGGAATGCAGATGGCGAAGGGCGTCCCGGTTTAACAGGTGTGAAAGCAGCAGCGCCATTGTTGTTCGATGTGTTCGCTCAATTACCAAAATCAGAAACCTGGTTCAATGCGCCCAGGAAAGAACAGAGCGAAGTGCTTATTTGTAAAGAAAGTGGGCAACGTGCCTCAGACTTATGTGAACATACAATACGAGCATGGATGCCGACAACTTGTTTAAATACTGTTGCTTGTCCATATCATCAAATGATCCATTTGACAAAGGATAATAAATATCGTGTGGACAGCGATTGTGAGTCAGTATACAATATGAAAAACGTTACATGGTTTGTTTTGCCTCCTTTGATTGAAAAATATTATAAGTTCAATCATCCCAATTATAAAATCCTTCCGGATTTTAAACCCGAATGTCTCGCAAAAATTTCTGATAAGGCCATAGCTATTTTATATCCTAAGCCTAACAGTAAAATTTATGTGCCAATTGAAATTGATGGCAGAGTTGGCCGAACGGTATTTGAGGTTACGCATAGAAATAGTGATAAAAAAATTTACTGGCACCTCGATGATGAATATATAGGAGAGACAAAAGAAATTCACCAGATGGCTTTAAATCCGCCAATAGGAAAACATAAGTTAATGCTCATTGATGAGAATGGCTTGGCATTGAATCTGAAATTTGAAGTAGTTGGAAGAGAAAATTAATTTCAATTAAGAGCAGCCAGAATTTTCCGAAGTTATATGATCATTCCTCAAAAGATCGGCGTTGAATTTTTGAATAATCCTGTATCTCAAACATTTTAACAAACTTGATTAACCGCCTCATTTTTCTTATATTCGAATAAGGTAGCTACTTCTTTATTTATGCCATCTTCCCCGGATGGATATAAACGATCAGCCGCTAATTTTGTAATTACAAACCACATGAAAAATTTCTTATTGTTTATTATAATTTGTTTTAGTTTTTCCTCTTTTGCCCAGGTTCAAAAATACCATAGAGTTAAAATTGAAACCGGGGAAAACGGACTTTCCTTATTGGCAGAGAACGGAGTTGCAGTTGATCATGGGGAATATAAAAATGGAGTATGGTTTACAGGTGAATTCTCCGAAGCGGAATTAGATATTATCAAACAAAGCGGTTTGCCATACCAGGTGCTTATACATGATATGGCTTCCTATTATGCGTTGCGAAATAACAACACTGATAATTTAATGTTAAGTGCTCCTGGAGGTTGTAAAAATTGCAAGTATTATCCTACCCCCGCTAATTTTACATTGGGAACTATGGGAGGCTTTTATACTTTCCAGGAAATGCTGGATGTATTAGACAGCATGACTGCGCGGTTTCCAAATCTTATTTCGGTGCGACAAACAATTGATACCGGCCATACTTATGAAGGGCGGCAGTTGTACTATTTAAAAATTTCTGATAATCCCAATGTGTCTGAATCCGAACCGCAGGTTTTGTATACTGCACTGCACCATGCGCGTGAGCCCGAATCACTTTCA
This sequence comes from uncultured Bacteroidia bacterium, assembly GCA_964593555.1. Lineage (GTDB taxonomy): Bacteria > Bacteroidota > Bacteroidia > JAFLBG01 > JAFLBG01 > CAZQIC01. The sequence goes on along the minus strand of CAZQIC010000008.1, from coordinate 63,722 downwards.
CAGCTCATCTATTATATGTGGTACCTGCTTGAGAATTATAATTCAAATGCTGATATAAAATATCTTGTAGATAATCTTGAGTTGTATTTTGTTCCCTGTGTGAACCCCGATGGTTATGTGTACAATCACACTACTGACCCAACAGGAGGTGGAATGTGGAGAAAGAACAGAAGAGATAATGGCGATGGCACATTTGGAGTTGATCTTAACAGGAACTATGGATATAACTGGGCGTACGACAATATTGGTTCTTCACCGCTTACGTCCACAGATGTGTATAGGGGAACTTCCGCTTTCTCCGAACCGGAAACTCAAATGATCCGTGATTTTTGTAATGCACATACTTTCCAACTGTGTCTTAATAACCATACATTCAGCAATGTGCTTATTCAGCCATCAGGTACTCTGCCAACTACTTCTGCAGCAGACTCAACGCTTTTGGATGAGTATTGTTTACGTTTAACAAAGTGCGATGGATTTACTTATGGCAACGGCCCTGAAACAGTTGGCTATTCCACCAATGGTGTGAGTGATGACTGGATGTATGGAGCGGCATCTAAACCCAAAATTTATGCATTAACACCTGAAGCGGGATCCGTTGATGATGGATTTTGGCCATTGCAAAGCAACATTATTCCAATTGCAGAAAATACGATGGATCAAAATATTAAGTTTGCGCGTCTGGCTACAGCTTATGGCGAGGTTGAAGTTGTTAACGGACCTTTCATACAGCAAACCGGATTTATTAAATATAATATTCAGCGGCTTGGTTTACAACCCGGTACTTTTACAGTATCTATTGTCCCTATTGGTACAAATTTTCAGTCGGTTGGGAGTGCGAAAATATATTCAGGTATGAATTTATTGCAGTCGGCTATAGATTCAATCAGTTATACTATGGTGGGAGGCATTGTGCCGGGAGCCAATTTGCAATATGTTTTGAATATTGATAATGGATATTATGTTTTAAACGATACCATCAATTGTATTTATGGCACACCGATTACAATTTTTTCTGATGCATGCAATGATATTTTAAAATGGAATTCTCAATCCTGGGATACTACATCCCTCCATGCTGTTTCACCCGGAACAAGTATAACTGATAGTCGCGTTGGAAAATATTTTTCATTTGATGTATCCAATATCATTACCGTTTCAACTATTGATTTAACAACGGCAGTTGCTGCCCATCTAGAATATTATCTGCGTTGGGAAATTGAAAAAAACTGGGATTATGCGGAAGTTCAGGTTTCTACAAACGGATTTTCTTTCACTCCTTTGTGTGGCAGATACACACATGATGGGAATTCGTACCAGGATTATTTGCAGCCCGTTTATGATGGGTTCCAGAAGGAATGGGTAAAAGAAAGCATTGATCTTTCGCCTTACCTCGGGCAGAGTATTTATCTGCGATTTCATCTTGTTTCAGATTTGTATAGGCAATATGACGGATTTTATTTTGACGATCTTAAAGTGAAAATAATTAACTCTTCAACTGCTGGTATTGTTTCTGAAAAAATTACATCCAATAATCTTGTTGTGTATCCTAACCCTTCTAATGGCATTATCAATATTCAGCTGGATGGAAACACAAATGATTTATACACCATTTCTATTTCAACTATTTTGGGCGAGGAAATTTTCTCAGAAGGTAAGGAAGCAAAATATCTTTCAGAAGAAATAAGTTTGAAGGATAAATCGCCCGGCACTTATTTTGTATCTGTAAAAACAGCTGACAATGTGTGGACAAAAAGAGTGATCATTACAGGGAAGTAGATATAATTAACAAGAGCACCTTTACAACAAAAACGCCAACCGAATTTTCGGTTGGCGTTTTTGTTGTGACTTATTTAATAAACTAGTTCTTCATGATTTGATCTTCTGTACACCGATAGTGCAAAAAAAAACGACGGTCCGAAAAAGAATATGAAGAATTAGGGATTTACCGGATGTGCTCAATAATAAAATTGGGTAGATTAAGTAAACTCATATTTTTTTATCTCCCTCCCAAGCTAGCTGAATACCCAACGGCATGCTTTAGCTATTATAAAAGCGCTATTATCGAAAAGTAGCGAATAGCCCGCTATCCGCTTATAAATTTGTATCAGTGTTTTATTCATTTAAAAAAGGGAGTATGAAAAAAATATTACTGATACTGAACCTGACGTGTATTAACCTAATGGCGCAAAATTTCCAATGGGCAAAAAAGGAAGGATTGTGGGCATATGATTACGGATACGGAATTGTTACCGACCAGACCGGGAATGTTTACATCGCGGGTAAATACGAAAAGAATGCAAAGTTCAGCGGAACTACTTTACCCTGTGAGGGCAATCATGATATTTATGTTGCGAAGTATAGTCCTTCGGGAGCATTGATCTGGATACGAACTGCAGGAGGATATACGGGTGATTATGCCTGGAATATTACCCGCGATGGAAATTATCTTTATGTAGTAGGAGAAATACAGGGAACAAATGCGCTAATTAAATTTATTGGCTCTCCTATTACATTAACCTGTAAAGGTTCCAACGATATTTTTCTTGCGAAATATGATTTAAATGGAAATTTAATTTGGGCCAAGAGGGCGGGAGATTATGATTATGATAAAGCAATGGGAGTTAGTTGTGATGCGGCGGGTAATATATACATCTGCGGTATATTCACCAATAAAGCGGTGTTTGGCGGCTCAACAACTATTTATGGCTATGGTGATAAAGATATTTTTGTGGCGAAGTATGACGCGAATGGGAATTTTTTATGGGTGAAAAAAGCAGGAGGGTCAGGACGTGATGAAGCAAAATCGATTAAGGTCGATGCTGCCGGCAACTCCTATGTCTGTGGAATGTTTAAGAATACAGCAACATTTAGTTCGCAAACAGTTACAGCGCCCAATGGAAAATGGGATATGTTTTTGGCGAAGTATTCTCCGAGTGGTTCACTGTTGTGGCTAAAAACTGTGGGGGCAGCGTGGGATGATGTTGGCTGGTCCGTAACTATGGACAATGCAGGTAAAATATATGTAACTGGTGAATTTAACGCTACTGTAAATTTCGGTGGTACATCATTATCAACCAAAGGCAGTTCAGATGTTTTCGTGGCTTGTTATAATTCATCCGGAAATGTATTGTGGGCCAAGAGGGCGGGAGGTAGCCAGACAGACAGGGCCAGAGGTATAGGATGTGATGGAAATAATCTTTTTATAACGGGGCAGTTTGGGGGAACAGCATCATTTGGCTCATACAAAAAAACTGCTGTGGATAACGCCGATATTTTTATGGCGGGATTGAATACCAGCGGGCAGTTTACCTGGGCTGCTGCAGTGGGTGGCCCTGCTGATTTAGAAGAAGACGTTGGGTATGAATCTGGAATAGCAATTTGTGGAGAAACGAATGGAAATGTTTATGCAACAGGCGCCTTATTAAACGGTGGAGTATTTGGCGGCATTGCATTATCTCCATACACGCGTACAGATGTGTTTGTTACAAAAATTGCAATCGGTTCAGGTAAAAAAAGTGATGAGGATAGTTCGTCGGTTGCGTTGTTGGCATTTAATGGAGAAGCGAACGGAAAAAATGTGAACCTGGCCTGGACGTGCTCTAAAGAAAATGGGAATTGTGACTTTACAGTTGAACGAAGCTGGAATGGAAAAGATTTTGAAACGGTAGGTGCTGTGAAACCAACAGATGATATTGATGGCATTAATTATTTTTTCACTGATGATTCGCTGCTTAGCATGAGTGAAGGGGAAGTGTATTATCGTTTAAAGCAAACAGGCGGTACTTTTTATTCTGAAACCCTGGGTTTGATCATTGACAAATGGGGTAACCTGCCTATTAAAATTTATCCAAATCCTGCCAATAATTCGTTAATGGTCTCCATCAATTCCGAATTTGAAGAACAGAAATTTTTACTTTTCATTTATGATATGACAGGGCAGATGGTGAGCCAATCACAGATAAGCGGTGCAAAATCGCAAATAGATATTAGTGCATTAAGCTCGGCTGTTTATTTTGTAGAGATAAAAGCTGAAGAGGAGGTGTTGTTTAAAGAGAGACTGGTGGTGCAGAAATGAAAGTAATTTTAAACCCGGTTTATTTGTGACTTTTCACCTACCTTTCCTATATTTAAGGGAAAGGAATGTTAAAACGCCCCACGCATAAATGTTTATTGATTACCCTTATATGTGTGGTAAATATACTTACACATACATTTTCTCAAGTCCGCAATTACACTAGTCCATATATATACATATATAAACTCTCGAATACTGAAATTGATAAGCTCTTTACAAGTTCTAAATCGAAATTAGATTCTTCATTTTTCCACACCAAAGTAGATTCGTTTAATAATTTTCTTAATCAAGGTAGCTGGCCTGTGAGTAGGTTGTCTCCTGGATATTATGTTTTGGTTTATGCTAATAAAAACTATGTTGACCAGGATATCCGGGTTTTATCCAATATCCGTGTTAAAATTATTAGTGATGGAAAAAACTTTTCTTTCCGGTTGTATAATACAGTTAATGGAAACGAAATTACAGATGCAAAAGCAAAAATTGGAAATAGTAATATACCGTATAACAAACAGTATTTATGTTATATGTATAAGGGGAAAACGGCAGGTAAACTTCGAATTGAAGCCATTAATGAGGTGCTTTTTTATGAAGTAGAAAAAAGATACAATTCAATTGGTAAATCATTTAGAAAAAAGAACTCGGGATACATTGCATTCAATAAACCGATATATCATTTAGGAGATACCCTTAGGCTAAAGGCACACATTACAAAAAATGGCAAACCAATCAATAAAGAAGTTTGGTTGAAAATCACAAATCCCGACAGATATGAAAGTAGAAATCCTCTATTAGAAGTAAAGCTCAAGCCTTCTTCTCCAGGAACATATATTTATGAATTCCCTTTACGAGACACATTAACTATAGACAAGAGGTACCAGGTTGCAATTGTGAAAAAGAAGAAGAAAAATCCCTGGAATGAGAAAAGCTATATAAGAGGGCAATTTAAAATTGAGGATTATTTGTTGGATGAAGCCGTCTATAGTTTAAGGAGCGAAAAAAAGGAATATCGAAAAGGAGAAGACATAAAACTATATGCTAAAGCAACCAATGCCAACGATCTGGCTGTTATGGATGGAAGAGTAAAAATTAAACTAAGTCCATTTGAAATCAAAGATGTAATAAAGCAAAGTCTCCAACTTCCACATGAAATCCCTATTGGAGAATTTTCTATTCATCCTGAAGGCGAAACTGAAATAGTTATTCCTGCTGATAGTGTTCCCGAGATGGGAATAAATTATAGAGTTGTGGGAGAGTTTAATAATAGCAATAATGAAACGCAGGTAGAAGAAGTTTTTTTTAAGGCGAACCTCGAGAATAATAATATCTTATTTTCAGAACAAGACAGTTTTATTACTGCTGTATTTTATAAAAACGACAAGGAATTTATGGAGGAGGGTTTTTGTTGGGAAGTGATTAATGGAGATACTGTGAATAAGAAAACAATATCATTCCCATATAAATTCAAACCCGGTATATTAGTTAAGAAATATTTTTTTCTTGCGAAAAATAGTTGTGCAATGTATGAGATTTTGCCAGTGAATGTTTCTATAAATAGCAATAGAACTATTGATTCTATTTTTGTTTCACTTGTTAATCCTAAAAACATAGAAGTACAATATCGTCTCTATAAAAACGAAGTAATTATAAAAGAAGGGTTTACTAATCAATTAGAGTATAAAGAGAGAGATGTAAGTGATAGTAAATATGCTTTTCTGTATAATTATATGTACACGGGGGAAAGTATTACCAAGCAGATTAAGATAATACCTCAAAAGAAAACACTTGATATTGTATTAACGGAACCGGAAAATATATATCCTGGGCAAAAAGCAAGAGTGAATATTAAAGTCATTGATTTTGATAAAAATCCTGTAAAAAATGCCGATGTCTTAGCATCGTCTATCAATGCGCAATTTAAAAGATCAAATCTTCCTATTGTTCCTGATTTTAATACAAAAGCCACACTAAAACGCAAGGAGGTTTGTTTGTATAACCTTAGCCTATCTATAAAAAGTACGTATGATGTTCCTGCAGATGGTTTCTGGACAAAAGAATTACAATTTAAGAATATAGCTTACTACCAGTTAACTCATCCGGGTAACGTTCTTTTTAAAAGATATATTCCTAATGAAAGTGTTAAAGCGGAATTTTTTCCCTATGTTATTAGTGGTCAGGAATTCTTAGAGGTACACATGATCTATGTTGACGATACACTTGTATATTATGACGATAAATATTATAGTGAATGCAATTCTATCATTGCATCAGCCGGAAAACATAATATTCGTATTCGTACAAATGATGCTGAATACATTCTTAAAGACATAGAATTAAAAAATGGACAAAAATTGGAATTTTCGTTTGATAGTAAACATTACCCCGAGGAAATAAAAAAAATAAAAAAAACGAGAAAACTTTCGACATACGAAAAAATGTTGGAAAGGAATTGTGTTTTCCAAACAAAAGACGAATATTATTATGGAAACGTATACTGTTGGAAAACGCCCAACGATGTGAAAAGGATAGATAGAAATTCTGCATTGATTTTTAATCAAGGAGATTCAATAAACTACTTATGGAAGGCAGAATATAAGTCTGTATATGGAAAATTTAAGTTTAATGGAAACTATTGCTATGATTTTAATGATGAAGGAAAGATTAGCGTAGATACTCTCAAAAAAAATCGAAACAAATTAGAGAAGGCCAGGAACGTAGAGTATCGGATAGGCATATCAACACAAACTCTAAAAGAGGTTCAAAATGAATATGTTGAGTTGTATAGATATAACGATCCTGAATTTCCATATGAAGTATATACCAAAACTGAAATTGGCAATGGCAGTTTTGCCTTTGTATATACCGGCGATCATTTTATTAGTAAAATAATGTTGTTTAATGATCAGGTGTCTATTGGAGAAAAAAAATATCGTAATAAGTGCGCTGATGTTAGTAATATTCCGCCGGGGTTATATAAAGGAATTTTTTTTATGGACAACAATTATGAATATTTTGTTGATGACTCTATTCAGATCGATGCAGGAAAAATATGTATAAAGAAATATGACAAAGATACTTTATTCACTTTCGAGACACTTGAAAAGAAAGAACCGGTTGCATATGATATTTTCATTAATCAAAGGGTAAGAAAAGATAGGAAAGAAATAAACAGATCGTATCCATATGTTGATTTACGTTATTCTACTTTGGAAAAGCATGATTTTTATAGAAACCAATACACTTATCTAAATGATGATGCGAACTATTATAGTAACGATAGAACAGTTTATTCCGGGTACAGGAGGCATAGAAGAGGAAAATCGTCATTTTATAAATCTAAATATGGCGGTGTTTTCAGTGCAGGAAAAATTGCGCCTAATCACCTATATAGAATAAAATCAGTTGAAGGAAATGGTCAGGCAGCACTAATAAAATCCTACGAACCCCATGGTAACTTAAAAGCGGAGCGAATGTTTTGGGGTGGTGAAATGGATAAAGTAAAACTAGATCTTAACTCTGCAATGTTAAATAGCTCCTTGCTAAGGGAAAATTTTACTGATGAAGCTTACTGGCAGCCTGCTTTATTTACAGATGAAAAAGGAGAAGTAAAATTCGATGTTACTTTTCCTGATAATATTACGAAATGGAATTCTTTTGCTATTGCAATGACTGGTAATAAAAGCGGTGTAGGTTTTGCGGAAACAAAAGCGTCTAAACCTATAATGGCAACTTTGTCTATGCCAAGGTTTTTGACGGAAGGAGATACTACTTATATAGTCGGAAAGGCACTTAACTACACAAAACAGAATCTCTCCATAACTACTGCATTTAAAAGCAATAATAGGATGCTTACAACTAACAACATTTCTATAAAGAACAGTTATATAGAAAAACAATTTATAGCACCGGGTAATGAGGATACTTTATTCATTGAATATTCGCTTAGGTTGGATAGTCTTGAATATACTGATGGTGAAAAGGAGAAATTACCGGTTTTGCCCATTGGGGTGGGAGAAACAAATGGCCAGCTTTATTCTTTGGACAAGGACACGAATTTTCAAATTAGTATAGATACGTCCGCATTGTTTTACGAATTATCTATAGTGAATAACGATCTCGATCTTTTGATTGATAAGATAACTGAATTAAAAACATATCCTCATGAGTGTAATGAACAGTTAGCTTCTAAACTCATAGCGCTACTGAGTGAAAAAAAGATCAAGGAGCGATTGAAAGAAATATTTCTTTTTGATTATCAGATCAGAAGAATAATTGCGAAGTTGGAAAGAACGCAAAACGAGAATGGAGGTTGGGGTTGGTGGAAAAACTCGCCTGATAATTATTTTATGACTATATACATAACAAAAGCCTTATTAAAGGCAGAAGCAATGGGTTATAGGGTTGATGCGCTTATGGATGCAATTTCTAATATCGAACGCAGTTCTTTTAATGGGGATAATGACCAAAAGGTACTTGCTCTTGAGATTTTTGGAAGATATCACTATGAAAATATAGCCGACTCTATTCTTAAGATAGATATGAAAAAATTAAGTACTTATTCAAAATATTTACTTATTTATATAAAACAACGAGCGGGATTAGGCTATGATATTAACGAAATACTAAAAGATAAAAAGGAAACTGCATTGGGTGCCAGCTATTGGGGGAACGATTCTATGAACTGGTATAATAATACTACCCAATTAAGTTTATTGGTATATAAAATACTGGAGAAAAAGGGTGGCTATGAAAAAACACTGGAAGGAATAACAAAATATTTCCTGGAACATAGCGATGATAATACATTCCGTAATACTTATGAATCGGCGAGTATCCTGGAAACTATTTTACCGGGAGTGTTGAATAAAAACCAAAATTTAAAAGGGGATGCATCGGTGACATTAAACGGAAAGGTGATAAAAGAATTTCCGTTCAGAACAAAAATGCCAGTGAAAGAAAATAAATTGAATGTTTCAGCTAAATGTAAGGGAAGCCTGTATATGTCAGTTTACAAAAGGGAATGGAATAGAAATCCACAACCCAAAGAAGATGTGTTTGTTGTAAAATCAACTTTCACCAATGAAGAAAAGCCCGTTACCTCCCTTAAAGCAGGAAAAATTACTACAATGAGAGTGGAAGTTACTGCTAAGAAAAAAGGTGATTATGTGATGATTGAAATTCCGATTCCTGCTGGTTGCAGTTATAACAATAAAGACCAGTCATACGATAATAATGAAGTTCACCGGGAATATTTTAAGGATAAGGTTTCTATTTTCTGTGAAAAATTACCGGCAGGGAAATATCAATTTGATATTGAATTACAACCCCGCTATAACGGTACTTACAATTTAAATCCTGCACATGCAGAGCTAATGTATTTTCCTGCTTTCAATGGAAGAAACGAGTTGAAAAAAGTGAGGATAGAAGACTAGTTCCGTATAATTATTTCTATTTCTGTATAAACTTTGAAATGACTTCATCTTTTTTATTTGGTGAAACGTCAATAATAGATCCATCCTCCATGGTGAGTTGACCTCCTTTGCCCTTGGTGTATTTTTTAATATAATCAATGTTTACAAGATGTGATTTATGTACGCGAACAAAGCCTGCGTCCCCAAGTAATTGCTCATAAAATTTGAGAGTGCGGCAGATCATTTTTTTAGGACCGGAAGTAAAATGAAAATCAGTGAAATTATCATTGGCTTCGCATCGGATAATATTTTTTACAGGAACTACTTCAAAGCCATCGATCAATGGCAAAACAACTTTGTAGTTTTTTTTATTGTAGCTCTGAAGATTATCCAACAAAACTTTTGTGTGGATAGCTACCTTATTTTCTTCCTTTTGTTTTTTTATTTTCTCAACAGCCGCTATCAATTCGTCGATGCTTACCGGTTTTAAAATATAATATGCTGCACTGTAGTTCAAGGCCTGAACGGCATAATTGCTGAAGGCGGTTACAAAAACTGTTTCGAAATTTATCTCTCCTACTTGTTCAAGTAAATCAAATGCATTTCCCTTGGGCATTTCTACATCAAGAAAAACAATATCAGGTTTGTATTGTTTTATAGCTTGCAGACCCGACTGCACTGAATCTGTCTGCGCCAATAGTTCAACATCCTTGCAATATTTTGCAAGGTAACCGGCCAGTAATTCACGACTTACTTTTTCATCTTCAACTATTACGGCAGTCAGCATCAATTTTTAGTTTTGTGGTTAGGAATAAAAATATTCACTATTGTCCCGGCTTCTTTGTTGCCGGGTTTTGCATCTTCTACACTCACGGTAATAGCAGTATTAAAAGTAGTATTAATAATTCCCACCCTGTTTTCAATATTTTGCATCCCCGATGAGTTTTGTTTTTTTTGATTCACAGTTTTTTGTTCCTGTGAAAGTTTACGGCCAATCCCATTGTCTTCTATCATTACCTGGATTCCTTCGTTAGCCTGATGAATAGCAACAGTTAAAAATCCTTTATTGTCGAGGTAACGTAATCCATGCCATACAGAATTTTCGATATATGGTTGAAGTATCATCGGAGGCAGTTCAAAAGCAGACGTATCAATATTCTTATCTATTTCGAACCTATAATCGAATTTGTCTTTGAAACGGGCATGTTCAAGATGAAGATACAATTCCAGCATTTCAACTTCTTCAGAAAGCGAAATAAAATCATGCTTCGAATTTTCCATTACCAATCGCATCAATCGGGAGAAATCTGAGAGGTATTTATTGGCGGCGCGCTCATCATTTTGTGATATGTAATGATTGACAGAATTAAGTGCATTAAAAATAAAATGAGGATTCATTTGTCCTCTGAGTGATTTTATAGCGAGTAATTGATTGGCTCTGCGTTCCGATTTTGAACTGCGTGTAATAAAGTATACTGCGCCTGCCATTGCTAACAAAACAACAATGAGCAATAGAATAGTCATGTTGCGCGATGTTAATTGTTCATCCTTTAAAACCTGATCCTGCCTTAAAAGATCTATTGCTTTTTCATTCAGCTCCCGCTCTTTTTCCAGCAATTCAACCCTTTGTTGTTTTTTACCCAATGTAGTACTAAGCTCGATTGCATTTTTAATTTCTACGTTCCGGAGAATTTCTACTGAATCATGCAGGGCCAGGTATTTATCAAAAGCCTCGGCTGACATTTTCATTTCTCCCTTTTTTAAGTAGGCTTCAGTAAGCGTTTTATAGGCATTTGCTTTGTCCAATAATTCTGTACTTTTTTCGGATTGTTGTGCAAGCTCGTAGGACGTTCGATTTATATTGATAAATCCTGCTTTGTTTAAATCCAATGGAGAATAACTCTTGCCGGAGCTCCATGAATAAGTCTTCTGGTCCAAGCCTCTATTGAGATAAGAAATTCCGGAATCTGTTTGGTTGGCCGAGAAGTATGCATTACCAATTTCAAAATTCCCTTTCGAAACTCCTGCGGTATTATTGTTGGATATATTTTTATTCAGTGAATTCTGACGAATCACTATTTCTTCCTTGAACCTTTTTTGCTGGCGATATATTTGTGCGATATAATCGGAAATTTTTAAAGACAGGTTGTCCTGCTTTAGCATTTCTGCGAGATCTCTGGCATCATTAAAATAGGGAAGGGCTTTTTCATAATCTCCCTTTTCAAAATAAGCTTTCCCCATTTCGGTAAGTACGTCGCATTGCTGCGTCAAATTTCCTTCTTTACGTGCATCATCAAGTATCAATTCATATAACGAAACACCTTCAGCAAATTTATTTTGTTTCAGCAGTAATTTTGCTTTTGCTTTTTTTGCGGCAGTTTTACTTTCATTATTGATTTCTGTAAATTGTTTAGAGAAACACATATCTAAATTGTAAGCGGCCATATCATAGTTGCCCAGCTCTATGTAGGACAAACTTAATTGCAAATAAGTATCGAACAATTTCTTTAGATCGCCCCCATCTGTTCTTGGGCTTTTTTGGTAGCTATCTTTGCTCATCTCCGAGGAAAAACCTTTCGTCTTTGATTTTTTTGTAGTGAAAGCATTTACAGCATCTTCTAAATTTTTAGCGGCCAGGTCATAATGTCCGAGATTATAATGAATAGTACCCAGCATTTTGTAAGATAATCCTTCTCCCTGTTTATAATGGTTGGCCAGCGATACCTCCAATGCTTTTGATGCATAGTCTATAGCACGTACGGGATTAGTTTTTGCAAAAAGAGATGAGGAATCAAGTAGTTGTGTTACTCTCAATGCCGGAATAAATCCATCGCTGAATTTCTTATTCACTGCATTGGCATGCGTTGTAAATAGGAGTGTACAAAGAAATATTATGGATAAGCGTTTCATCAAAACAAAAATACCGAATAAAAATGGGCAATACTTATAAAATCAATGCTTTAAGCCCTTATAAAAGAGGCTTAACTTCTTTAAACATCCTGTTAACTAAGTGGAATAACCTTTTCACTAAGTGTCACTTTTAATGAGGGTGCAGTCGATCTACTTTTACAAAAAAACAGATACCATGAAAAGATCATTTGTAACCATCGGCTCTTGTAAACTTATTCTCACTTTTTCTTTTGTTTCTGTATTGGGCTCAGGCTGTATTTCCCAGAATAATCCCAATGCACCTACGACTCCTGGCACTCAACCTGCTGTACAGGTTACGCTTGATACAATACAGACTCCTGGCACTCCAACAACAGGAAAGAAAAAAATAAAAGTTGCTATTCTATTAGACACCAGCAATAGTATGGATGGATTAATTGATCAGGCTAAATCACAGTTATGGAAAATTATTAATGAACTGGCAAAAGCAAAATGCGAAAACGAAAGACCTGATCTGGAAATCGCTTTGTATGAATACGGCAATGATGGATTGTCTTCAGCAGAAGGTTATATAAGACAGGTATCTATGTTTATCAATGACCTGGATAAAATTTCTGAGCAGCTTTTTTCTCTCAGGACAAATGGTGGAAATGAATTTTGCGGACAAGTGATTCATACTTCTTTGAAACAATTGCAATGGTCGGATGGGAACAGTGATTTGCAATTAATATTTATTGCCGGTAATGAACCATTCACACAAGGGCCTGTTGCATATGCAACAGCATGTAAGGAAGCAGTACAAAAAGATGTAGTGGTGAATACGATTTTCTGCGGAAATTTTGACATGGGAATTAATACTTCCTGGAAAACGGGCGCAGATTTTACAGGAGGAAATTATATGAGCATTGAACAAGACCGTAAAACAGTTTATATCGAAACGCCATATGATAAAGAAATTGCGCAGATGAATGAATCGTTGAACGGTACTTACATAGGCTATGGATATTTGGGAATTATAAGTAAAGAGAATCAAAAAAAGCAGGATGAAAATGCGAAAACTTATGGTTGGTCAAATAACGCAAACAGGATAGTATCGAAATCTTCTCACTTGTATAAAAATGAAAGCTGGGATCTGGTAGACGCTTCGGGTAGTAAAGAGTTCGACATCACAAAAGTAAAGGAGACAGATCTTCCGAAAGAGCTTCAAGGAAAAACTACTGTACAAAAGCAAAAATACATCGAAGATAAAAAGAATGAAAGAGCTAAAGTAAATGCTTCCATTGGAGAACTCAATACAAAACGCGTGGAGTACATAGCACAGAAAGAAAAAGAAATGGGGCAGGACACCAGTAACTCGCTGGATGCCGCTATGATCGCGGCTATTAAATCAAAAGCAAAAACGAAGAATTTTACGTTCGATAATTAGCATGAATCTTTTATTTAAAAGCAATGAAGCGCATTTCCTTTATAGGAATTTTTACACTCGTCTTGGCGAGTTTAATGGCACAGGATTCCCTGGTGATGCGAATCCATTTTTTATACGGCTCCAAGCCATTAAAAAAATATAAGGCAACGGAGTTTCATTGGTTTGGAGGTTTGCATGGAGGCCATGTTTCATTAGAGATTGATGATGTTGATTATAGTTTTGTTCCAGCGAATGATTTACATGTGTTTCCTCACAAAAAGTCGTTGAGCGCAATCTATAGCGGTGGTGAAACAAGAGGCAAGCCTATGACGGTTCCAACCTGTAAATACGCATGGGTTGAAATACCACTGAGCGGAACACAATACAATAAGGCATTGGAAATTGTTACAAAATATTGTGATAAAACTCCATACGACTACGCATTTTTTGGAATGAGGTGCGCCGCTTCTGCCGATGATGTATTAGCGCAAATAGGAATTTTTTCCAAGAGAAAAAATATTGGATATATCGTACGTAGTTTTTATCCAAAATTATTGCGAAGGAAAGTATTTGCTCTTGCTAAGGAAAAAAAATATAAAGTGATCAGGCAGGAAGGAAAACCTACGCGGAAGTGGGAAAAAGATTGAGCAATTGAATAATTGCTTGCCCGAACTGAATAGAATATACAGGGCGGGTTAACTCTGATACTATGCGAAACAAAATTTTTGCCCTGCTTATTATTGTCCAGCCCTTTGTAAGCTGTACGAGTCCTAAAGATTCATATGTATTAGTAAATGAAGTTGTAAAAGATACTGTAGCTGAAGAAGAGAATGTTCCTCCGGTAATCAAAATTGATGCACAGGCCTATGGAATTAATGTTGATACTACTATAAGTTATGCGAAACAGCTTGCATATGTAAATGAAAAACGTTTGCAATTGAAGGCTCAATTAGCAGAAGGGAAAATTACAATGGATTCGGTGTGTATAAAGTTTTGCGATTTATTGCTGAACAATATTATCCCTTACTGGTATGGCACGGTTTGGTCCTTTGAGGGACATACAGATGTTCCAAATAGGGGAGAGATAGCCTGCGGATATTTTATTTCCACCACCATGAAACATATGGGATTAAATTTGGATCGGTATAAAATGGCCCAGCAGCCGGCACTGAATGCGATGAAGTCAATCACTACAAAACTAAACATTGTGATGAATCCGGGATCCACGCCTGAAAAAGTGGTTGACTTTGTAAAAAAGAAAAAACAGGAAGGCATTTATATCATTGGCCTCGACTACCATGTGGGATTTTTGCTTTACAAAGCAGGAGAAGTGTTTTTTATTCATTCCAGTTATCTTAATCCCTATAAAGTTACCATTGAATACGCACTCAACTCTCCTGCATTAGTAGCCAGCAATACTTTTTGTTTTGCTCCGGTCTCAGGTAATGAAGCCTTAATGAATAAATGGTTGGAAAGTTCAGCTATTGAAATTGTGACGAAATAGCATTCGCCGAAAATAGCTTAGAGCGAAATTCTTTTGTTAGGAATATCACTAAATTTTATCAATCGCTCCATATCGACATTTAAACCCATGGAAATTTCAAACAGATAATAAAAAGAAGGATTAACATTGCCAGATTCCAGGCGGTGGATAGATTGCTGATCTTTTCCGATATTATATGCAAGCTGTGCCTGGGAAATTCCTTTTTCCTGTCTTACTTCCCTGACCTTATCACCAAGCCGCTTTAATATAATGGTCTTTTTCAAAACTGGCGTAAAGGAATACTAAACAACCGACATGTTGTACAACAAGTCCGTTGTTATTCTGAAAAATATGGTTATGTTTGTTTAAGGAGAGTTCAATTTTAATCTGCAAAAAATGAAGAAAATTAAAAAAGAACAAAATTCTCTCGAAGACAGGCTTACGGAGATCAAAAAAAGGCTGGATTCAAATTATGAGAACCTGAATAAATTAAGACTTGAAATGTATTTTCTTGTCCGTGAAAGTAAGGGCGTAAAGAGCAATCCAAAGAAAAAAAAGAAATAAAAATTACCTGCGGCCACGGCATATTATTACACTCATGCCCGCAGGTACAATGCTATTGATAATGAACATTAGTAAATGTTCCATTTGTTAAAGCGCCCGGTGTTCCCGTAAAAGTAGTTGCAGTAAAGCTGAATGTTCCTGAAACTTTTTTATTATTAGTGTCAAACTTGCTGAGGGTAACACTCCCTGAAACATTAGCTGCATATTGATCTGTAGCTGCAGTTGACATTTGGAAAGCTCCCGTGGCTATTGTATAGCTTCCGGTGACACTATTTGCGTGCGCAGTAAAGGCAAATCCTTTTCCATCAACCGTTGTACCTGCTATGGCAAGATCTGCGCCTAAATTTGTTGCAGTTATAGTTACTGCTGTCCAATCAACTCCATTTAGTTTTGCACTTGCAGCTTGGCAAGCTTGGCAAGGACCTCCGCAATCTACATCGGTTTCTCCCTGATTTTTTATGCGCGATCCGGTATAGCCAGGAAGAGAATGGAACACCTTCCCTATATGTATATTTATTTAAGTTGCATAACACTTTAAGAAACACTTGTGAAGTAACATCCAGGGCAATTTCTTTATCATCCATACGCTGAACCACGAAACGAAATATTCTATCGTGGTATTTTTCGTAAAGCGGACCAAAATATTTAGAGTCGGCCTTGGCAGCGTTTATTATTTTTAACTCCTGCTACTGTTCGCTTTCCACTGCGTAATCTGTTACAATCGACATATTCAATACTACATCCATTTTTTTATTCTTACAAATTTGACCCTTTTGACTATAGAACTGAAAAATTTAAAAAGGTTACAGATTTTTAAAAATATTTTGTATCGGGGGATTTTAACGCGAAACGAGCCTTTTTGCGACTTAGTTTTTTATAGGTGCAGGTAGTAAATTGACTGCTATTCTTTGATTTGGTTAATTTTTCGTAAATTTGCAGTCCTTAAAACGGTCACGTGGCCGAGCGGTTAGGCAGAGCTCTGCAAAAGCTCCTACTGCGGTTCAAATCCGCACGTGACCTCAGGATCCCTTGAAATTGAAAAATTTCAAGGGATTTTTTCATATACAACAGAAGAAATTGTAAAAAAAGGCAATAGAAATTTGTTGCGATAGAACTATTCTTAGTTTAAAATTATATGCATTTCTAGTTATCCTGATAGTCGCTAAGAAATTATTAATCGCTAAAAATATTTCAGGAGGGCAATACAATAAATAGCAAAAACAAGAGGATGGTAATTACTTATTAATTGCTTAACTGAAAATAAATTATAAAAATCATAATTTATTGGCTATCAAATTTTTATAAATAGATTGTTAGAAGTAACGTATAATAATAACACAAAACAAATTATCATTCATCATCATAGGTTGCTATTTTTAATTAAACAAACACCCCTATGAAATACGCATTATTCCCAGCTTTTTTTCAGCAATACCGAAAAAAATATTTTCTTCTCACGCGTACCATAGTCTCAATCATTGCCTTTGACAATTAGCTATGCAATTTTGGGACAGCATATATCCGATGATACCTGCGTAGAACTGATAATCCGGATTTAATATTTGCAATGCCAAATGTTTTTCACTAATAGTGCCGGAGGGAATGAAGAGCTTTATTTGTAAGGCCTTTAGCCCGAATGTTACCGTAATCCACGGAGAAAAAATAATTAAGCTGAAGTAAGAATGTGGGATTAATAAATAACGGTAAAAATAAATGAAGTGCCTCTTCATCACGCTGATACTAGTCGTGACATCTGCTTTACTCTGTGCCTCACCTAAGGGGGATACTTTGGTATTGCTTGCAGAGCAAGCAATACCGCCCGCAGAATTTTCTGCTGAGAAAAAACAAGCCGAAAAGTGGATGCAAAAACAATCTGTTTGTTTCTTAGAAAACAAAGGACAGATAACTAATACAAACAACGAGCCTGTTCCTTCAGTTCTTTTTAAGGCGTCAGCACCCGGTATGGACATGTACATTACCAAACAGGGATTGACATGTGTATTTATAAATGTAGAAGAGAATGATCAGAAGGAAAAAGATGCTTCAGTTTCACCTCGCTTGCCAAAAGATGAAAAAGAAGAAAAGATCACAACAGAAATGGCCTGGTTGGACGTGCACCTAAACGGAGCAAGCATTAAAGAAGAGAACATTATTAGGGAGGGAGAAAGCGCAGAACATTTTAATTTCTTTTACGGTCATTGTCCTCAAGGGATTTACGATGTAAAACAATATGATAAAATTACAATAAGAGAGGTGTATCCCGGCATTGACTGGGTATTTTATAATGCAAAGAAACGGGGACTTAAGTATGACTTTATAGTTCATCCCGGAGCAGACCCAAGTAAGATTAAACTATTATACGAAAGCGAAAAGCCCTTGCAAATGAATGAACACGGAGGGATAGAGATCACAACTTCGCTGGGAACATACAGAGAAGATGCTCCATATTCTTACATAAAAGAAACCAACACAGAGATTCCGAGTAGTTTCAGCCACACACAAATTGACAAACATAATGTAGAGGTAAGCTTCAACTTTCCGGCACTGAACTCTGGGGATTCCTCTCAGGCCAACCTCCGAACTTTAATCATCGACCCTGCTCTTTGGTGGGCTACATTGTATGGAGGGAATGGAATTGATGGGCCTATGTCCATAGATACAGACAATAATGGAAATTTGTTTGTAACCGGATATCTTGGTTCTACTAATTTTCCTGTTCAAACTGCGGGTAATTCCTCCAACTTCCCGGTGCAAACTGCCGGTGGGAGTACCTATTATCAGCCTGTACGAGCTGGATCCTATGACATTTTTATTTTAAAATTTAGTAATGCAGGCACACGCCTTTGGGCAACTCATTATGGTGGAACCGGGCAAGAGTCGGGATATTTTATTTGCACCGATGCTGCTGACAATATTTTTGTAACAGGATATACCACATCCACGGATCTTCCTATCCCGGGTGCAGGTATAGTCTTTCAACCGGCAAATGCAGGCAATGTAGATTTGTTTATTTTGAAATTTGATAACCTGGGTAATCGTCTTTGGGCGACTTATTACGGAGGAACAGATTCGGATGCAGGATATTCGATCACTACAGATCCAGCCGGAAATGTTTATGTAACAGGGCATACCTATTCTACCGATTTGCCTGTGCAAACTACGGGAACCTTCTTTCAGTTTGCAAACGCCGGAGGCATTGATGCCTTTATACTTAAGTTTGATAATTTAGGAAATCGGATATGGGCGACCTATTATGGAGATACCGGGAGTGATTATGGCTTCTCTCTTGCTACAGATGCAGCCGGTAATGTGTTTGTCGCGGGACAAACAAATTCCTCTAATTTTCCTCTGCAAAATTCCGGAACATTTTTTCAACCGGCAAATGCAGGATTTGGCGATGCCTTTATTCTAAAATTTAATAATGCTAATACCCGTCAGTGGGCAACCTATTATGGCGGAAGTGATGATGAGCCTTTCTTTTATACCTATGATAATTTAGTTATTGACGAATGTTCCAATGTGTATTTGAGTTTTACTACACGGTCCTCTAACCTTCCCGTTCAACTCTCATGCGATGCAGGATATAATGATAATTCATTCAACGGTGGGCCGGGAGGAACGGATATTGCGTTGGTGGTGTTTAATAATACCGGAGCTATCCTATGGACTACATATTTAGGCGGAGATGGCGTGGATTTCAGGGAGGCGCTGGCACTTGATCCCAACAATAATTTATTTGTTGCCGGAGAATGGGCTATACCAACCAGCATGGGGACTTATCCTTTAACTGATCCCGGCGCAGGTGCATATTTTGACGACACCCACAATGGATCAGATGACGGGTATATAGTAAAGTTTTGCGGCGCTTTTTGTTTATGTAGTTCTTTTAAGGGCTGCACGATATTAAGTGCAACGGTTTCTCCTGCCAATATACTTTGTAATTCTCAATGCACTGGCACTGCAACAGTAACTGCTACCGGCGGAATTGCTCCGTACACCTATTCATGGAACGCAGGCGGCCAAACTACACAAACAGCTACAGGCCTTTGTGCGGGAACTTATACCGTAATTGTAACTGATGCCGCATCCTCTTCAGACACTGCTATTGTTACAATCACACAACCCGCATCGGTTTTTACATCAACCGTATCTTTTACAAATGTAAATTGTAATGGCGGAAACAATGGAACCGCAACCATCAGTGCAGCAGGAGGAACACCATCCTATACTTACTTGTGGACGCAAAGTAACAAAACCACTCAAGTAGTAAGCGGTCTTCTGGCGGGAAATCATACAGTAACAGTAACAGATTCTAATGGTTGTACAAAGACGACAACGGTTGTTATTACAGAGCCGGCGGCTATCACTATAACTGTCACCACAAATCCAGCTTCTTGTGGGAACTCAAATGGGAGTTTAACTGTAACACCCGGAGGAGGGACTCCGGGATATTTATATTCATGGAGTAATTCACAAACCACTCAAACCGCTATCGGTCTTGCCGCAGCAACATATACTATTACCATTACGGATGCAAATCTGTGTGCTCAAACATCTCAGGCTAGTGTTTCAATGCGGGATCACCTCAGGCAATTATTTCACCTGTGATCAACGTTTCGTGTAATGGAGCGAATGATGGTAGCGCAACTGCAACTATTACTTTAGGCGGATCTACTCCTTATACGTATTCATGGAGTCAAGGTGCCCAAACAAGCTCTACAGCAACCGGCCTTTTGCCGGGATTTCATACGGTAATCATTACCGATTCAAATGGCTGCATCACTACGAAAACAGTTAGTATCACGGAGCCAACAATTTTTACTGCAACCGCCACTGCTGCAAATATTCTTTGCAGTGGTGGTACTGCTACTGCTACGGTTACAGCAGCAGGAGGAACTACTGCCTACACTTATCTATGGAGTCAAGGAAATCAAACTACGCAAACGGCCACGGGACTCCTGGCAGGTTCTCATACAGTTGTCCTCAACGATGCAAACAACTGCACAATCATTAAAACAGTTACTATTGCCCAACCCATTCCGCTTACAGCTACGGCAACAGCTACGAACATTCTTTGCAACGGTGGTACTACTACTGCTACAGTTACTGCGGGTGGAGGTATCCCGGGATATATTTACTTGTGGGCTTCCGGCAGCCAATCTACTCAAATAGCAACCGGCCTTGTAGCAGGGAATCAATCCGTAACTGTTATAGATACTAATGGTTGTACCCAACAATATACAGTAACTATCTTGCAGCCCTCTTTACTGGTTGCCCCCACTACATCCACGCCATCCACTTGTGGTAACAGCGACGGTGCAGCTGCAGTGTCTCCGGTTGGAGGGACACCTGCATACACATATTCATGGAGTACAACAGCCGTACAAACTACTACAACTGCTACCGGCCTCAGCCAGGGATCATATACCGTGTTAATTTCAGATGCAAACGGATGTAGCCGGGCAGTACCGGTTCTGGTTGCCAATTCCGGCGGACCTACTCCTTTAATTTCCTCTCAAAACAATGTAAGTTGTAATGGAGAAAGTACCGGTTATGCTATGGTTAATCCCAACGGGGGCACCGCGCCGCATACATACACTTGGAGCAACGGACAAACCACTTCTATGAGCACCGGTCTTTCAGCAAATACATATACTGTTATAGTTATAGATGCGAACAATTGTAGCAGTAGCAAAACAGTAATAATAACTCAGGCTGCTGATCTTATAGCCACTGCTACACATACTTCTGCAATATGTGGCAATAGTGATGGTACAGCTTCAGTGACGGCTATAGGAGGTGCCGGAACATTAACATACGGTTGGAACAATGGGCAAACTACTTCAACCGCTGTAGGGCTAATGGCTATTACGTATACTGTAATAGTTTCTGACGATAATAATTGCACCAATCAAGTTGTTGTAACAATCTCAGACAGCGCATGTCCCTGTCCGAAAACACTTCATCTGCCCAATGCTTTTTCACCAAACAACGATGGCGAAAATGATGACTTCTGTACACTGGGGGGATTGGAAGAGTGTATTAAAGAGTTACAAATATCAATCTACAACCGTTGGGGTGAACGGGTTTATGAATCAACAGATCCACGGTTCTGCTGGGATGGAATATACAAAGGAAATTTGGAGAATACAGCAGTGTTTGTTTATTACCTGCATGCAACTCTCATCAGTGGAGATAAAATAAGTAGGAAGGGAAATGTGAGCTTAATACGATAGGAAAAAATTTAGAGAGTGCAAAAATCTAAATTTTATTTCGGCTCACTCTTCTTGGCAATTGGGCTAATAAAAAAGCAATTCTGTGTTTTGTTTTTTGTGCATTACTTTTTTCTAGCTCGCCGCTCAATGGAAAAATTACACAAATCTGATTTCTTAGATGTAAATATTGTTAATAATAATCTTGTATAAGTAATAATGATAAACCGTACTTCCGTCAAATATTTATAAGTGGGTTTATATAATCTTTTGTCATAAAGCTTCAGATTAGCTTATGCCTTCCCAGCTTTCGGATAATCAATGGTGTAATGTAAACCCCGGCTTTCCTTACGTTTCATAGCATGTTTTATAATGATGTAAGCGGTTAAAATAATATTTCTCAGCTCGCACAACTCAACAGATACTTTAGTCTTTTGGTATAAGATTTCTGTTTCATTGTAAATTATTTCCAATCGATCCAATGCTCTTTTTAAACGCAGGTCAGAACGCACAATGCCAACATAATAGGTCATAATGCTTTGTACTTCACGTAAACTCTGTGTGATCAAAATCATTTCTTCAGAATGCGCAGTGCCTTCATCGTCCCAGTCCGGAATATTTTCTTTAAAAGTAATGGACTGAATTTTTTTGATTGCATCAGTACTTGCGCGATGGGAATAAACCAATGCTTCCAATAAAGAATTGGATGCAAGGCGATTTGCGCCGTGCAATCCGGTGCAGGAGCATTCTCCGGCTGCATAAAGGTTTTTAATATTGCTTTGTCCGTATTCATCCACTTTAATGCCTCCGCATATATAATGTGAAGCAGGCGCAACCGGGATCATTTGTTTGGTAATATCAATGCCAAGGCTTTGACACTTGTTGTAAATGTTTGGAAAATGTTTTAGCAATTCATCTTTATTAATATGCATACAATTGAGGTAAACAAAATCCTCCCCTCTTATTTTTAATTCATTGTCAATAGCGCGTGCAACAATATCCCTTGGAGCCAATGATAATCTTTCATCATAGCGCTGCATAAATTCTTTTCCATCCTGTGTTTTCAGTATGGCGCCAAAACCTCTTAATGCTTCAGTAATCAGGAAGCAAGGTGTTTCGCCCGGATTATATAATGCAGTTGGATGGAACTGCATAAATTCCATATTTTCCACTCTGCCTTTTGCTCTGTATACCATCGCTATACCATCTCCTGTTGCAATGGAGGGATTTGTGGTGTTAGTATAAATATTTCCTGCACCGCCGCTCGCCATTAAAACAGTTTTGGAAAGTAATGTTTCAACAAGTCCTGTTTTCTGATTCAAAACATATACGCCATAACATTCAATACCAGGTGTGCGGCTGTTGACTTCCATTCCCAAATGATGCTGGGTTATAATGTCAATAACAAAATGGTGATCGAGTATTTCAATGTTTGAATGTTTGTGTGCTTGTGTGAGCAATGCCCTTTCAATTTCAAAACCGGTAATGTCTTTATGGTGTAATACTCTGTGTTCCGAATGCCCGCCTTCTTTTGCAAGATCGTAATCTCCTCCGGGAGTTTTATCAAATGATGTTCCCCATTCAATTAATTCCTTAACCCTCTCTGTTGATTCTGTAATTACCATCCTTACCACTTTCTCATCGCATAAACCATCTCCGCAAACAAGAGTGTCGTTAATGTGTTTTTCATAGCTGTCTGGTTTATACATTACCGCTGCTATTCCCCCCTGGGCATATTTTGTATTGGATTCGTCTTCGTTCGACTTGGTAATAATGCATACGCGGCCATGTTTCGCCACCTTCAATGCGTAGCTTAAACCCGCTATGCCTGAGCCAATTACCAAAAAATCGATTTTTCGTTTCAAATGCGTAACTTTAATACTACATAAAATTAGTAAAATGGAGACTCTTATTAAAACCCCTATAGCGGTATATGCCGAAAGTACACCAAATCCTGCAACACTTAAATTTGTAGCGAATAAATTACTTATTGAAAATGGAGCAACTGCGCAATATCTCAATATAAATGAATCTGGTGGATCACCTTTAGCACAAAAACTTTTTCAGTTCCCGTTTGTAAAAGCAGTTTTTATCAATGCTAATTTTATTGCCATTACAAAAACAGATGTTGTCAGTTGGGAAGATATAACGCTTGAATTGAGAGAATTCATAAAGAAATTTTTAGAGGAAGGAAATGTTCCTGTAAAAGATATTCCTTCGGCAACGGTTGCGACAGATTCTACATTTAAAAAAACAGAAACAGTATTTACAGAGCATGCTGCTCCGCAAAATGAAACTGAAAATAAAATTGTTGAGGTGCTCGAACAATACATTCGTCCGGCGGTAGAGCAGGATGGAGGGCTCATCACCTTTAAATCTTTTAGCGATGGTATAGTTACTGTTGCTCTGAAAGGCGCCTGCAGCGGCTGTCCTTCTTCAAGTATTACTCTTAAGGCCGGTATCGAAGGTCTGTTAAAAAGAATGGTTCCCGGTGTAACAGAAGTTGTTGCCGAATCAGTTTAGCATTACATGTCGGGAGGCAAGCGAAAAATATCCGGTAAGGAAAAAAATAAGCAGGCATTAAAGCAGCCTGTTCAAAAACCTGCCGCAAAAAATATAAATAGAAGCAAAGGAGTTATTTATTCTTTGTCGTTTATTATCGGCATTCTGGCATTTGTTCTTTATGCCAATACGCTCAATCACGGATATACACTTGATGATTTTTCTGTAATCAAAGAAAATAACGTTGTTACCCAGGGCACAAGCGGGATCTCGACTATCCTGAAGACTTCATACAGGTACGGTTATCTCTCCATCCAGGATGGATTATACAGGCCTTTGTCTCTTGTAATGTTTGCGATCGAGTGGCAGTATTTTCCTAACTCTCCTGCGGTGAGTCATTTTATCAATGTTTTGTTTTATTCATTAACTGGCGTATTTCTTTTTTTACTTCTTGCAGAATTGCTTAAGGATTATAATTTGATAATTCCATTTATCGGTACAATTCTTTTTATCGCGCATCCTGTTCATACAGAAATTGTAGCCAGTATCAAGAGCAGAGATGAGATCATGTGTTTTTTTTTGATGATCCTTTCATTTTTCTCTTTTGTAAAGAGCAGTAAATCTAAACCCGCATTGTGGCTCACCTTATCCGGCATTAGTTTTTTCCTGGCCATGCTTGCGAAAGAAACTGGCATTACCATGCTATTGGTGTTTCCGCTGATGATGTATTTTTTTATGGATAAACCTTTTCGAAAAATTATGATTAACACTGCGTTCTTCGCTGTTGTAACCGGCGTTTATTTTTTTATTCGATGGAAAGTGTTAGGCACTGCGCCGAAACTCGATGCTATTTCTTATATAGATAATCCTATTGGGAACATGAGCTTATTCGACAGGCTTCCCACTGCTATAAAAGTATTGGGAATGTACCTTCAGTTATTAATAGTGCCGTATTCTTTGGTTTGTGACAGATCTTATAACCAGGTTCCAACTGTTACATTTGGAGATGTGATAAGTATAGTTTCAGCATTAGCCTATACGTCAATGTTAGTGTTTGCTATTATACGTTTCAAGAGAAAAGACATCCTATCCTTTTGTATACTATTCTATCTGATTACTATTGCCTTGTTCTCTAATATTTTTATTCTGATTGGTTCAATAATGGCTGATCGTTTTATTTATTTTTCTTCGTTTGGATTCTGCCTGGCCGCTGCTGTGTTATTGGCCCGGCTTTTTAGAATGGAAAGAACTGCAGTGATATATGACGATATAAAATTATTTTTTATCCCGAACAAAAAGATCATTGCCATAGCAGGTTTGGTTGCCATATTATATTCCTTTAAAACCATTGACAGGAACACGGTGTGGGAAAATAATTTTACGTTATACTCAAATGATGTAAATATTTCATCACAAAGCACAAGGATGCACTATTACCTGGGGAGAGAATTGGTAAAAGAAATTGCACCTAATGAAAAGAATGAGCAAAAAAAGAAAGAATATTTTTTGCAAGGTATTGCTGAACTTGAAAAGGCTATTGCTATTTCACCCACCTATTCTGATGCTTACAGCCAAATGGGATTGGGTTACACCAGAATGGGGGATAAGGCAAAAGCAATAGAATGTTATTTGAGTGCGTTGAAGCACACACCAAACGATCCAATATCAATGAATAACCTTGCCGCAGAATATTTTACTCAAGGCAGATACCAGGAATGTATTGAGATGTATAAAAAGATTTTAACTCTGGATCCTCGTTATGTTGATGCCATGGTAAACCTGGCCAGTTGTTATGGTACGATAAAAGATTATGACAATGCGATAACCTGGTTCAGAAGAGCCCTCGAAATAAATCCTAACAATGCTCAGGCCAATTACTTTTTGTCTATGACATATAAGTTAAAGGGAGATAATGCCAATGCTGACTTATATTATAAGAAAGCTCGTGAGTTGGATCCCAACATTAAATAGAATTCAATTTTGTATTAGCAATTTAGCTGTCGAATAAACTGAATTAGCCGGATTATACACCTGGATTAAATAAGATCCATTGCTTATCCCATCAAGATAAATTTTATTATTTGTCCCATAAAAATTACCTGATCTTATTTTTTTACCAGTAATGTCAATAATGTCATAGTAATATGTCTGCTCATATTTCATCTGAACAGTAGTAAAATCTTTGGCAGGATTAGGATAGATCTTTAGCGGGAAAGACTCTGCAGGAGTATCGTAAACTAAGCTGCCCTGCAAGCTTAGGATGACAGGATAAAGATTAAAGATAATATTTGCTGAATCACAAATTTTTACCACATCCTGGATCGAATATTCAGAGAGCGGTGGTTCCTGTGATGGCGCATCGCCAATAACGAGGATCATTCTTCTATTGCCATTTGTCCAGTTCATTTCACGCACCGTTTTAATAATGGCATCGTTAACTGACTCCGGAGTATCCGGATTGCCAATAGTTTTATAACTATCCATATAGTCGACAAGAATTTCTTTGTCGGTACTCAGGTCGCTGCGATTGTACCAGAAGTCCTGGTGATAATTTTTATCTCCATAGGAGGCGATCGCGAGTTTTACATTATCGAAACCGGAAATTAATTTATAAATGCTGTCCAAACTATTTCTTACTGCAAAAAGATCATCATCCATACTCGCCGTCTTGTCGATCAGTAATACAATGTCTGTTTCGTCCTTAAGTTTGGTAGTAAGTATTTCTGTGATCGTGCCAAGCAATTGAGAAGAGTTTTCTGCAAAATAAGGTTTACCATGAAGTTGTTTTGAAACTGTGGTAAAGTAATTTACAATTACGCCATTATATTTTAGCGTGTCGTAGTGGTTCACAAAATCTTCCCTGTCATCAGCTTTTTTTGAAACCCGATTAGATTCTTTTTTTTCAGAAGCCACTTTTTTATGAACCATTTGGGTTGTTATTTCTGTATCGGAGTAATTTTCTGCAAAAAATGTATCTGTAAATATGCCAACTTTTGGTTCGACAGGGATGTCAATTTTGTTTTCGGTTAGTGAGGATATATTTTCCTGACCATCGGTGGTCTTTGTAGTTGTTTTTTCATTTTTATTAACACATGAAGTAAATCCGATCGCCAATGCTGTTAGTAAATATCCAATGTTAGTATATTTTGTTTCCATGGTCAGAAGTTTTAAAGGTTAACAATAAATTCATCTATGAATTCTGCGACCTACTGTTATAATGCAGCAGTAGTGAAAAAGATACAGGGAAAGGTGAGTTATTTTAGTAGTGCCACAAATCGTGCTCAAACCCGAAGATATTCTGCTTTGCTTTTTCAGCCTCAAGCAGGGCATCCAGCCCGGTTGCGTACTCAGCTATTGAACGATCGGCAACGTTGCTCACTTTATTTATATAACTTCCGAAGAATCTTTTTATGAATATTTCATCAAGTGTTCTTTTCTCTGCATCATTGCTTCTGTTGAATACTTCTGCTTTGGCGAATAATGGCCTGCATTCAGGATAATAGACCCAAAACATAGGTTGATAGCCCCTTACCTCGCCATTATCACCTCTGTTTTCTTTTAATGGACAAATGCCAATGATCCTCACATCTAAGACCGAACGTTGTTTGTCAAAAAACCAATCTTCTTTTATCCAGTATTGTTTTACATCCGCGGAGGTAACACGTATTGTATCTGCTTTTTGTTCCATTTCATTGGTAAATGGATTCGGAATAGATATGGAATCAACGCGCATAAGAACGTTTGTTGCTTCCGATAATGTAAGTGGCTTTTTAAATTCATCATCATTTAATGGATTGCCGTATGCTGTAATCTGTCCGGTAAATATTCCCATTTTTATAACATCGAACATGCTTTTCCTGTCGTTTATTTCACTTGTTGGAAAGTAAAGGGGCTGATTTATTTTTTCCCGAAGATCAATAGTTCTCCATACTCTTCTGTGCCACATCACATCCGCTTCCCTCACAGGAACATACGGCACAGGACTTTTTTGAGTTTGTTTCTCAGGTGTGTAGAAGCTGTCGAGAACATTTTGCGCTCTCGAACAAGAGGCAATTACAATAAAAATAAGAGTGAAAAAATTTTTCTGCGTTGTCATGGGGCCTCCTTCGCTAATTCTTTCCTATATAAAACAGGAAAGAGATTGATTTATTGTTTTACTTATACATTTATTATATAATGCGGGCGCAAAACAAAAGTCACATGATAAATTAAAAATTGTTGATTGTAGCGTTGGAGAGTAGCGTTTACTTTTTTGGTTCGTAATGAACCACATACCTGAAGCCCAGAGTGCAATAGGATTTGAAAGGACTAACAAAAGTTTTTGCATTGGTGCCTTCGGTATTTTTTCCTAACCTGCTTGAAAAACGTTCATCGAACCAGTTGGCGCCTCTAACCAATTGCCCATCTTTGTCATTGTTCCTATCAAAATAATGTTCCATTTCCAATAAAATTTTTGCATCATCTCCTTTTGCAGTACTAAGGGCTTGTTGATGTATCTTAAATACAGGCAACCAATTTTGCTGGTATGATTCTTTTAGCCATTCAGAAACATTACCTCCCATGTAAGAAATACCGTTCGCATCTTTGTTGCACATTAATAAGACCCATGAATCATCATTTTCCTTTTCAGAATTGTATTTTCCTTTTATCTCTTGCTTGGTTACTTTATTCAGATCACTTTTAAATGTGTGAAAAGTACCATCAACGATAAAGTTGGCAGGAAAAATAAAATTGTGTTTGGCTTGATCGAATAAAAAATTCCGCCGGGACCATATATATTTTGTATTTGTTTTTTTATCAAGACTATCCTTTGAAATCCTGTTTTTCGAATCAAGAGATAGATCGGTTATCCAATCATTATCGGCAAGGTACTGGTAGTTAGGAGTAAATACTGATGTGAGATTTTCTCTTTTTTCTGCAGTGGCAGCAATTTCCCATTCTGCCTCAGTGGGCAGGTCAAATTTTACTTTTAATTTTATTCCTTTCGAGTCTAGCTTTTTTTGTTCCTGTCTTGTTCTCCAATCGAGATAAGCAAGCGCCTGCCAATAGGTGATTCCAACTACAGGGTAATCGTCATACGCTGGATGCCAGAAATACATATTTGTCATTGGCTGATTATAGGAATACGGAAAATCATTTATCCATGCATTCGTATCAGGATACACATTAATGGTATTGGTTATTATAGTATCGCCTTTTGTATGGATATACACGTAATTTAATTTTCGATTATCAATTTCTTTTTTTCGATCAAATCTTTCCATATAAGGATAATACAAAGATTGTATACATTCAGAATCATCAGGATTCATCTTTATCGGAATATTCCAATTAATAGATATGTTTTTGTCGACCTTCCCATATTTCTCTTTGCCACAGTCTATAAGTAATACTCTGATGATAGAATCCCTAACCCAACTTACAAATTCGCGATACTCCGCGTTGGTTACTTCGTATTTCCTGAAGTAAAAAGGTCGTAGATATAAATCATAAAAAACGGTAAAATTACTATCGAGAAAAGATTCAGAATACCCTGATCTTGCTTTTAGATTAATAGGATTCACATAAAACCGCAAGGAATTTGGTAAAATTATTTTCGATAAACCGTCCTTGGATTTTTTAGCCATGTTTAAGGCAAAAACAGATTGTAATTGTTTAGCTAAAGGATTGGAAATGTATTTTTCCATAGGATTGAAATAAACACAGTCTGTAATCTCCAATGGTTTTTTAGGATACTTTTTTTGATACGTTCTTAAAATAGAATCCGATTGGTTGTAAATGGTATCGTAGTGGGGGCGGGTAATGGTAAGGAATGGATTGCTGTAACGGGAGAAAAGATTATCATTATAAATAATATGCGCAGGAGGTTCTTGTACATAAACACCGTCTAAAACATTCTGTCCATGAGCAGAAGAAATAGTAATTATCAAAATAAATAATTGAAAAAAGTCTTTCATAGGCGCACAATTAGAGAAAATAACTGTTAAATTTTAAACCTATTGTTTCTTTTTATAAACATGATTTACCGAAAAGAGGAATGCAATGTCATCGGTATTGGCGCTGTCCTGGAAAAGAAAAATTTCGAATGGAGTTAAAAATTTCTTCTTCCCATCAGGCATTACGGCTGCTATGTTTGTAAAGTATACTCTTTTCCCTCGTCCAAACCTGAAACTTTGATCGCCTTTGTTTTGAGGTTTTTCAAAAATTATATCAGTCATTTTTTTTGATAATACTGTTGTGTCGGAGTGAAAAACATTGTCGCTTATGCCATCAAAATAGATCATGTCGAATCCGTTTATTTTTAAACTCTTGTTAAAGGGAATGGACGTGGCTTTAAAATGTTCCGTGTCCATTTGAAATCCCCTGGCTTTCGAATCTACTTTTACTCCGCAAAAATAGACAACAGGTTCTTGAACTTTAATTGACTCAGAATGAACCAGCCTGAAGTTCCCCTTGGTGTATTGATATACAGTTATTACAGTTTTACCACCATTGTCAAATGCTACGACATAATCGTCGTTTGTTTTTTTGATAACGGTGCCATTTAAAAAATTGACCTTTATTTTCCCTTTCGCATTAGTTACAGTTACATTAATTGTATTGTCTTTGTCGAGCCATACCGTTGTGTCCCTTATAGTAATGACGCAAGTTGTTTTTGGTGCGCGCACTTTAAAAGTGTAAGTTTTTTGTGCAAAAGTATATACTTGCAGAAAGAGCAAACAGAATCCAAGGCTGATGATATATTTACACTTGTTTATTCCCATTAATTACATCTTCATGAACGCTTTCAATGATTCGGTGTCTTTATATTTTACGTCAGAAACGGTCAATTTAAAGTTTATGTCTCCGTCACCGGCCGTTGCATTTTTAAATTCACTTTTCGATACATATGCCGGGTAGCCTTCTCTTGTGACTGCCAGAAGCATATATGGTTCGTCCTGAGCGTAATTAAATCTTTCAATCTTATTGCCTTTAGGTGCAAGTCCATAAAGTGTGTTCCTATCAGCGGGGACGAGATATACGTTCTTAACTTCTAAAATGTTTCCTTTTTTATCAGTAAAAAAAGCTTCTTTTGTAATTACTGGGCTTTTAGACTTAGTGTTTGCGTCTAAATATTGAACATAAGGATGGTCGGAATTCCAAACACCAAGTTCTTTGATTTGAAATGTTTTTATTGCAAGTTGAGCGTAATTTACGATGTCCTTTTTAATAAATTCAGTTACACGTTTGTTTACATTTGACCATTCTGCAACATCCATAAGTTTATCATAATTGGATTGCATAACCTGTTCTCGGTATTTTTCATCATTTTTCTTTTTTTCAAGCAATGCAAAATATTCTTCCTGTTTTTTCGCATACTCTTGTTGGGCCTGTTCAAAATCTTTTTCTTCCAATACGGCTGCAACATTAAATTCATGAAGCTCATTTCCTTTGGTAAATGTTAATACATATTTTCTACTATTGCTCCCTTTTTTCACAGTAACATCATCCCATGTTTTTTTTGATAGTGCAGGGTCAAAGTTTTTATCATCAGGATCCACTTCAAATTTTATTCCGTCAAATACTGCAAGCTCAGGAAATTCAGTTTCATCATAATCAAGTTCAATGTTGGCAGACGTGGTTTTGGCAATTGAAGGGATCGCGGGTTCGATATTATTGTTTACTTCTGCTTCATACTCTTTCACAACTTCATAGTCATATAGGGGTAGGTTAGTTTTGTTTTCTTTGGAATTTGCTCTGACAAACTCCCAATTCCTTTTCGCTGTATCCAGGTAATATATATTGTAATTGTTCGCTGAAACATTAGAGATCATATTAACGGTGATTTCTTTTCCGGGTTTTAAACTCAACGGTTTGTCATCCTGGAACGCAACGCATTCCATCATGCCTCCGGTCTCGAGTTGATAAGTAACATTAGCAGAATCATATTTCATTGGTATACCACTCAGGAAAATGTCAAATGGATTATGAAATTCCCGGTAATGAATTTCAACTTTCCCCTTTACATCATTCCCCCTGATATCAACAAATGAACTTGCCGGAATATAAATGGATGATCCGGTTTTGTAGGTAATTATAGTATCATGTGTATTATCTACGCTGTATATATTCGGGCTTATTCTGGTTTCTTCTAAAGGAGGATTAATGAAGGGATCACTTTCATTCTTAGATAAAACAGTTTTTGCTACATAAAATATCCCGGCTAAAGCTGCTACTAATCCTATCCCTTTTATTAACTTGACTGATTTTGCAGCGCTTGTTAACCAGCTGTTCCCGGCCTGGTAACCTTTCATGAACTGGTCGAAGTCCATTTTGCTTTCTATTTCTTTATCAGAAAGTTTTTCACGGTTTTTTATGAAATTAAATTTTGACATGATCAGTGAATATTTTTTAACTGAGTTTTTAGTTTTTCAAGTATCCTGTACACTCGCATTTTGCAAGCGCTTTCTCCCATTCCTGTTATATCACAGATTTCTTTGAACGAGCGGTTTTCAAAAAAGCGCATTTCAATCAGTTCCATTTCTTCTTTCTCCAGTTTATCGAGTGTGCTAAATAGCTGTTCATCTTTTTCGGCGGTTATGTCTAATTCTATTTCGCCATGTAGGTTGCTTAGCCCTTCATTATCTACCGCAATTGTTCTTCTCGAACTTTTTTTTCTATACGTCTCATTTATTTTATTAATAGCAATCCTGTAAAGCCATGCGCTAAAAGGAACTCCTTGGTGCTTGTATTTATTTATATTCCTAAGTGCGTCATAAAATACCGTAGCAGTAATGTCATATGCTGAATCCTTTTCATTCACTCTTTGATATACAAATTTTGTAATGGACGGAAAATATTTTCTATACAAAGGCTCGAATTTCTTTGGATCGGTTTGTGCAGCTTGAATGAGTATAAGCTCATCGCTTATCTCTTGTGCAGGCATATGGTAGCTTGTTTTAATGTCCATATTCATTGTTTGTGCTATCATTCCATGCTGCTTTGGTCTCATAATGCAAGACAGCGGTTAAAGTCACAGTTTAAAAGCAAAAACCTCTTTGCATAAGTGCAAAGAGGCGTAAAAAGGGTCTATTTATAATTAAAATCCCAATAATAGGTCATTCGGGTCTTTACCTCCGAACAACATTTTTACAGGATTTTCACACATTTCTTTGACTTTAACAAGGAAGCCAACAGATTCACGGCCGTCAATTATTCTGTGGTCATATGATAATGCAACATACATCATTGGTCGTATTACAACATGTCCATTGACAGCAATTGGTCTGTCAACAACATTATGCATACCAAGTATTGCGCTTTGAGGAGGATTAATTATCGGGGTCGACATTAAAGAACCAAACACCCCGCCATTTGTAATGGTAAATGTTCCTCCCTCCATGTCTTTTAGCTCAATTTTATTATCACGTGCTTTAAGAGCCAGGTTTTTTATTTCTGTTTCTATTTGTGCGAGTGACATGGATTCTGCATTTCTCAACACAGGAACAACCAATCCTTTGGGTGCGCTTACAGCAATACCAACATCACAATATTTATGATACACAATTTCTTCCCCGTCAATCATCGCGTTAACAGCAGGGAAATGGTATAGCGCCTCACAAACTGCTTTAGTGAAAAAACTCATAAAGCCAAGTCCAACACCATATTTTTCTTTGAATTTATCTTTGTGTTTTGCGCGCAAGGCATAAATTGCACTCATGTCAACTTCGTTGAAGGTAGTTAACATAGCAGTTTGATTTTTTACTGCTACCAAACGCTGAGCTAATTTTTTTCTCAGAGCGCTCATTTTTTGCCTGTCCTTATCACGTGATCCGCTCCAGCCAACTAATGCGGAAGAATCAAATCCTTTAGACATTGCAGAAAGCACATCACCTTTTGTTACTCTTCCATCTTTCCCTGTTCCATTTACTTTTGCTAATCCATTTTCATCCATTATTTTTTTTGCTGATGGGGATGGGGTTCCGCTTGCGTAAGAATTTTGGATGCTGGGTGCCGTGTGCTGTGGTGTCGCTGCAACTTTTGCTTCTTGCCTCTGACCTCCAACTTCTAACTTCTCGCTTTTCACTTTTTTCTCTCCCTTAACACTCTCATCAATTTTGCAAACCACTTGTCCAACTTTTACTACATCACCTTCGCCAGCCAGGAGTTTCACTGCTCCGCTTGCTTCGGCGTTAATTGTTAATGTTGCTTTGTCAGAATCAACTTCTGCGATCTCCTGATCTCTCTCAACATAATCACCGTCCTTTACCAACCATCTTGCAATAGTTACTTCTGTAATTGATTCGCCTGGGCTTGGAACTTTTTGCTCTATCATAGTACTTGGTCTTTAGTAATTAGTCTTGAGTCGCTAGTCTTTAGTAAAATAGTAGTAAGTATGTAGTAATTAGTTTTGATTAATTTGTTTGCTAAGTGATTTTTGTAAGGTAAATGTCATTTTTTGAATCTCTTCAATGGCGAAAATTACTTCTTCTAATTTATTCTCAGGTATATAATTTAATTTATTTGCCAATAAAAGTTGTGTCTCTAATTCACAGCTTGATCCTAAAGTAATACCTAAAATTTGTCTAAATTCTTTGTCGGAATTCCTTCCCGCTCCCTCCGCAATATTTGATACAACTGAAATAGCACTTCTGTTTATTTGACTTATTAATCCAAATCTTTCTTTATCAGGAAACTGTTCTGTAAGCGCATAAACTTTGACGGTTAAATCAAATGCTTTTTGCCAAACTTTTAGACTCTTATATTGATGCATATCTTAATACTATCTACTCAAAACTAATTACTATATACTTTAAGCTTTCAACTCGGGCTGTTTCTGAAAAAGTGAAGCAACAATTCTTGCTTGCTGTTCAGCATGTGTTTTACTATAACCTGTTGCAGGACTTGCGCTTTCGTTTCGTCCAATGTAATTCAGTTTTACATCTTTGAATAGTCTTACCATATGTGCCCATGCACCCATATTCTCAGGCTCTTCCTGCACCCAGAAATACTGATCTGCATTTTTATACTTTGCAAGTATTTGTTTTAATTGTGTTTGAGGGAAAGGATATAGCTGTTCTATTCTTACAATTGCAATATCATTTGCTCCTTCTTTTTGTTTTGCTTCAATAAGGTCGTAATAAATTTTACCTGTGCAGAATGCAATTCGTTTTACTGAATTTGTATCTGCAATTACATCATCAATTACTTCCTGGAATTTGCCTTCTGTAAAATCTTTCACAAAAGAAACGCAGGAAGGATAACGCAACAATTTTTTAGGAGTGAAGCAAATCAATGGTTTTCTGAAATCCCTTTTTAGTTGTCTGCGTAACGCATGGAACTGGTTTGCAGGTGTGGTTGTATTTATTATTTGAATATTATTGTCTGCACATTGCTGAAGGAACCGCTCCATTCTTGCGCTGGAGTGTTCTGGTCCCTGACCTTCATATCCATGAGGTAATAACATAACAAGTCCATTCATTCTCCTCCATTTGTATTCGGAGCAAGTTATGAACTGGTCAATTACTATTTGAGCGCCATTAAAAAAGTCGCCGAATTGCGCTTCCCATATGGTAAGTACATTTGGAGTAGTCATTGAATAGCCAAATTCAAATCCTAATACTCCATATTCAGAGAGCAATGAGTTATAAATCTCTAAGGATCCTTTTGCGCCTGTATTGTTAAGTGGGATATATTCTTCTTCGGAATCTTCCATTTTAATAACAGCATGCCTGTGCGAAAAAGTTCCTCTCTCCACATCTTGTCCTGTGAAACGAACATTGTAGCCATCATTCATCAATGTTGCGTAGGCCATCAATTCTCCCATGGCCCAATCGTATTTATCATTGGTGATCATGGCTTCGCGTTCTTTGAAGATCCCTTCGATCTTAGTAAAGAATTTTTTATTGGCAGGAAGTGTAGTTGTTTTTTTTGCGAGGTCTAAAAATATTTTTTTGTCAACGGAAGTGTCCGGCGAACTTTCGAAATCTTTTGCAGTGGCTAGTCTTATTCCTTTCCAATGTCCTTCGAGGAATGAAGTTATTTTAGCTTTCTCTGCTTGCTTTGCTTCATCTAATTTTTGCTGAAGAATATCTTTAAAATTTTTCTCCATTTCTTTTGCAAGCGAAGCTTCAATAGCGCCTTGTTTTAATAAACGCTCAGTATAAATTTCTCTCGGATTAGGATGTTTTTTTATTTTATCATACAACAATGGCTGAGTGAACCTTGGTTCATCACCTTCGTTGTGTCCGTATTTTCTGTAACACAATACATCTATAAAAACATCACGGTGAAATTTCTGGCGATATTCTATAGCGAGCTGAGCGGTAAACACTACTGCTTCCACATCATCACCATTCACATGGAACACGGGCGACTGAACAACTTTGGCAACATCGGTACAATATGTACTTGAACGCCCATCGAGATAATTCGTAGTAAATCCAATTTGATTATTGATCACCAAATGAATTGTACCGCCGGTTTTGTATCCATCCAACTGCGACATTTGTATTACTTCATACACGATGCCTTGTCCTGCAAGCGCAGCATCGCCGTGAATAAGAATTGCACAAACTTTATCCGCATTGCCATTGTGTACAGAGTCAATTTTTGCTCTCGCAATACCTTCTACTACAGGATCAACTGCTTCAAGGTGCGAAGGGTTGGGAGTCAAACTTAAGTGAACCCTTTTCCCATTGTTACTCAATTGATCGGATGAATAACCCATGTGATATTTTACATCACCATCGAATAAGGAATCTTCGCTTTGCCTTCCTTCAAATTCCGTGAAAATATCTTTGTATGTTTTGTTAAGGATGTTGGCCAGTACATTTAATCTTCCTCTGTGCGCCATGCCAATAACAAAATCTTCAATGCCCATATCTGCTGCCTTTTCACAAACAGCATCTAATGCGGGAATAACTGTTTCAGCGCCTTCGAGTGAAAATCTTTTTTGTCCTACAAATTTTGTGTGAAGAAAATGTTCGAATGCAACGGCTTGGTTTAATTTGTTGAGAATAACTTTTTTCTCAGGCAAAGAAAAGTTAGGAGTGTTCTTTGTGCTCTCCATTCTTTCTTTGAGCCATGAAACAACTTCTGGATTGCGTATGTAAGCAAACTCTGCGCCAATAGATTGACAATAAGTTTGTTCTAGGTGAGCAACAATATCTTTAAGCTTTGCCGGGCCAATACCAATTTGTGTGCCTGCCTGGAAAACTGTTTCAAGATCAGCAGAAGAAAGATTAAAATTTTCAATGTCAAGTGTTGGTGAATATTTTCTGCGCTCGCGAACCGGATTGGTTTGTGTAAATAAATGTCCGCGTGTACGATAGCCTTGAATAAGGTTAATTACGTCAAATTCTTTTTTGAGATTTTCAGGAACTTCTCCCGTCTCTTCAAAATTTTTGCGGGCAAACTCAAACCCTTCAAAAAATTTGCGCCATTCATTATCAATGGAAGAATCATCTTTAAGGTACTGTTGATATAGGCTTTCTACTGCTGCGATTTCAGCATTACCCAAATACGCTTGTTTATCCATTTTCGAGCATTTACGTCATAACAAATTTACAATTTTAATTGGATTATATTTTCTTTATAACTATTTGATTGTCAAATATTTATAAAGAATCATCAGGAAGAATTTTTCTTAAAATGATTCCTGATAACCACCTTTTGCAATTCTCTTTTCACAATTAGTTCAGTGATTTTTTTAGGAGCATCGGCGGGATCTTCATCAAAAGAATTTTTGAAGAGTATTTCGGGAACGTCGATCTTATATAAGACCTGCATGAGGTGTGAGTAATTTGATTTTAATAATTGTTCAATGAAAGGAAGTATTTGGTTCGTTAATTCTTGGTAGGCTGTTTGTTTATTTCCGGAAAAGTGGATGATGATCCCGGATTCTCCAAAATCTTTTTTTATTTGTTCAACAGTTTCGTTGAGCAGGTCAATGCGATCGAGATAAGCAGATACTTCAAATGATTCCAAATTAACTTGAGTGTTTGGTACTTTTTTTACTTGCCATGTAAACTCCAATGAATATTAGGAATGCGGCAACAACTTTTATCCAACTCAAGTTGTCTTTTCCCGCTGTAAGTGCAATAACCGCGGCGAGCAGTGGCTGCAAATAAATATAGGCGCTAACAACTGATGAGCTCAATTCCTTTAGTGCATATGTATTAAGTAAATAGGCAATAACTGTTACGAAGAGTACAATAAACACAACACAAAACCATAGGTAGGGTGTAAGTAAGTTCCATTGCATGGCCATAACATCACCGAGTCCGAATGGTGTAACATAAATGCAGCCAAACAGGAACGCCCATTTTAGTAAGGTAATGGTATTGTATTTTTTCATCAACGGTTTTGCAAGTACCAGGTATATTCCCCAAGAAAGAGCATTGATAAAAATAAAAACATCTCCTTTTAAGGTTCCTGTCCCTTCCGCATTATCTTTTTTTACCAGTAATAATAAGGCGGCACCTATAAAGCCAATTAGTATACCCCCGATATTCGTGAAGTTGATTTTTTCTTTTACCATAATACTTGAAATAATAAGGACAAGTATTGGAGAAGTAACCATCAATATTGCTGCGTTGATAGGAGATGTGAGGTGCAGTCCGTTTAAGAAAAACAATTGATTGGTAGATACTCCGAAAAGGCCCAGTAGGGCAGCCTTTATAATGTCTTTTCGTTCCATCTTTTCTTTAGTGAACATTCCGGCTAATAACCAGTACATTATGCAAGCTCCTGAAACCCGTATAAGCACAAATCCTGATGGTGCGATAGATAACATTGCATCTTTTGCAATAACAAAACTTGCACTATAAATGAGATTGGCTGCGAGTAAGGCGAGATGAGCTTTTAATGAATTTGACATAAGCCCTATTTTTTTAGCGCTTGTTTCGCAGCAGCCACAGTGTTTTTTGAATTACCGACAAAAATTTTATTTGCTGCGAGGATAACGGGCCTCTTCAAAAATGTATACTCGAAGAGTATGTATTTTTTATAATCGTTTTCGCTAAGCTTCTTTTCATTCAGTCCCAATGCTCTGTATTTAAGGGCTACACGACTAAACAGCGCTTCATAAGAGCCAGCCAGTTTTTTCATCTCATCTAATTGTACTGCAGTTATTTTTTCTGTTTTTATATCCTGCATCACCATGTTATCCATAGTAATACCCAATTCTTTAATGATTCGAGCACAGGTGGAGCAGGTGGAGAGGTAATATATTTTTTGCATAATTAATATAGTAAGGGTGGTGTAAAATAAAAGTACTGAATATAAATTTATATCTTTTCAATCCTCCCGAGCTTTTCTTCGGGTGGAATAACAATAAAATAATGTATTATTCTTCTTTAAGAATAGTATTCACTTTGTCCTTTATATTAAAGAGATAAGTAGTAGTAAAGGAAATATAGTTAAAAGATTGGCGCTCACTTCCTCCTGAGGAGCGATAATCCAAAAGCCCCTGAGTATAGTGTAAGGCGAAACAAAAATTATCTAATTCATATCCTGCTCCAAGCGTAAAACCA
Organism: uncultured Bacteroidia bacterium; assembly: GCA_964593555.1. Classification (GTDB taxonomy): domain Bacteria; phylum Bacteroidota; class Bacteroidia; order JAFLBG01; family JAFLBG01; genus CAZQIC01. Next base: position 23,666 of record CAZQIC010000008.1, on the reverse strand, counting down.
ATGTCTAATTTGTTCAGATCTTTTTTTGAGTGAGATGAGCTGATTTCTTTTTTGTAGGGAGGCGGGAGAAACGAATTAATAAATGCCCCTGTAGTACCACCACCGACAAGCTCACCAATATCAATTGCTTCTGTAAGTGCGAATCGTGTTTCTTTTATTTCATTTCTTTTAGCAGTTAAAAGATACCCCGCGTATGCTCCGCCAAAAAAATTTAACCTTTTGTAATTGTAAATAATTTCGAGAGGCAGTTGAATAAAATGTTCTTTAATAACTCCTTCAACATTTACATCCGAACTTGTATTTATCAGGGTTGGTTCTATCCCCAATGAATCAAAACCTCCGGCGAGCTCGATCAGTGTATTTATCATAGTATTCGGTTGACTATAGTTTTCCTGATAATGTACTTTTTTCTGGGCCCAGTAAATTCCGGAGTTAAATTGCAGGTGTTTGCTGATGCTATATCGGAAGTTTCCTCCAAATGTATATGCCAGTTGCGTATTATTACCAATGTCTGATTTATGTAATAGCGCAACATTTAATCCGGCCTCCGGCCCAAATTTTATTTTTTGTGCAAAACTGAAAGCAGGCAGAATTAACAACAAATGGATCAATATTTTTTTCATAGTATATCTTTATTCTACAACTTTCTCCGAAACAATAGTAGTATTATATGGCAAAGCCCCTGCTTTTAAGAGACAAACAATTTCATCAATTTCTTTAGAAGTATAATTGCCTGTTATAGAAGAGCACCCGTTTGCGATTTTAGCTTTAACAGTTGGATAACTTAATACTTTACTGTTTTGTACAAGCGCAATGCTTTGTTCGATATTCGCCGCGGTAAAAATTTCCCACATCTCAGCGGCTTCTTTTGTCATAGTTAGTAGGATAGCATAATGAGAATCGTCTCTTACCTTTTTTATTTCCTGGACGATATTTTCAGGAGCAATAAAATTTCTTATCCCATTATCTTTTATAGCAATTAACTCTATAGCTGTCATTGTTGTATCTAAAGTTTTATATGACCAAAAGAATTTTAAATTTCGTGGAATAATTTTTTGAATTTCTTCCAATTGTAAATAGTAATTTACCAAGGAGGTGTCTTTCGAGTCTGCATACCCAATTACAGGACCAGGACTGAATATGTATTGGCCGTTTTCTATTTGCACCAATGCCGGCATTAATACTGCAAAAAAAGGATTCTCTTTTCGTGAACTATCCAGGTGGGTATTTTCTTCTTTATAATCAAAAAGACTTTTCTCCACAGTATCGATGACATTGGGAACTTTAGAAATAGAATCTGCAGCTTGCTTTTGTGATTGAATTATAAAAAGTTTTTTATTTATTTCTTCAAGTGTAGGGTATACATCAACATTCTCAAAGGTGTTCCAGATCTCAAGATTACCGGATCTTAAAAATAATTTTTGGATTGTATTTTTTTTAATAGAAATATTTTTTAGAAGAAATTGGATCTCACCATTGTGAGTCTTTATCTCTATGTCGTTTTCTGGAATTCCAACAAGTGCTAGCCTGTTTTTTTGCAATGCGATAAATGCATTGTTTGTTACTGGATCAGCCTTGGTTAATGTAATTTGATAAGAATAATTTTCTACTTGTTCCTCGGGTGGGTTGCAACTTATGATAGTTAGGGCTAATGATAGAGTGAAAAAAAAATATTTCATCTTAATGGAAGAATGTAATTAAAATCTCAACCCAATCACCAAAATATCATCAGTCTGCTCGCTGCCTCCGGTCCAATTTAAATTTTCCTGTTCTATTAAAAGCAATTGGTCGGCCATTTTAAGGGTGCTGATCTCAATTAACATTTCCCTCATTTTCTTGATCATGAATTTTTTTCCTATCAAGCCGCCAAACTGATCCTGGTAGCCATCGGTAAAAAGGTAAATGATATCCTTTGGCTCTAACTTAAGAGTTTGTTGTGTATATTTTTTAGTCCCTTCGTATTGAAAACTTCCAATAGGGAAAGGATTTCCTCTTAATTCCATTGGTGATTTATTGCGGAATAACATCAATGGTCGTTTTGCTCCGGAAAAAGTCAATTCGTTTTTTACTTTATCATATTTACAGATTGCTGCATCCATTCCATCGTTTGTATTTTGCTGACCATGCTGATTGAGAGTTTCTTTAACACGTATATCCAACTCGGTTAGTATTTCCGCTGGTTCTGTAATGCCAAGTCCGTTAACCACATGATTCATTAATGAATTGCCAACTACTGTCATCAGTGCCCCGGGAACACCATGTCCGGTACAATCAATGGCTCCAATTATTGCATAATCTCCTTTATCGGCAAACCAATAAAAGTCCCCACTTACAATATCCTTGGGTTTGTAAAAAATAAATGAATCAGGAAATTTTTGCTTTATTAATTCCTGTGATGGAAGTATTGCCTCCTGAATTCGTTTTGCATAACTGATGCTGTCTTTAATTTCGTCATATGCAACTTCCAGTTTCTCACTTTTTTCTAAGACCTCTTTTGTTCTTTCTGCCACCTGTTGTTCCATGTTTTCGGAATAGGACCGCAAACTCGAACGCATGTTGACCAGGGCATTCCCTAATTTATCTTTTTCACTTAAAGGGTTAAACTCCATAGAGAAATTACCTTTCTCAATTTCATTAGCGAACAACGTAGTTTTTGAAAAATTTTCGGATAAAGCGTTTACTGAAGCGATCATTTCACCAATAACATCCTGGCTAACACTCAATTTTTCTTCAGGCAATTCTCCTTTGCCAAGTTTTGTTACAATATTTTTAATTCTTAAAACGGGCTCACTTATTGAACGGGAAATAAAGGCTGAAGCAAGTAAAACAATTATAAGTAACCCCAGGCCTATGCCTAATGAAATGGTCACCAAGCGATCAAAAGACGCAACCATATCACTCTTTGCTGTATCAGCATCAAGCCTGATCTTTTCTATCACGGATTTTAAGAGGTTTTGTATTTCTGAGGTTCTCGCAAGAACTTCGGATTCAATAATATCTTCTGCTGTAAATTTTTTAATAGGGTTTTCATAATCATCAAAAGTCACTAGCTCGGTCATAACGGAATTTTCGATCAATAATAATTTTTCAAATTTTTGAAATACTTTGTTGAGGGTATCTGTTTGATATGGATTGTTGACCAGTAAAAGATATGACTTTAGTTTTTCCTTTATCTGAGGGTATTTTTTTTCATGTAATTCAATGAGGCTCTTTTTATCTGCTTCACTGCTTTTAAGATAAACCCAGTTAGTGATGTACATTTTTGATTCTGTAACCATCACGTTAAACTCCTCGAGCGTGGCCAGGTAAGGATTGGTGATCTCGGTCATTCGGGTAATAGTTGTTTTATTTCCCTGTATGATATACCATCCCACAATTACGTTAAATAGGGCCATTACGATAACAACTACGAGTCCTATCGCTACTTTTTTAAAGCCGGTTTTTATGAGGTTATTTCCCATCTATGAGGTAATCCAACTAATGTACAAATAAATTTATATTTTTGATGATAACTAAGAGCTATTCGTATGCCTCCTTCCTCATATAAAAGGGTTCTTATTCTTGTTTTTTTCCTTGGCTCTGTCACTGTTTCCATAGCACAGGACACTATTCCAAGGGTTCCGTCTGATTCCATTGACTATTATGAAATGTCTTTGGAGCAGCTACTGAATATGAAGGGACATGGTATTTCCTCTGAATTAGAAAAACTCATTAACACACTTATTGGCGCTGCTTCAAAAAAACCTTTATCCTCCAGGGAGTCGCCGGCAATTGTATCATTAATAACCGAAGAGGAGATAAAAAAATCAGGGGCAAGGGATCTCACGGATGTTTTAAATCTTATACCGGGTTTTGATTTTGGAGTGGATGTTGAAGGAGTTGTTGGGATGGCTACGAGGGGTTTATGGTCACATGAAGGGAAAATACTGTTGTTAATTGACGGACAAGAGATGAACGAGATGCTTTTCGCGACGAATCAAATGGGAAATCATTGCCCGGTTGACCAGATCAAAAAAGTTGAGGTAATAAGAGGTCCGGGCTCAGCGATATATGGTGGTTTTGCGGAGTATGGAGTAATAAATATAATTACCAAATCAGGCGAAGATATAAATGGATTAAGTGTGGCTGCCAGTTATGGACAAACAGAAAGCACTTACGCACGAAGAAACGTTCAGCTTTCCATTGGTAAAAAATATAATAAGTTTTCTTACTCATTAAGCGCTTTTACAGGACAGGGGAAAAGGAGCGATAAAACGTTTACCGATTTTTATGGAACATCAATTGATCTAAAAAATAACTCTGCTCTCGATCTTAATCACATTAACGTAGGGTTTACATTTAAAGAGCTTAGCTTCCGAGGTATTTATGATGGGTATAATACTACGGTGTCTGATGGATATGATAAAGTTAATCTGAACCCTTATAAAGAAAAATTTACGTCGGCATTTTCTGAACTTAAATATAACTACAAGCCAAACGACAAATGGATCATTACACCGCGGTTCAGTTATAAAAAACAAATACCATGGCAAACAGAGGGTGATGATTCAACCGAAGGCTATTATAAGGTGGCAGACCGCACGCTGGGAAATTTAAATGTGTCCTACAATATTACCCGAAAAATAAATTTAATTGCCGGAGCTGAAGCTTACCAGGATTTTGCAAAGGATCTCTCTGATAGCGGAACATTTGTGAATGAGAAAAACAAAATAAGCTATTTTAATCAGGCATATTATTTACAAGGCCTTTTAAAACACAGAATCGTTAATTTGATCGTTGGCGGGCGATTCGATCATAACAGTGCTTACGGCAGCGCTTTTGTTCCTAGGTTAGGATTAACAAAAAAGATCAAAAAAACACATTTTAAATTTTTGTACAGCAATGCGTTCAGAGCCCCTTCAATAGAAAATATAAATTATCAGACGGATGCAGGAATAAAATCAGAAAAAACAAGAGTGTTGGAGTTAGAAGCAGGGCAACAGTTGACAAGAAATTCTTTATTAACTGTAAACCTATATGATATAGATACAAAGGATCCAATTGTTTATGTGGTCGATTCCATTACGTTTCTTGATAGTTATATCAACTCAGGAAGGTCTGGAAGCAGGGGAGTAGAGGCTGAGTTCCGAATAAAAGAAAAATGGGGATACTTTTTTACCAACTATGCTTTTTATACTGTTGCCGGAAAAGAAAAAGTAGAAGATTACACTGTTGAGGACAATGAGAGTATATTGCTCGCTTTCCCTGCGCATAAAATAAATTTCAGTGGAAGTTTTAAACTGTATAAAGGTTTAAGTGTTAATCCTTCATTTCTTTTCAGGAGTAGTCGCTATGCTTACACTTCTGTAGATGATTCCGGCAGTTCTGTCATGGAGCAGCTGCCTGCATCGTACTATTTTAATTTATATTTCTATGCAGAGGATGTTTTTACAAAAGGACTGAATATTGGCTTTGGGGTTTTTAATTTATTTAATGAGCAGATAAAGTATGTTCAGCCATACAATGGATACCACGCTCCATTGCCGGGGCTTTCGAGAGAATTTATTATAAGGATAAATTATAATTTTCAAAGTAAAAAGAAAGAAGCTAAACAATAGATGAAGTGTAAAATTGTCATATTGTTTTTGTTGTATACTGCGTTCGCAATGCGTGTAGAAAAAGCGCATGCACAGGAAGTGGATTACAAAGCCTATTCGTTATTCATATACAACTTTATGAAATATATTGAGTGGCCGCCGGAAAGCCAGGTAAAGGATGAGTTTGTTATAGGTATACTCGGCGATTCTCCAATTCAAAAGGAATTGGAAACAATGGCTGCTGCAAAAAAATGTAAGGGAAAAACGATCGTAATTAAAAAATTGACAAGTGTTGATGAAAGTATAAGTTGTCAATTATTATATGTGACATCATCAAAAAGCTCGCAGATAAAAACATTCGCCCCCTTGTTAAAAAATAAATCTATGTTGCTTGTCGCCGAGAGAGATGGCATGGCAAAAAAAGGCGCGCATATAAGTTTTACTACGCTTGATGATGACGTCTTGAAATTTGAGATCAACAAAAAGAACATTGAGGCGCAGAATCTTAAAGTTTCTTCGGCCCTTACCACACTTGGTATTGTGGTGAATAATTAGTGAAGCAATTATTTCGAGATCAATTGTTTTATCGAAACCAATTCGGAATTATTACCATCTCTTACAGAAATAAAATATAATCCTTCTGCAAAGGTGGAGATGTCAATGCTTTTCCCCATCGAATATTCTTTCAATTCAAAAACTTCCTGACCTTGAATATTAAAGAATTTCACTGTTAAATGATCGGCTAAAGGAAATTGCAATAATGATTTAATTGTTATCGATGTATTTGCCGGGTTCGGCCCCGAGTAAATTAAGCTATTGGCGGAATTTTCTGAAATTGAAGTGCCTGCGGCAGCAGTGATGGTGAAAACATTATCACTCACATCGGAGTGTGTTCCAATGGTTACCCTAACCTTGCATTGCGATGACCAGGAGATGGATGGTAGTGTCCAGCTGTAATTGTTTGTTGTGTTCCCATTCATGTTTGGAACATTTTTTGCAATGGTATTCCAGGTTGAGCCGTTATTTGTAGTGTATTCAATTGAAGCGTTGGAAACAAGAGGAGTGCTCAGATCAACCCATGAAATTGTATGAACGGAGCCTGCCGCCCATGATTCACCTCCATTTGGAGTATTTACTTTCATGACGTTTAATGCATCCTGTGCATTGACAGCTGTTATAGAGGATAAAATAATAAGCGGGAAAAGTATAAGTGTTTTCATATAGTAAAATTAACGTACTCCGTTCTTGAAGACGAACTAAAGTAGGGATGTGAATTACAGGTCTGATAATGGGCGAAAAAGGGAGATCTAGAAAAGGAAATGCAGATTTAATTCATCAGTGAAGATTATTTTATGCTTATGAAAAAGATCTATAAATAAGACTCAATGTTTTTGATGTCTAAATGTTCCCTTGCAATTTCTTTAAATGATTTCTTTTTTATTTTGCTTTCTATCCACCAATCAAATCTGAAATAATCCAGGATTGTTTTTTCAAGTGGGTCCTTAAAAATAATTGTTGTCGATTCGTTTAATTTAGAGTAGGAGGAAATGTATGCCTGGCTTCTGCCTGGCTTTGGCAGTTCATCTGAAATAAATTTTAATAGTAGTTCTTCAAATTTAAACAGGCGTTGCTTTTGTTTAAGAAAACGATGAACAGATTTTACGGAATATTCCAATAGATCTGTTTTGCCCATTTCAACATGGATAATAAGCCTGTAAAATAGAGCGAATGAATAAATATCATTTCTCGAATCTTTTTCTTTGTCGTTGATTATTTTGTTTATCCAATGTATGGCTTTGGAATATTCTCCCATTCCAAAATATATGATGGAACAAGTAAAAGAAAAAATTATTTTCTGACGAAGATCCATATTGTTTTTTTCTGCCTTTTCGAGATTGCTATTCGTTTGTTTCAAAATTTGTGCAGCTCTTTCATATGCTGTGATTTCCAGACAAATGGAAATTTGGATAGAAATTATTTTGAGATAATTGTCATCATACGTTTTCCATGAATCTCTTATTTTGTCCAATCCGTCTATTGTAGCGAAAATTTCATCATATTTTTTAAGATTTAGCTGGCAGGCTGCAAGGTTGAGGTACGAAGAAACAGTTGTGTTTACATCTTTTTCTGACCGGTGTTTTTCTTTCTCCATAAGCACAACAGATTTTTTAATATGATCGTATGCTCCTGCGTAATTTTTTTTGAGAAAGAAATAAGTAGCATAAGATGAATGAAAAAGCATTTTAGCCTGGTATGAAAGCGCTTTGTCTTCCCGCTGGTATAGGGGTTTATTTAAAATATTTTCGTAAAAACTAAGGTCGGATGTGTCGCGTATGAGCCCCTTTTTATAAAAACTTCTGCCTACTCTCGAAAGTGATAAACGATATTGACTCAGGTTTTCATATTTAGCCAGCGCATTAAATGTTGTCTGAAATGAATATTCCATTACTTCATTTGTAATCCCTGTGTATGCATATCTTTCTGCCACCAAGTATTCCCACTTTAAGATCTCTAATAAGTTAGGAACACTTTCAAATTTTTCGGCAAGCAATTTTGCCTTTGCGACAATTTTTTGACATTGTTTATACAATTGTTTACTGAAGAGAAATTCAATATCGTCGATATATTCTCTCAATTCTTTCTCAACATTTTCCTGCGTGCGGTAATTGCGCAGGCTTTTTAGTATCATATGATACAAATAATACTTTGCACGGGTTAGCTGTCGAACGAAAGGTTCATTTCTGAATTTTTTCTTTATCGCCGCTTCATTATATTTTTTTTGCTTATCAATCGCGTTAAATAATTTTAAATAAACCTTATCACCGGAATAAATAGAGGCGAACAAATGTAAATATCGTTTTTGCGGTTTGGAAAGGCATTTAATTAATAAAAAGAGATCTTCAGAAGGGGTCATTCGTTGGTTTTAATATCTAAATGTAGCATTTAAACTAGTATGAATTGTAGATAAATTATATATGTATTTATACATAATATATGTTATTATAAACTAGTATGAATGGGTAATTTATAAGCTGGTTAAAAAATAGGGATACCAGTAGTTTTACATCGTAATTAAAAATGATAATCTTTGCCGAAACAAAATCAGGATTAATATAAAATCCAATTTTATTTCTGAGTCGTATATTTAAAACAAAAACATCCCATGAAAAAACTTTTACTATTAATTGCAATTATTTTTTCGGCATCAAAAATTTCTGCTCAAACTTTTCAATGGGCAAGCAAACATAAAGCTACACAATACGAAAGTGTAAAAGGTATAGCCATTGATACTTTGGGTAATTCGTATGTTGTGGGAAATTTTAAGGGCAGCTTAACTTTTGGTTCTTCGGTTTTTAACTCAGGAGCGAGTTATGATGGATTTGTCGTTAAATATAATACTGCTGGGAGTGTAGTTTGGGCACGCCAGGTATTTTCTATTGGGGACAATGATAACAGTGGTGTTTGTATAGATGAGCATACTAATAGTGTATATGTAACGGGCAGCATGGATGGCGATGCTACTTTCGGTAGCACTGTTGTCAGTGGAAATCCGGGAACGTATGTATATGTGGCAAAATATGATTCACAGGGGAATACAAAATGGGTTGTTTCTTCTCAACCAAACGCTAGCTGCGATAATTTTGGCAAGGCTATTGCAACCGATGCTTCTGGTAATGTATATGCAACGGGATCTTTTGGCTGTATGATGGCAATTGGCACATCTACCCTAACAACTTCCGGAACAGATTACGATATGTTTCTTGCAAAGTACGATAGTTCAGGTGTTTTTCAATGGGTAATACAAGGGGGTAGTGCTAATGATGATGAGGGTAACGGAGTATGTGTGAATAATACAGGAAACATTTTTGTAGCGGGAAAATTCGGAGGTTCGGCTACATTTGGAACCATGACTGTGAATTCTTATGGTACTGAGGATATTTTTCTTTCCAAGTACAATGCTGCAGGAGCAATTCAATTTGTTGAACATGCGGGAACTGTTGATGCAGATGCTGCGAAAGCAATTTGTGCAGATGGTTCAGGTAATATATATATAACCGGGAATGTAAATAATACTTCTGCATTAACTAGTACTTTCGGGAGTATTACTTTAAATGGTATTGGTTACAATGATATTTTTTTAGCAAAATATAATTCTTCAGGAGTTGCACAGTGGGCCGTGTCTGCGGGTAATGCCAATAGTGGAGAAGCTGGTCATAGTGTAACGACAGATGCGATGGGTAATGTATACATATCCGGTGACTTCGGATTTAGTTCAACGTTTGGTTCTACGGTACTGAATAAGCAGGGTGCAGGTATTTTTGATGGATTTGTTGCTCAATGTAATTCATCTGGTATTTTTCAATGGGCAAAACAAATCGGAACTAATGGCTCTGATGGACCAACACAAGGCATATCTCTCGACGGAGCTGGAGATATTTATGCAATTGGGTTACTTGATAACGCTTCCGGATCTTTTGGGAGTATTGCACTGCCTGATACACTAGGTGGAATATATGTTACAAAAATTACTCAGGGAACTTCAGGGATAGAAAATAAAAAGAATTTTTACGGTACAGTAAATGTTTTCCCTAATCCAACAAATACAGGAATTTTAAATGTTATTGTTGATGAATTTAAAGGAAATAGTCTGTCTGTTAGCGTAATAGATATAACCGGGCAGCTTGTTTATTCAAAAAACACAAATGTCCTTAGGTCAGATACTTTTGTTGTGCTTGATCTTTCATCTCAGGCAAAAGGATTATACTTTCTAAAGGTATCTGATGGTGAAAACCAAATGATTCGAAAATTCGTAATTGAGTAACATAAGTTAAATAACTTTCCAAATCTCATTAAATAATGAAAAAATATTTACTTGCTATCTTTTGTGTTCACATAACATTTTTTGTTTTCGCACAAACAATTACCCCAAAAATTGATCAGGTAAATCATGAAAAGAAACAAACGGTTTACTACGATAAGTCCAAGACTTCTGCTAAGTTTAAGAGGGTGGCTATATTGAAAGACAATATTAATAATAAAGTTGCAAGTTCAGCACTTTCACTTACCATGTCATCTACTCCAGGAAGCTGCTATTTTTCTCAGGATGGAACAGCTTCGGTAAGTGTGACGGGTGGCACACCGCCATACAACTATTTTTGGAGTAACGGAGCTACAACGGCCAACGTTACGGGTTTGGATGCTGAATATGAATACAATGTTATTGTTGTGGATGCTGATTGTAATTATGATACAGACTCCGTAATACTGGCTCTGTCAAACAATGTATATTTTTCAGGGTATTCTGTCGGATTTTTTGCACCTTTTTATTGTGGCCCTGGTGTCTGCGTTAGTTCTATAGTCTTTGATACTGTGTTTGTTGAAAATGGCAGCGGAAATTATTCTTACAACTGGTCTCCGGGAGGATATACAACACTTAACATTAGTAATGTGTGTGCAGGATCGTATTCTTTAACAATTACTGATAATGTTTCGGGTTGTTCTAATGTCAATTATATTTCTGATGGATATTTTGTGTTTGATATTGATACAAGTTTTAATACTCCTGTAAGCCCCAGTCTTAGTATTGTGTCAAATACGGTTTGTAACGATACAGTTTATTTTTTGCCGGATTATTTTTCTTATAATGGTTATGACGATACAACTTGTTATCCCCGCAGTCAGTGGCATTGGGATTTTGGAGATGGTGCAAGCAGTACAATTGAAAAACCATATCATGTTTATCCAGCTCCGGGGGCATATACCGTAACTCTTATCGTAAATCAAAACGATACCGTAAATGCAATAATTAAAATTGGACAGGTTTCTTTTGATACTTATTTTAATTCATGTAATACAATTTCCTTTTACTACAACAGTTGTCCAAATACCCTACTGTGGAATTTTGGCGATCCTTCATCCGGCACATCTGATACAATAACAACAATTAATCCATCTCACGAATATTTATCGTCAGGGACGTATTCAGTTACCCTTATTGTAAATATGACAGATACCATAACTCAGTTGATTACAATAGATACTGTTGCAGTAAGTTCAATTGATGTATCTATTTACGGTTGCAACAACGATACAATGCCTGTTTATTTTTACCCGTACGTAAATTGTGCCAGTGCATGGGGGTGGAATTTTGGGGATCCTGCGTCGGGAATTTTAAATACAGATACAATGGAGAGTACGTCTCATGTATTTTCTTCTCCAGGCACTTATACTGTTACTCTTATTATAGGTAACGGAGTAGATAATGATACGTTGGTAGAAGTTGTTGATATCCCCGCGCTCATACCATATGCGATAAACCTGGGAAACGATACAGTTATTTTAGTTGGTGACTCATTGATATTAAACGCCGGCGTCAGCGGCCAGGTATATAGCTGGTATTCGGAGTATGCAACCATAAATAATTCGGATCAACAATCAATCACCGTAAAAAAAACGGGGCTTTATCAATTATCTATTAATGATTCGTTGTATTGTCATTATTCTTCGGATGAGGTTCTGATCATCATTTGTGGAGGGCCGCTGAGTTCTGTTGATGAGATTACAGGTATGCAGGCAGCAGTGTTCCCTAATCCGTTTACTGGAAGCTCTACTTTGCAGCTTAACAAATATTTTCCTGGAAGTGTTTTTGTAATGTATGATGTGCTGGGAAAAGAAGTGATGAGGTTGCCGATAAATAATATACAGGAGACTATAGTTGCGGAGAATTGCATGCCTGGAATATATTTTTATAAGATACTTACTCAGGATGGAAATGCTGTGGACGGTAAATTGGTAATACAATAAATAATAATACAATTATTGAATGATGCCTGATTCGATAATTGTACCATTCTATAATCTGATATAACTTTTTCTAAAAAAGTGTTGATTAGAATCGGGTTAAAAGACCTTTGGATTATTCTTAGGCTCTCTTTTAAAGAATAATAATATTGTAAATTTTCTCGGATTACGGCTTCGTACTTTTCTGTGGCTGTGATAGAAGGCAAAACTCTTTTGTAAGCATAAGTCAATAATCCAAGAATTTATGTTCATTAGACTTATTATTTATAATAAAAATAAAAAATCAGTTCAGTTATCAATGATTTGAATTGTATGTAATTTAAAATTTGATAGAAGTATTAATTATGAATATAAAAAGTAACTCATATTCTTTCAGTAAAGTAATTTTGTTCTTAAATAATTAAAGGACCGGTAGCCGAAAAGGGTAAAAGAGTAGGCACAAAAAATTATAAAATGAAAAAGGCGAAATTAGGAAAACTAGAAATAAGCAGTTTTGTAACTGCTGTAAATATTATAGAAAAGAAAACTGTTAATGGAGGTGCTATGACCTTTCCGACTACTATAATGAGCACTCCTAAGCCAGAGCCCATTGCCCCGAAACCTCCTGTAGATATAAACCCGATTTCTACAAACTATTTTTGGTATTGCCTTACGAATGCAACCTGGTAGATTTTTGTTGTTTTTTAAGGATGTAACTATGTAGTTCTGTTATAAAGAGCAAACAGTTGCATCTTTAATATTTAATTAGGAAAGCTTTAGTAAACCATACCAATTCTAAACCTTTTCTAATAACCTTTGAAAAGCATGTTCATAATCTGAAGTTTAGGCAATTCCATCAGTAAGAATCAATGGTAAATCTTGAAAAAAAGTTACTCAAGAGAATTTAGAATTTCGATCTGGTAACAACCATTGTTTTGCTTTTAGGTCTCTCTTCCAGAGAGTAATATTCTTTGTAAATTTTTTCAGCTTTCCTGTTTAATACTTTTGTATAGCTGTCGTCATAGTCAAAATTCTTTGCATTTTTAAATATTATGAATGCTACAGGCGCATCGAACATTGACGTATCTACTCCCTTCACTTGCTCAAAAAGATAAATTTTGAAAGAGAGTTTGTATTGCTGTCTTCGCGAAAAGGGAATATCAGCATTAACGACTATTTTTTTGGATACATAGCCGGGTTTAGAAAACACTACTGTGTACTTACCGTTAAGCGGTAATTTAATACTGCACTTGCCGGTATTTCTTGATTTAACGGAGAGAAATAAAGTTGTATCCCTGTAAATATTCACAGTTGCTTTATTCAGACAATTGTCATCAAGGGCACGAATTATTCCTGTTAACTCGAGGCAGTAAACTTCATTTGAATCACGTCTTGTGCTGCCGGCCCCATAACTAATTTGATCTTGTAAGAGCAAAATTAGTGCGCTGGCGTAAAGGGTCAAACATCTCGTTAAGTTTAACATGGCTATGGCCCTCCCTTTCTTGTTGGTATAACATACTTTATAGTTAAACGTGTTTTAAACTCCGGGGTTACAATTAAATACTCTGAAAGGCCTGTAAAATCAATGGTTATGGAGGATATGGCTTTTTCTATCAATTTAAGCCCTTGTTTTTAATTGAAATTTAATTCGAAAGAGATTGTGAAATCAGACTAATTCAGATCTGCTAAATGATTCGTTTCAATATTTTCAGATGAATCCATATCGGCTATTGTGAGTGCAACTTTTAAAATTCTATCATACGCGCGGGCCGAAAGTTTTAGCCTGCCCATTGCAGTTTTTAAAAGTTGAGTTCCCGCTTCATTGATCTGGCAAATTTTTCTTAATTGCTGTTTGAATTCAGGTAACTCATCTAAAAACAAAACTCCATTATGCGCCAATGATATTTCTCCGGCTTGCGGAACACCTCCTTCGCCCACAATCGCCACATCTGCAGCGTTGTTACGTTATCGGTTTATTACTTGATTGGCTCAGACAGTATTTATTGGGATAGAAATAGATATCTTTAATATGATGCATGCTAAACTAAAACAGGTTGTTCAGTATATTTTCTGGCTAATCGTTGTATTTCTTTCATTATGCTTGGTGGGAATAGCTCTTTCATACTTTAATTTCGAAACGGATTATCATTTTCTGCGTACTAAACAACGACTGTTATCGAATAAAATTTGGCTTATTTGTTTTTATGTTCATTTGTTTTTTGGCGCGATTTGTATTCTTAGTGGATTACCGCTTTTTTTTAATAGGTTAATTGATGTTCATTCACGCACCCACAAAATGATGGGTAAGATTTATATTGTGTCTATTCTTTACTTAACCGGTCCCACCGGATTTTACCTTGCCTTTTTTGCAGAAGGAGGACCTTGGGCTAGTCTCGGGTTTATCCTAATGAGCTTTGCCTGGATGATTCCCACTTACATTGCCTTACAGAAAATTATACAGAATGATATTGAAGGGCATTACAGATGGATGATCAGAAGTTATTGCATGACCCTTTCGGGTGTAACATTACGTTTATTAACGCCCCTTGGAGCCTGGTATTTAGGAATAGGAGAACAAACAAATTTTATTATAACTTCTTATGCTTCCTGGATTATAAATATAATTATTGGTGAGATTATTGTAATTTATACAACCAGAAATGTTCGGAAAATTCTTTAAATTTGACAGATGGCATCAAAAAGCTTTCTGATACTTTCTATAGTTGGGATTTTAGCATTTACTTCTAAAAACAACTTTGGGGATTTACTCAATTTCTTTCCAGAGCAACCCGAAGTAATAAATAAAAAGGAAGCAGATTCAATTGTTCAAAAGCAAATCATTTATTCTATAGAAGAATCTTTAAAAAAGAAGGACCCCGGGTTCTTTATGACGAAGTGTTATAACCATATTAACTATAAATATAATGCGGATTATTATAATAAAGAAAATGCTGTATTTGAAAAATCAGGTACGTTTGAAGGATATATTTTACTAACTGATTGTTCCACTTCTAATGTTGTTGGAGAATTCCGGATGAATTTGAAAAACAATGAATTCTCTCTTCGGGAATCTTATTTTTCAAACTGGGAATCGGTGGCAAAATTTTGCTCACGCATTGAGAAGTCTAAGTTTTAGTAATTGCATTTCTGAATTAAACAATAAATTGCTAACAATCGATCCTCACCCTGCCCAGCCTTCTCTGTCAAGGCTTCTATATTGTATTGCTTCCGCTAAATGATTTGTTTCAATGGATTCCGATGAATCCATATCAGCAATGGTCCTGGCTACTTTTAAAATGCGATCATAGGCACGAGCAGAAAGTTTTAATCTATCCATTGCAGTTTTTAAAAGTTGAGTTCCTGCTTCATTAATCTGACAAAGTTTTCTTAATTGCTGCGAATTCATTTGGGCGTTGCTGTAAACGCCTTCATTGTTCTTGTAGCGCTCCTGTTGTATTTGTCTCGCTTTAATAACTCTTTCCCGAATACTGTCGCTTTTTTCGGAAGTTCTTTCAGCAGAGAGTTCGTTAAACGAAACAGGGGTTACTTCAATATGTATATCTATCCGGTCGAGTAGGGGGCCGGAAATTTTATTAAGATATTTTTGTACGATACCCGGTGCGCAAACGCATTCTTTTTCTGGGTGATTGTAATAGCCGCAAGGGCATGGGTTCATGGAAGATATCAACATAAAGCTTGCAGGATATTCTACCGAAAATTTTGCCCGGGAAACTGTAACTATTCTATCTTCCAGCGGTT
Source organism: uncultured Bacteroidia bacterium (assembly GCA_964593555.1). Lineage (GTDB taxonomy): Bacteria > Bacteroidota > Bacteroidia > JAFLBG01 > JAFLBG01 > CAZQIC01. The sequence continues at coordinate 7,551 of CAZQIC010000008.1, read as the reverse complement.
GTCGCATTACTTCTAAAACGGTTCTTTTGAATTCGGGCAACTCGTCTAAAAACAAAACCCCATTATGCGCCAATGATATTTCTCCAGGCTGCGGTACGCCGCCTCCGCCCACAAGTGCCACATCACTGATTGTATGGTGAGGCGAACGAAACGGTCGCGCAGTAACAAGTCCAACATTTTTTCCGGTTTTGCCCGCAACAGAATGTATCTTGGTTGTTTCAAGTGCTTCCTCTAATGACAATGGAGGTAATATGGTTGGAAGCCTTTTTGCCAGCATTGTTTTGCCAGCACCTGGAGGACCGATCAAAATTACATTATGTCCGCCTGCCGCTGCAATTTCCAATGCGCGTTTAATATTTTCTTGTCCTTTTACATCGGAAAAATCAACATCGGAAAATTTTAATCTGTCGTAAAAATCTTTTTCAATATTTACAATTGTTTTCTCGAGAGTAATATCACCGTTAAAAAAATCGATCACTTCTTTTATGCTTTCTACACCATAAACATCCAGTCCACTGACTATCGCTGCTTCGTTGGCATTTGCTTTGGGTAAAATAATTCCTTTAAAGCCTTCTTTGTGTGCCTGTATCGCAATTGGAAGCACGCCCTTAATTCCGCGCACTTCACCATCAAGAGCCAACTCGCCCATAATGATATAGTTGCCAATCCCCTCGCTTTTTATTTGCTCCGATGCAGCAAGTATTCCAACTGCAATTGTTAAATCATATGCCGATCCTTCTTTTCTTATATCGGCCGGTGCCATATTCACTACAATACTTTTGCCGGGAATTTTAAATCCATTATTTTTTAATGCGGCATCAATACGTTGCTGACTTTCTTTAACGGCACTATCGGGCAGGCCCACAAGAAAAAAATTTACTCCTTGCGAAATATTTACTTCAACTGTTACCGTAGTGGCGTTGATACCATATACAGCGCTGCCAAAGGTTTTTACCAAACCCGATTTAAACTCTTTTGAAATATTTTTTATTGTTCTTTCAGATGCAGTATTCAAGATAAAAGCTTTAGATTATTAGTTACAAAACGTAATCAAATATATAAATTAATGACGAAACTCATTTTAGAAGTGATAAGGATATAGGAATTACAGTACTTGATCGGGGTAAGGTGATTATCCGAAGATTTACACTGTCCGCTTCCGTCCTTAGAAGAAAAAAAAAGGCGGATTTTTGAGATCCGCCTTTAAAATTTTTAAGTCTGGTTGGTTGTTATCGCACCAAAGTAACGTGGCCTGTGTATTTGTGTTTTACACCCAATACGTCTATTACTTTCACTACCCATACATAAACATCTTGTTGCGCAATTGCATTTCCTTTTCCTTGTACCCTTCCATCCCAACCAACTAACTGACTTGTTCCGTTAAAGATTTGGTTGCCCCAACGATCGTATATCCACATTTCAAACTTATCGGCCCCTTCCATTTTTGGGATAAAGGTATTATTGTTATTGTCGTCATTTCCTGGCGTGAAGGCATTAGGGAAATAGATGATATAATCAGGATCTATAATGATTACCTGAACAAAGGTATCTTTACATCCAAAATCATTTTCTACGATCAGGCTTACCGTGTATTGCCCTATAACTTCGTATTTGTGCGAAGGGTTTACATCTGTACTTCCAGAGTTATCGCCAAAGTTCCAAGTGTAAATAGTTCCTCCTGAACTTAAGTTAGTAAACCCAACCAAAGGATTTAATATAGTAGCGGGCTGTGGCTGTGCAGTAAAGCTGGCCGTTGGAACCGGGTGTACTGTAATGTAATTTGTTTTTGTAAGTGTCGCAGTACAGCCATTACTATCAGTTACAATTAATGAAACTGAATATTGTCCGGGTGTTGTAAAGCAATGTGTTATAGGGCTGCCTGTTCCAACAGACAGACCGCCAAAAGTCCATGCAGCAAGTGTTCCGGTTGCAGTATTTGTGAAAGTAACACATAATGGTGTACAACCAACTGTGTCATCTTCTGTAAAGCTTGCAACAGGAAGCGGAGTATCTGTGATAAATACAGAGCTGGAATCAGTACATCCATTTGCGTCGGTTACGGTTACAGAATAAGGACCGCTAACTAAATTAGGATTACCTGAAGCGGCAACACCATTCGACCAATAATAAGTATAAGGTGCAGTACCTCCAACTGCATTTGCAGTGGCAGATCCGTTATTTGTCTGGCATCGTGCCCCAACCGCAATTGCTGATGATACGAGTATAGGCGGTTCAGAAACACTAATGGTGTCAGTTATTGTACAACCATTTGCATCTGTAACTAAAACAGAATATGTTCCTGGAGCCAATACTCTTCCGGTACTATCTGTTGTTGAAGTTACCGGTGACCATGAATATGTAAAGCCGGGCGTTCCTCCGGATACAACAACATTTGCAGAGCCGTTATCAGCCCCATTACATAATGCATCTTTTGAAGACATCTGCAATGTCATTATTGGATGAACAAATATGGTGACAGAATCTGCAGCAACAAATCCCATTGAGTCAGTAACTATAACAGAATAAGTAGTAGTTATTGTAGGACATAAACTATGAGGTCCCTCTCCTGTTTGCCCTGTACTCCATAAAAAGTTAAAAGGCGGTGTTCCAGTACCTGGATTAACGGCAGCACTTACATCCGCACAACTTCCTTTACAAATAGAGTCGCCTGTGGCTGTTATGATTGGAAGATTGCAATACACGGTTATTTCAACAGTGTCTTTATCTCTGCAACCGTTCATATCAACAACTTCTAATTCATATCCCATTGTAGATGGAGGTGTTGCTATTGGGTTGGCAACTGTTCCGCTACTTAAGGATCCTGAAGGAGTCCACTGGAATACGTTTACGGTGGCAACAGGATTTGTTCCTGTACCATTAAGTCTTGTACTATCACCAGGACAAATTGCTTTGTTTAGTCCCGCATTAGCCACAGGATTAGGAACAATATTTAGAAACAGATCACCGGATGTATCAGTACAGCCAAATCCAGTTGTAAGGGCCAAATTATACTGGCCACTTTGGGTGGTTGTTATATTTTGAGTGTTTGCGAATAAAGCCCCATTGTATAACCAAGTATAAGTTGAATAGCCCGGAGGACCATAAACTGTTTCAGAAACACAGCGTGTATAACAACCAACAGGGAACGAACTTAAATCAGGTCCAGGGTGAGTATAGATATCCGTATTATCTGATGTCCAACATCCATTACTATCTACTACACTAACTCCATATTGTCCTTGAGCGGTAACGCGAATAGTTGAAGCCGTTTGCCCTGCCCACCAATAATAGGACATAGGCTGGGTTCCGCTTACTACAGATGCTGTGAGCGTGGAAACTTCACCAGGACACAAGTCCTTAGGACCATTTATCGTTACAACCGGTGATGGAACAGGCACAACATTTATACTCTTGGTATAGACACAGCCATTTAGCGTTGTAACTAAAGTATATGTTCCTGTTGAGGTTGCATTAAAATAGGAGTATGTTCCGGGAGCACCAGTTATTGCACCAGATGAATTGTACCATTGATAAGCAGGATTTCCGGTAACGTTCCATGCCCACATCCACGAACTTCCTCCCGCACACATTTTTGGATTAGGATAATACCAGTCAAATTTTGGCAGTGGCCGCACAATAACAACAACAGGCGCTGTAGCAAACTGACAAAGTCCAACACTATATGTGTTAACAGCATAAGTTGCTGCGGTTTTCACTGTTATAGATTGTGTAGTTGCTCCTGTAGACCATGCATATGTGGTGGCTAATGGAGACGTAAGTGTTACGGAATCTCCTTCACAAAAAGTTATTTGTCCACTTCCATTTATTGGTTGATTGGCCGTAATCGTTCCAGTGCCTGTTGGATTAGCTATTGTTAATGATTGTGAACTTATAGCCGTACAGCCATTTCCGTTTTGTACCCAGAGTGAGACGGTATAAGTACCCGGGGCATATGTTCGCAGCGGATTCTGAAGATTAGATGTTGCACCATCCCCAAATGTCCACCACCACTGGATAAGAGGAGAGCCTCCTCCTACTGAAAGGTCGGTAAATTGAGTGGGTGTTCCGGCGCATGAGACAATAGGAAACGAAAAATTAGATGTAGGGGTATTGGGAACATTAACATTGTAGTACCTGCGAACGGTACAGCTACCTGCTGTAATTGTCAATGTAACAGAATAAACTCCTCCTGCAGCATAACTGTGATTTGGATTTTGAGCGGAGGAAGTACCACCATCTCCAAATGCCCAGTTCCATGAAGTAATCGGATAACCAGGAGCATGAGTTGAAAGATCATAGAATGTTACGTTGCTTGGACAATTTACACTCCAGTCGAAATGAGGCCAAGCGGGTATAACAATTTGAAGTGTATCCCAAACCCACATTTGAGGAGGATATTTTGCCCATAATGTTACCAGGTAATATCCTGCAGCAGGGTAGGTGTGTAATGGATTTGTCGCATTAGATGTATCCAAAAGGCCGCTGCCAGGGTCACCAAAATTCCAATACCATTCAACAGGAGATGGAGGAGATTGATCGGTGAATTTTACAAATCTTGAACAAATTTGTTGCGCACTTAAAAGTGAGGGCATTTGAACACCACTAATACCACCAGATAAAGTATTTAATCCCGAACCTCCATTGCCGCCAGGTTGTTTACCCATAAATCCAGATCCACCTGCACCACCGCCGGCACCACCACCTGCACCGCCTGCGCCGCCCGCACCTGCACCTGCACCTGGAGGTCCTCCGCCCGGGAATGGTCCACCGCCAGGTCCACCACCTGCACCGCACCGCACAGTATCAACAGAAAGTACAGAAGAGTTTGTGCAGCCCCAAGGGTTAGTAGTTATAGCTGTATACGTTCCAGTTGCTACAGCTAACAAAGTACTTGTAGTTATTCCGGTTGAGGTCCCGTTTCTATACCATTGAAAACTATATCCCTGACCTGCCGGAACATTTAAAATAATATTAATTGGTGTGCCTATGCAAAATAATCTAAACCTGTCGGTTGTTATTGTTGCAACGGGCTTTCTCTCCATAGGAACATACTTCCACGTGGTGGCAGTACATCCATTTGGAGCTGTAACAGTAAGTGCATATGACCCGGATGTTTTTATTTTTATTGTTGAATTTGCGGCATTCGTACCCCCGGCCGACCATAAATATGCTGGCCATACGGCATTCGAAGTAAGCATAACAAAAGAATCGGGACACAAATAAGTTTGAGTAAGAATACCAGGGTTAGGCGAAGGAAGTATTGTTATTGGCAATTTAACGTTTACCACACTTGCGCAAACATTAATAGCAAGATTAACTGTAGCAGTTCCTACCGCCCCCGTATTGTAGCGAACACCTATAGAGTTCGTATTCCATCCGTATATTATATTTCCGGCGGATGCAGGACTAATTGACCAGCCATAACTAACACCACCACCACTGTTTGACGTAAGGTAAGGTACGCTGTAAACAAAAGTTTGATTATTACCTGCACAAGTGGTTATAGATCCCGTGATCACAGGAGGAACAACAGTAATATTATGTACGGTAAGTGTTTTAGGTCCGGAGGTACAGCCCTGGAAACTTTGTGTTACTGTTAAAGAGTATGGGCCGGTAGCACCCCATGTAACACTAACACCCCAGCCGGTAGTGGCAGATAAAGTACCATTGGTTACACTCCAATTATATGTTCCTCCAATGTATGGGTTGATGTATCCATAATAATAATATGTTGAGCCAGGACAGATATATGGATTTCCCATTATAGAATCCAATGGATTAACATCACGAACGTAAAAAACTTTTGTCACGATACTATTACAATAATTTGCCGGGACAGCCGGAGTAACAGTTAAAGTATATGTGCCTGCCGGAGCTGCCCATGTAATGCCCGCAACGCCTGTTCCTTGTCCGGAGCTAACAACATTTCCAGCACCTGAAATTATCCAGTTAAAACTATTTCCGGGGGTGGCCGATAAATATGTTGTTGTGCCTTTACATACAGAATTAGTTCCGTTTACACTGAAATAAGGTTTTATCTGCACATTAAGTGCTGCATTTACCTGGCATCCAATAAAAGGGCTGCCAACAGTCGCAACCAATTGCGCATTCGGATACGCAGCTCCGTTTAACCATTGAACTTCGGCAGTGTTAGATCCTTGCCCACCTGTAATATTACCGGCTCCCGGAGGAACAATGCTCCAGTTGTAAATTGCTCCAGGCCATGATGGTAAAGTATAATTCTCAATATCAAACTCGCAAACAACAGTTGGCCCAACGATTACCGGATTGGGTTGTATAATTGGAATTGTAACCGTTGTTGGCATATTACAATGCGTAGGATTACAGCCTGAGGTGTTTAATGTTATTGTGCCAGATGGGCCGTTACCCCATTTGATCAAGATCCTGTTTGTCCCTTGTCCGGTTACAATTGCACCCCCGGCGGTGGACCAAGCATATGTACCGCAATTTGCGTCGGTATAATAAGTTACGGTATCGCCATGACAAATAGTAGAAGGACAAATTATTTTTGCTCCCGGTAAATTATTGACATTAACAGTTTGTGTGTATGTGTCTTCACAACCACATTCGTTGATAGCGGTTAAAGTTGCAGTATAATTACCTCCTGCAGGATAAATATGTGCGGGATTAGCTTGGGTTGAAGTTGTTCCATCGCCAAATCTCCAGTAATATCTAATGGCGCCAGTAGATAAATTTGTAAACTGTGTCGCTATACCAAGACAAACATTGCTTGCCGTAAAATTTGCGGTGGGTTTCTTTTTTATGGAAACACAAACTAGAGAAGAGTCTACGCAGCCAAACGCATTTCTGACAACAACTTTTATTTGTCCAACTGCTGGCGCACCCCAGGTAACCGTTGCGTTTGCAGATCCTTGTCCGGATGTAATATTACCACCTACTATTGTCCATGTATAAGTGTTCCCGGATGTGCCGGCAACAGAGTATGTGTTAATAGCGCTCTCACAAACATTTACAGGTCCATAGCCCCATGTGCCCTGATTAACGTCCCACCAGTCATTTCTGTAACAGGCATAATTCTGATAGTTATAAGGGGGCATATGACTTGTGTCACTACAATAGGTATAGTCTATGGATATAAGAGCATCTGGAGCAGGGTTTACTGTTACAGTTGTTGTTGCAACCTGACCTCCGTTTGTATAAGTTATTGTATGTGTTCCGATACCCGCAGAACTCGGGTAAAAATAAGTGCCATATACACCCGGTCCGCTAAAAGTCCCTCCGCCAGGAAGAGCCGAAAGCAATTGCCCGTTTGAGTTCCAGCATTTATTTGAAATAGGGGTAATTACAGGTTGAGAAAAAATGCTGATTGTGAGTAAGAAGAAGGAAACAAAAAGTATAGATTTTATCTTCATTTTATTTTGTTTGGGGAAACCGATGCTAAGCTAATGTAAACTTTTTTTAATGAAATTAGAAATATATTCTATAATTTTTGTAGAGTATTTACATTTCTACCTTATATTAGAGTTTATACCGATTAAGTTTATTATGCATACTTCACTTTTAATTTCA
>CAZQIC010000007.1:0-74463 GCA_964593555.1 uncultured Bacteroidia bacterium | reverse complement strand
GGTTCTCCGATTTTTAGTCAAATCTCTAAAAGTGAATTTTTAGAACCCACCTAATATAATACCCATAAAATACATGTCTATTAAAGTTCAATTGTTGATTTGCTTTACAGTTTTTTCAGCAGCTTTTAGTTCCGCTTCAAATTCGCTCCACCAAAATAAATCTATATCGGAAAATCTTATTGAGTTTGTTGAGAACAAAGGACAGTTGACAGATATGGATGGTAATTTGCGATCAGATGTTTTGTTTTATGGATCGGGAGGAGGCAAAGAAATATATTTGAGAAAGAATGGTTTCAGTGTTGTATTGTCGCGCATGAAGAACATTGATGTGGATGCGACAGGTGAAGAAGAACTATTTTCAGGAGTCACGGGGCATCGTATTGATTTGGATTTTGAGGGAATGAATAATACAACGAATGAAAAAGCTTACGATAAAACAGGCGGATACACTAATTATTATTACGGCCATTGTAAGGATGGAATACTGAATGTGAGTGGGTATACAAAAGTGGTTTATGAAAATATTTATCCCAACATAGATGTGGTTTTTTATGGTGGCAAAGCAGAGGGAATTAAATATGATATTGTTGTGAAGAGAGGTGGAAACCCCGACGATATTAAATTAAAATATGATGGTGCTGTTAATATTTCTCTTTTAAATGGCGAATTAAAAATTGCTACTTCAGTTGGAGAAATAGTGGAGTCAATGCCAAAAGTATATCAAAATATTAACGGAAAAATTGTTGATGTAAAAGCAGGATACAAATTAGACGGCACAACGTTGAACTTTGAACTGGGAACTTTGAACTCAGCATTTTCGCTGATCATAGATCCATGGGTGACATACTATGGCGGAACCAAATTTGAACGTGGAGATGATATTGCAATTGATGGTTCTGGAAATGCTGTAGTATCAGGACGCGCAGTGGGTACAGGTTTTCCAACAAGCCCGGGTGCATTTCAATCGAACTTTGCAGGGGCAATGGATATTTTTGTTTTGAAAATGGATGCCAACGGCAACCGAGTTTGGGCAACATATTTTGGCGGCAGTCAATACGAACTGGCTTACGGAATTATTTGTGATGGTTCCAGTAATATTGGAGTAACAGGATATACTAACTCTCCAAATTTCCCAATTTCTGCGGGAGCATACCAGGTTGCAAAGAACGGAACTTATGATGCGTATTTATTAAAGCTGGATGCAGCAGGAGCGAGGCTTTGGTGTACGTTCATTGGTGGTAGCGCAGATGAGGGCGGTGTAGGTTATGATATTGCGTGCAATGCAGCAGGAGATTTTGTGATAACAGGAAATACAAAGTCGAACGATTTTCCGTGTTCTGCAGGAGCATTTCAAAATACATTTGGAGGAGGAACTTCTGATGCATACGTTGCAAAATTCAGCGGTGCAGGTACTCTCTCATGGGCAACATATCTTGGTGGATCTGGCCGTGAGTTGGGGTATGGTATTACCTTTGATGGCCCAGGTAATATTATTGCAGTAGGAAATACCGATGCAGCAGATTTTCCTTCAACGGCAGGTTGCTTCCAGGCCGCATTATCACTGGGAGATGATGGATATGTCGTAAAATTTGATGCTGCAGGTAATCAACTTTGGGCCACATATTATGGCGGATCGGGTACTGATTATGGTTCGGGCGTTGATGTAGATGGTTCTAATAATATTGTTTTTACTGGTTGGACAAACTCACTTGATTTTCCTGTGTCTCCGGGAGCATATCAATTAGTTAACAACGGAATCTTTGATTCCTTTTTTATAAAATTTTCTTCAACAGGTAACAGGCTTTGGTCAACGTATTTTGGCGGTGTTAATATTGATGAAGGATTCGGTGTTGCCATTGATGGTAATGATGATATTTATTTTTTTGGTGATACATATAGTCCTGATTTTCCTGTTACATCCTGTGCGTATCAAACCTATTTTGGTGGCGACGAAGATTTTTATGTAACAAAGTTTGACGGCAGTGGAAGCCTTATTTGTAGTGGTTTTCTTGGAGATCTGGGACATGACGACGCAAATTCCGGCGGACATATCGCAGTTGATGCTGGTTATATATATGTAGTAGGTTCTACACCGGGTCCTTTTCCAGTGACACCGGGCGCATATCAATCGGTAATGGGTGGAGTAAATGATGCGATTATTGCGAAGCTTTGTTCAAACACTTGTGGCGGTATAGAGCCGGTAGAAGCAAATTTTGGTTCAGATGCTACTCAGGTGAATTGCGGAACTAAAGTGAATTTTAATGACTTAAGCAGCTTGTGTGATACAACAACAGCAACGTATCAATGGTTTTTCCCGGGCGGAAATCCTTCAACATCAGTAACAAAAAATCCGCAGGGAATTGAATATAATATCCCGGGCTCCTATGCAGTTGCACTTATTCTCATGAGTTTCTGTGGCGCCGATACACTGGAGCAACTTGACTATATAGTAGTGAGCGGTGCAAGTGCTTCAGTTGATGCAGGTCCTGATCAAACGATTATGTTGGGCGCTAGTACGTTGATAAATTCTTCTCCAGGGGTTTCGTATTCATGGATACCATCAAGTGGTTTAAGTTGTACTGATTGTGCAAGCCCTGTCGCTAGTCCGGAAGAAACAACGACATATTATGTTACGGTAAAAACTGCAGGTGGTTGTGAAGGAATGGATTCGCTAACTATAAATATTCAAACGTGCTTTGATGAAAGATCGCTTTTTATTCCAAATACATTTACACCTGACGGCGACAATATCAATGAAAAATTTAAGGCTTATGGAAATGATATTTATTCATTCAATATGAAAATATTTGACCGCTGGGGAAATAAAATTTTTGAATCAAGCAATATTGATAATGCCTGGGAAGGAAAAGTAGAGGGAGAAATGGCAATGCAGGATGTGTATGTGTATCGGATAGTTTATTCTTCAGCCTGCTCGCAGGGAAATAAAGTGGAGGAGACCGGCCATCTTATACTATTAAAGTAAGAACGATCCTTTAAGCTAGGTAAACTTTTGCTTTTTCGGAATCTTAGCTGCATTGCCCTGAAATTTTGTTGTGCCCTACAAGTATAGCTTTTGCTATATTTATAGGGCATAATTATTTTAAAAATGAAAAATATAGGATTTATAGGTTTTGTTTTGGTCTCGTCAATTTCCTTTGCACAACTCCCCGGGAAATTAAAAGATAAAATCAATAATACAGTAGACAATAAGATAGGAAACGACGATGCTATTAAATTGAAAAATAAAGTAGCAGATAAGGTCAAGAGCAGGGTTAAGAATAATTTCGACACATTTAGAAAAGATTATGATGCCGCAGATTTTAATTATGCAATTTCATTTACGGACAATGCCGGATTATTTGAAACTAAAGAAAAGGCCGATAAGCATAAGGCTCTCGTATTAGAAGGGCTTGAAACAGCTAAAGGCGCAAAGAATATTAAAAAAGATGAAGTTCCTAATATTGACAATATTGATCTTGAAGAAAAAGCCAGGGACTTGAACATGACCGGCGAAATGCTTTTTGCAAGTGGTAAATATACGTCAGCCGAACTTGCTTTTACACGATCAATGATGATTTATAAAAAACTGCAAAAGGATGGCACACCTGAATTTGCTCGGCCTGCAAGTAACCTGGCTCTATTGTATCATTCAACAGGCCGATATAACAAAGCAGATTCGTTAACGGACCTTTCCCTTTCTATTAGGGGAAAATACAATAAGGGAGAAGAGGATCATAGCGCATCAATAAATAATAAGGCGGTATTGTATAAAGATATGGGCCGTTATAATGATGCAGAGAAGTTAATTGTGGAATCGGTTGCAATGAGTGCAGAGAAGCCTGGAAAAAAGTCCTTGCCCTATGCAATTGCTCTCAATAATCAGGCGATGCTTTTTCAGGCAGTAGGAAGAAATGAAGAGGCGGAAAAGCTAATCAAGGAGTGCCTGGAAGTGGCTAAATTAAATTTGAAAGAAAGTTCAAGCAATTATGTTAAGCTTACAATAAATCTTGCTCATTTATATCAAGGCATGGCCAAATATGATGAGGCTGAAAAAGTTTACCTGGATGCCATTCGAATGAAAGAGAAAAAACTGGGTAAAGGACATCCTGATTACGCTCATTTAAAAAGAGGCCTTGCTACTTTATATATGGATATGGGGAAAAATGAAAAAGTAGAAGATCTTTTAAAAGAAGCAACAGGAATTTATAAAAACAAATTGGGTGAGCAACATCCTTCTTATGCTTCTACAATTAGTGACCTTGGGAATTATTGCAGGATAAACAACCGTTTAGATGAAGCTGCGCCCTTGCTTGCGAAGGCATTGGAGGTGAGAAAAAAAATATTAGGAGAAAATCATCCGGAGTATATAAACAGTCTCGAGGATCATGCGATTTTTGAATGGCAGAAAAATAATATGCAGGAAGCGAAGGAGAGTTATAAAAAAGTTATTGCAGCAACATTAGGATACATTGATGCTTATTTTGCTCCAATGAGTGAGAGTGAAAAAAGTAAATTCTGGGCCAAGATGTCGCCAAGACTAAACAGGTTTAATTCTTTTTGCATGGAGGCAGGGTCTGCGTACCCGGAAATGATCGCATTGATGTATGATACGCAAATAAGAACCAAGGCACTTTTATTAAATTCATCAAATAAGGTGAGGCAGCAAATTATGGCAAGCGGTAATGAGGGCTTGCAAAAAAAATACAGCCAATGGCTGGATCAAAAAGAAAATCTGGCTCGTTTATACACGCTTTCTAAAGATGAACTCGTCGAAGAAAAAATAAATCTTGATTCGTTGGAAACGATGACTAATAAATTGGAGAAGGAGTTGTCTTCCGAATCAGAAATATTTGGCAGTGACGTGGTTAAACATCATGTGTCATTTAAGGAGTTGGTTCAATCACTGAAACCAGACGAAGCAATAGTTGAAATAGTTCAGTTTAGAAAATTCAAAAGAGTTTTTGTTGATTCTGTTTATTACGCCGCCTTGGTAATTGATAAAACCACGATCAACGAACCAAAATTTGTTTTGTTAAAAAATGGAAATGACCTTGAAACAACATATATAAAATCATATAGGGCAGGAATAAAAAAACTAGTTGATGCAGAAGATACTTATCTCCAGTTCTGGAGTGGAATAGATCAACTAACAAAAGGAAAAAAAACATTGTATATTTCTCCTGATGGTGTGTACAATCAGATCAGTCTTAACACGATTAAAGATCCATCCGGCAAATATTTAATAGACACGAAAATTATCGTGCTGGTAGGAAATTCAAAAGAAGTGTTAAAAGTGAAACTTGCTGCCGATAAAAAGGCGAACATAAAAAAGACAGCCTCATTGTACGGTTATCCTAAATACGGAACAAATGGAAAGATCAGTGAACTGCCGGGAACAAAAAAAGAAGTAGAGAACATTGAGAAGATCTTAAAAGCAGCCGGATATAAAACAAAAACATATTTAGAATTAAATGCCAATGAGGAGAATGTAAAATCAACTTCCTCCGAAATTTTACATATTGCAACGCATGGTTTCTTTTTACCTGCAATACGAAATCCCGATGCTGAAAAAGTATTGGGTATCGAAACATCAAAAGCCAAAGAAAATCCACTTCATCGTTCAGGAATTTTATTGGCGGGTGCAGAAGATGCATTTGCAGGAAAAAGCGACCACCAGTCTAGCAACAATGGTGTATTAACTGCTTATGAAGCAATGAACATGTCATTGGAAAATACCGAACTTGTTGTACTGAGTGCTTGTGAAACAGGTTTAGGAGATGTGAAAGTTGGAGAGGGTGTTTATGGCTTACAGCGTTCGTTCCTGGTTGCTGGTGCTAAATCTGTTATTATGAGTTTATGGACCGTGAGTGATAATGCTACTGTTGACCTGATGACAAATTTTTATAAAAACTTTGCTGTCTCCGGAAACAAACAGGATGCTTTTCTTAAAGCGCAAAAGCAGCTCAAATTAAAATATCCTCAGCCCAATTATTGGGGAGCGTTTGTGTTGATGGGAAATTAGGTATAAAGAACTTTTAAGTATAACTTATATGTACTTGTAATAAAATTATCCGATGTTAATTCTTCTGATTTTTTTCTTTGGCTTCATTTTTTATTAAAAATTTGTGTTGATTGTATTTCTGCACGCTTTAGTTTTATTTATCTGTTAATTGTATTTTTTGTATGTATGGAAAAGATCTAGTCTGGTCAATTTTTATTATGTAGATACCATACGTTATATCAGGTATGTAAAAGGATGAATTGCCTTGGTTTTCTACTGAGAAAATAAAATCCCCAAGCAGGTTGTATAAATAAAGGGTGTATGGGGATTCCTGAATGGACAGGCTTTTTATTATAATTTCTTTGGAGTTTGCATTGAAATGCACATGAAAATTACCGTTTATATCGGGTGGTACAATTGATGTTGCACCACCGGTAATTGTAAAATCATTGTCGCTCATATCTGTCGCAAAGGCTCCGTAATTGGTTGTTACTTTTACTCTGCATTGTGCTGATGCGGTATTAGGTATGGCCCACGCATACATACCGGTATTGGGGACTTTGTTTTTAATCGTGGCCCACGTGCTGCCTCCATTCGTTGAATAGAATAAGTTAACTGTTGTGTTTGCCTGGCTCGGAAAATCAGTCCATCTAATAGTGTCAGCAATGCCTGAAGGTAAAGTTTCTCCTCCGTTAGGATAATCTAATACTATCCCTGTCTGGGCTAATACTAATAAACGGAAAGAAATCATAAGTAAAATAGTATGCAGTGTTCTCATTGGTTTTAGTATTTGAGTTTAAAATTGGCACACATAAAAAGTTAATTCTAATTTTATATAACTATAAATTGTATTTCTAAAATGAAATCCAAAACGCATGTTGGAAAAGATATATGAAACTTTTTTTGGGTACTGAAAATGGAATCTCTTTCTGCGAGACGTCAATATTATTTGGCCAAAAATTTGTTTTCTAAACGAGTAAATTAATTTTTAATACGAGTGTGAAAATCTATTTTTGAACTATAATTCTACTTATACCGGTATTGTTAGTGTCATTTATTTCTAAGTAGTATATCCCCGCAGGAATATGTGAAACATCAATTACCAAACGATCACCTGCGATCACTTTGTCTTTAACGATAACTCTTTCACCTAGGTTGTTATAGAGAATAAGAGATAGCTCTGAGCTGAATGCACTTTGCAGATCAAGATAAAAAGTTGTGTTAGCCGGATTAGGATATGCAGTATAGTAAACTTTAGTTTTCGCCGAGTATGAATTAATAGAAGTGGTATTAGCTTGGTCTTTTACGATCAAAACCCATGCATCATTGTCAGCACTGTGATTTCCGGAAACATCATTGTTATTTGATGTGGTGTTACCAACAACAACATACTTATCATCGCCAAGGGATATAATACTGTTTGCATAGTCTGGTCCAGTCCCTCCGTAATTTTTTTGCCAAATAATTGCCCCGTTGGTATCAGTTTTAACAACCCAATAGTCCTCAAGGCCAAAAATAGAATTACCATTTAGGTCTCCGTTGTTTGATCTTGCTTGCCCGCAAAATAAATACTTTTTATCCTCAGTTTCGATTATAGAGGAGGAATAGTCAAACAATGTTCCGCCAAAACATTTTTTCCATTTCAAATTACCGGTCGCATTTAGTTTTATCAACCACGAGTCTGTTAATCCATGACTGCCGGTAACATCTCCATTGTTCGAGTCGGTTGCTCCAATAACAACGATATCACCACTTGATGTCTCAACAATTGATTCCCCTCCTTCATATTGTGTTCCTCCAAAGGATTTAGACCATAATACAGTTCCGACACTATCAAGTCTCATTACCCATAAATCTTCTGCTCCGTTATTAAACGTTAAATTACCATTAGAGGATGCTGAATGCCCACATACCAATATGTCATTGTTGCTGCATAGCGTTATTGAATAAAAACCATCACTTAACGTACCACCATAGGTTTTTTCCCATAAAAGATTTCCAATGGAATCCGTTTTTATTAACCAGCCATCTGATGCGCCATGGTTTGACGTTACATCCCCATCAGAAGAATTAGTTTTTCCTGCAAGAAGAAAACCGTTATCGCGTGTTTGTAAAATACCATAACCGTGTTCGGAGGAAGAGCCTCCGAAGGATTTTTCCCATAATAAATTTCCTTGAGCGTCAGTTTTAACAATCCAAATATCAAATTGCCCTTTGTTAAGTGTAACGTTAGAGTCTGCCTTATCGGAAACACCAATAATAGCAAACCCATTGTCCCTGCATTCTGTAAGTGAGTATGCTGCATCACTTCCACTGCTTCCATAATTTTTTGTGGAAATAACAGTCCCTGAGGTGTCGATAATTAAAAACGTAAAATCAGTACCTCCATAATTTATGGGAGTATCTCCATTTGATGACGATGAATAACCGGCTAATGCAATATGGCCATTCGATGTTTTTACTGAGTGAAAGGCAACATCGGCATTTGTCCCTCCAAAACACTTTTTTAAAGAGGTAGATTGAGCATTAGTAATGAATGGTAAAAGAATGAAAGAGTAAAGTATGTTTTTTAACATAACGTATGGATTTAATTAATATGGCTAAAACTATTGGAAACTCGAAGAGTAAAGTAAGTTAAAAGATGTAAAAATTGGATTTCTAATTGAGAGTTGAAAAGGTTTGTTTTAATCATTTTCACTGGCTATCCAGGGACTAACTGGGGTTCTGAATTGGTCATATTGAGATGGCCGATGGAGGGTGTGATTCTTGGCATCGGCATAAATGGCATGAACATTTGTCCAGTAATCTTCTCCATATCTTTTTTACAATAGTGAAATCCGATTTTTTTAAAAATTTCAAATTTGTTTTTCATTTGCGCATGTGATTTTGGTAAAATTATAGCGATATAAAATAAAATAGTAACTTTAAATAATCATAAATTGTATTTCTAAATGAAGACTCCAAATACACATTTGCATCAACTTATACACTCATTAACCAAATCTGAAAAGCGATACGTTAAGCTTTTTTCGATTCACACTACTGAAACATTTGCAATCCGATTGTTTGATTTAATAGAAAAACAAGAAAATTATGATGAAGGCGAACTAAAGTATAAATTGAAGGCAGAAGTGTCGGATGGGCGTTTTGCGGAGATAAAATTTTATCTTCAAAATCTTATCTTAAATGCCTTGGCTGCATATCATCGCGAATCATCCGTTGATAATGAATTGAGAAATTATCTTAATCACATCGAAATTTTATTCAAAAAGGGATTGTTTAAGTTGTGTGAGAATATTTTGAAAAAGACACGCCAACTGGCTGAAAATTATGAAAGGTTTAGTTGTATAGCAGAACTAAATAGATGGGATTTGGAATTGTTAAGAATCAGATCATTTACAAATGTGACCCCCAAGGAAATAGAAGTTTTTTTTGACAAATCTGATTTAAATGTAAAGCAACTTCAAAACGCAAATGATTTTTTGAGATTATCAATGATATTTTTTTTAAAACGTCAGAAAACAGGATACATCCGAAAAAAAAATGATGCACATGAGATGAAAGAATTATTAACCTCTGATTTATTAGCGAATGAAAAAAAGGCAATTTCCTTTGGTGCATTGACTCATTATTACTTAAATCGGTTCGCATATCATTATATGATATATGAATATGATAAAGCCTATTATTATGGTAAGGTTTTGGTTAATGAATTTCAGCTTAGGCCTAAACTAATAGCTGATAGGAGTGGTTCATATATAATGAGTTTATATAATTTAGGAATGTGTCAGGCAAAGAATAAATTTTTTTCCGAAATGCCACTAACAGTTAAATATTTAAAGGACTTTTCAAAACAGACAAGCAAATATCAACCCGATTCTGTTTATACAATTGATATGTTAGTGGTTAAACTCGAGCTTGAACGTTATAATCTTATTGGAAAATATAAGGATGCAATAGATATTGCAAAAACACACTTTGAAAAAATAAAAAATGGTGTGCAAATGCAGATGACCCCTGAAGATAAAATTACGATCTGCTTTCAATTGTTAAAGGCAGCTGTTTCATCAAAAGACTATGGGCTGGCGAAAAAAGTCTTGAATTTTTCTATTTCAAATCTGGATAATGTGGTGAGGACGGATTTGCATTCTATGTTTAGGTTGATTAATATGGTAATATACTTTGATGCTGAAGATGAACAGGCACTTGAGTCGGCTTATGCCTCCGCGAAAAAATATTTAATCAAACGAAATATTGTTTTTCAGGTGGAAAGTCTGATGCTCGAATTTTTTAAGAAACAATTAGGCGGCGTAAAAGGTAAAGAAATCTATATAAGGAATTTGCATAGTTTGAAAAGAGAGCTTTCGCAGCTGCAAAACAATCCTTATGAGAAACAAGCGTTTTATTTATTTGATTTTAGTGCATGGGTGGAAGGGAAGTTGAAGAGTAAAATGCCATTTAAATAGGATTACTATTTAAATTTAATGGGGGATTTTTTTCTCCCCCATTATTATTAGCATTTGTGTAATGATATATTGTCGCACCTCAATACAATATATAACCAACTTTGTTACTTCTGAGCAATTCATGCTTAAGCGACTTTCAATAATAGAGGTAATTTCGGCAACTGATGCAGCTATCTTGGAGGGGTGTTCTTATAATTGACAATAGCGGCTATTAGGTTGCTCATATTAATTATATCCTACCATTGAATTGTAAATTATTTCAAGAGGTAAACAAAGACCAAAATCACTAACCATTTTGGATATAAATGGCTCATATCCATCAATTTGGCCATTACCATTTATGTCACTCCAACAAGTCCAGTCAGTATGGTAGCAATTATCTTGAGTGTTTACTGCACCTCCTCCTGCACCATTGATAGTTTCACTTTTTGATTTGTCAAGACTAGTTATAAAACTTTGTGTTTTCAGTTCTTGTAGCTTTATCTTTTTTTTCGCTTCCATTTTTTGTTTGATTTATGTAGCAAAATTACACCGAACAATAGGGCAGGAGTAATTTTTTTAACCCATAAATTGTATTTCTAAAAGAAATGATTGAGAAACTTGATGAAAACACAGAAACAACTAAAATTAAAATACCCCCAGCCCAAGTATTGGGGAGCGTTTGTGTTGATGGAAATTAAAGATCCTGAGAACTTCCGATGGTAATTTATTTATTCTTTATTGGTATTTTTAAACCAGCCTGAATACATAATATAATTATTGGCGATGCGGTTTATCTCTCCATTAATTAATTCCTGGTTTATGTCCTTCACTTTTTTGGCAGGAACGCCTGCGTAAATAGATCCCGGTTCAACAATAGTATTTTCCAATACCACTGCACCGGCTGCGATTATTGAATTGCTTCCTATCACTGCATTGTCCATTACAATAGCTCCCATGCCTATAAGTACATTGTCATGCACTGTGCAGCCATGCACAATAGCTCTATGTCCAACAGAAACATTATTACCCAATGTAGTTGCTGCTTTTTGGTAAGTGCAATGAATTATGGCTCCATCCTGTATATTAACTTTGTTTCCCATTTTTATGGAATTCACATCGCCGCGAACAACAGCATTGAACCAAACACTGCAATTGTCTCCCATGGTAACATCACCCACAACGGTACAATTTTCAGCGAGGTAACAATCGTTTCCAAATTTTGGAGATATTCCTTTTACAGCTTTTATAAGACTCATGATTTATTTTATTTTTCCTGGTGAGGCTCTCCCTTTTTACAACATTCAGGAAGTGCTTTGTATGCCTTCACATTTGCTTTCATATCATCTGCATCATATCCGGCGGCAACAATTGCTTTCTTAATTTCCTCTACAGTTATTTTTTTGGGATTATAAATTACAAATGTTTCTTTTGAAGTAAGATCAACTTTTACTTTTTTAACTCCTTTTAATTTGTATAGTGTTGACTCAATAGATTTTTTACACATATCACATTCAGCAGTAGTTTTAATTTTTACTTGAGTATTTTTTTGTGCGAACCCTATTGCTGTTATAAATAATAATCCAAGCAGGATGCATGTGACTTTATTTTTCATTTTCTTTAAAGTTAATTAAAGTAACCGAATATTTTCTTTCGGCAACCTCTCCGGGATTAAAATTCTCAACGACTTTTATAATTTCTTCTTTACTGGTTTTGTTGGCGTCAAAAATAAAAGTAGCTATTTGTGTATCATAATTTACCTGGCTTTTTTTAACCCCCTTTATTTTATACACGGAGTTTTCAATTCCCTTTGCACAACCCGATTCACAGGTCATTCCGCCGATCTTTAATTCAAGTGTGCGCATGTCCTTTGTTTTTTTATTTTGAGAAAAAGTACTCGCCGGTTTTAGTAGTATAAAACTCAGAAGCATCATTGTTGTTAAAATTGTTGTTTTCATGTGTAAATGTTTTTGTTTTTAATGTCATATGCCCGCCTGCCATCGGGCAGGGAATACGCCACATATTCTTTTTCGGTTTGTATGCTGCTTAGAATTATGGCTATTTCATGATTGTTTATTTTAATTTATAACTCCATCCTAAATAAATTCTTCTGTTATCCATGGTGCCCCATACATATCCTGTATCAAAATATGGGCCAAAAGGGTTTTCATAACTCAATATAGCATCATGTTGTACAAAACCCAATAAGTTTTCAATTCCTATATACCATTCCGAATTTTTAAAAATCCTGTTCACCTGCATGTTTATTTTCGAATAAGGAACAGAATAGCCTTCTTTTCTATATACTGAAGGATATTTATCAGTATCCGGAAGACGTTTTTTTCCATACCACTGATAAGTTGCATTCATGTTCCATTTTCTATCGAATGTTTCGTAAAAAATATTTGCAAGCATTCTATGTTTGGCAATTAATGCCTGAGGTATACGTTGGCTGTTAATGGTAGAATAAACATCGAGGTATTTATAAGCAATTTTAAGATCCACGTTTTTTATTATTTCATAAGTCGCCTCAACCTGGAAACTACTGGAAGTTGTGTTGTTGCGAAGATTATAAAACAATACTTGTGCAGGTATGGAATCATAATCTGCATATACTTTATCAATAAATCTTGTTTGGTAAGCGTCAAATCCAATTGAACCTTCACGGTAGGCAAGTTCAAACTCATGATTAAAATTGAAACCATAATTCAGTGACTCCTCAGGTTTTAATTTTTCAGTGATCATAATTTTTCTTGAACTCGCAGCTATGTTTGGGTTTTCTGCAAGTATATCCACGACCTTCCATCCTGTCCCAATGCTTGCCCTTAAATCTGTTTTTTCTGCAAGCGAATATTTTATGTTAGCTCTTGGCGTAATAAATATTCTGTTGTTGTAGTAATCTGCTCTCACACCGGTGATCAAAGAAATGATTTTATTTTTTTCAAAAGCATTTTCAATAAATACTCCGGGTATATTTTGTATTCTATCAATAATAAATGTGTCCAGTTTTTCGTTTGTCTCATCATGTTTATATGACAGGCCTGTATTCAAGGTGTTGTATTTATTAAACTGTGAATTAAAAAGTAAGCGCGCCGTTGCATTTGTTTGTACACCAGTATAATTTCTTAATCCGTAAAATCCTTCTTGCTGGTGGTTTACAGCAGAGTATTGTATGCCAAAACTATTATACTTTTCGGTTGGCAATACCCAGCCGGTTTTTCCGTAAAATTCCATGCGGTTTGTAATGAGTTGCTGTGCATAAAGACTTGTGTCGAAATCATTTTTTTTGTAATCATAATCAAACTGACCGCTTTGCCGGTTTTCGTTTAAATATTTAAAACTATTTTGTGAAATAAACCCCTTGTTACTGTATTTCCATTTACCCAAGACGCTATAGGTTGTGAGTAAGGGCATATCAAGAAATTTATCATGGTTGTTATCTACTTTTTGTGCGACATGTGATGCATGGCCAGATAATAACAACGAAGATTTTTCATTGAACTTAACTCGCTTATCGATGTTTACTTCTTTTCTCAAATTATAATCCAGGTAAGCATTAAGAAAAAATTTGTTTGTTGTCAACGGATCTTTCAAATCTATATTTACCATTCCGCTCATTGACTCCGGGCCGAACATCACAGAGCCTGGTCCCTTAATTATACTAATCGTATGAATTTGTGTTCCGGGAATAGAGTTTAATCCGTAAGTTAACCCTAAGCCATTAATAAGCGGAACATTTTCTGTAAGCAGTTGAACATAGGCACCCGATAAGCCCAGTACCTGAATTTCTTTGCTGCCGGTAATTGCATCTTTATACGTGATATCAACCGAGGCATTTGTTTCAAAACTTTCTCCAATATTACAACATGCAGCTTTCTTTAATTCCTTCTCTGTAATTATTTCGGTCTTTAATGGGTTTATAGAGATCATAGTTGATTTTACTTTTTTTTCTATCTCCACTGTTTTGAGTAGTGTAGTTTTTTTCAATTCAATTTCTAAATAAGAAACTGTGTTGTCGTTTATATTTATTGTATCGCTAATATATCCTATAAGACTCACGATCAGGTTGCGAGGAAGTGAATCCGGATACATATAATCAAATGAAAATTTACCTTCCTCATTTGTACTAACTACAATATTTGTGTTTTGCCAGTATACTGTAGCACCGGGCAATGTTTCAATCCCGGCTTCAGTTTTAGAAAATACTTTGCCTGAAATGGATTGCGCGAAACCAGTGAAACCTGAGATAAAAATAAAAAGTATAAATAATAAACGCTGAAATAAATTCATGCCTTGATTCAAGTAAAAAAATGGAAATTATAAAATACCGGATTGTGCCGAAGGTATTTTCAGTGAATCAAATGCGAAGCAAGTGAGTAAACGAAGAAAAATTTTCTACTGCCAGTGGAGGCGGAGCTTCGTATTGTATGTTCGACAATAGACTATTGCAATATGTATTTTTTGAACTAAAAAAAGTTGCTGTGTAAATTTGTTGATTCAGTTCAGAAAGAAAAATTTTATCCCCTGGAATATACTGATCAAGCTGAAGTAAATTATCGGTGTGTGTGCAGCATCCCATTTTATCACTGCAAGGTTTTTCATCACAACAAGCATCTTCTTGGTTTTCATCGCAACACGATTCCTGTTCATTGATTGAAAGCTGAACAATACCGCTCTCCGAACAAGCCATTTTACATATAGTAATACCCGAGCCAAACGCAAAAAAAACTACGGCCAGAATAATTACAATAATGTTTTTAATGGTACTCATTATATCAAATATACCTTAAAAGACGCGAGGATTCAAATTTTTACAGAAAAATGGAAGTAAAAATCTATAAAGTATAAATTGAAAGCGGAAAAAACTTTAACAAAGGGGTTACTTTTTAATTATTATCTTGTATAGAAGAAAAAGGCCTGTAAAATGAGGTTTATTTTTTTATTTATATTTCAGGCTATAGCATTAGGCATATTTTCCCAGCCGATAACGGGCGAAGTGCCAATTCATTTTGGTCAAACTTTTAATAATCCACAGATTAACCCTGCAAGGGGAGGCAGTAAAGCTATGTTGGAGCTTTTTGCAGGAACACGCCGAAGCAATGAGAAGTTTGCGGGAATTGCCACCTCTGCATTTTCTGTTTTTGTAAGGGTAAATTCAAGTGACAAGGGGTTTAATGTACTGGGAATGCATTTTAATAATGACCAGGAAGGTCCTTTTATTTCAAGGAATCGGGGTTATATTTCATATGCGAGGCATCAAAAAATTGGAGATAATTGTTTTTTTTCCGGTGGAGTTTCGTTTGGGTTATACAGCTTTGGTGTAAAAGCAAATCCTGCTTATAATGCCGGAGCTTCGGGTAATACAATGGATGGTAATGGAGGCGTTTTTTTATATACTCCAAAAACACGATTGGGCCTAGCCGTAAACCAGTTTAGTAATCCAAAGGTTCAACCAATACTAGATATAATCCAGTTAAACAGACACTATACTTTGGTTGTTGAGCAAAAAATAAGGTTCAATGAATCGTTTTTAATGATGCCTTCTTTTTTTGTAAGGTATATTGAAAAAAATCAAAATAAATATATGCCCGATTTAGCTTCGGGGGTGGCAGTAAATTTTTTATTAAGTGGAATGGTGAGTTTTGGAGCAAGTTATGAAAATAAAGAAGGATTTTATTCTTTTTTAGGATTGCAGAATGTATGTGTTGCCTGTGAGGGAAGAAAAAAAGGAGATGTAAGTGGGTTAAGTGTTGACTTTTCGTATTTCATGCCAAACAGAAGTAATTACAGAACTAATACACAAACATTTGAAATGGTATTAAGATATTATTATGGAAAGGGGCCAAAGATGGACACAAATAAAAAATATAACGCTGCTGCCTGCCCGGATTTTTAATAATTTTATTCTGTAGACAATGAAAAAAATAGCTGTTGTGTTTTTGTTGATGTTTTCCCTGGCTTATTCAGGTGCATTGGCTCAGCCTTGCCAGACAAGTTTTACATATACTGTAACAGGAATGACTGTTCAGTATACAAACACATCTGGATCGGATTCTGCTACATCTCTTTCTTTTATGTGGGATTTTGGCGGCATGTCAAATTTTTCAAGTAACACCAATCCTTCTTTTACATATCCTGCCCTTGGTACTTATACTGTTTGTTTGTCTATTACAGATACAAGCTGTCATGCTAATCCAAGTATGATTTATTGCCAGGTTATAACTATAGATACAACAATTGTAACGCCGCCGCCACCGCCTTCAGAGGTTTCTACGTCGAACGTAATAACTCCCAATGGTGATGGGAATGACGATGTAGTAGAATTAGCAATTTTTGGCGGCGAGATCAAAATATATAACCGCTTTGGAATATTGGTGAGAACCTTAGATGGCGGTTCGAGAATATGGGATGCCAAAGATAATTCAGGTGTAATAGTTCCTATGGGTTATTACGTTGCCATAAACGAGGTGGACAATACCGCGGCACATATTTCTGTTATTCGATAGTATCTAATTCCTTTTTTTGCGAAATCTTTTCCGAATTCCTCCATTGCCATATGAATTTTTTCAATAGACTTCTTTCATAATTCAATTAGAAAGTTGGGTCATATTTAGTGTTTTTCGCCTAAGCGAAAAATGTATCGAAATATGCAGCGCGCGGGTCTCGATATGAAGCCGAAAATGGCTTCTCCCAGACAGCTAATTAGAGTCTCGAATTATGAAAGAGGTCTAATAATTAGTTCCCGTTTATAATTATAATTCAAGTTTACTATAATTGCTCAAAAGCTATTAAACTCAGCATTTTCAGACTATTTCATTATTAATATCATTGGGGGTTACTTTTTATTGTTTTGGTTGTAGTAATGATAAATACGATACAAATAATATAAAACCTATATAAAATGAAGACAATTAAAACAATAGTCATTGCGGTAACCCTTACAACATTTGGTGTTGCTAATATAATGGCCCAGGTGCCATTTGCAGGAAATGGAACTCAGGGTTATAGCGGTGATGGCGGTGCTGCTACCTCTGCGCAATTAAGCTATGTAACCGGAATTTCGAGCGATGCTACAGGGAATATTTTTATTTCTGATGCAGGAAACAATGATGTGCGTATGGTAAATACTACCAATGTTATTTCTACTTATGCAGGCAATCAAGCTGCCGGATTTACGGGTGATGGCGGTGCTGCGACTTCAGCATCAATGCAATCGAATGGTTTTATAGCAAATGATGGTGCTGGTAATTTGTATTTATCAGATGCTGCGGGTACAAGAATAAGAAAAGTAACAGCTTCAACAGGTGTTATTACCACTATTGCGGGAACCGGAACTGCAGGTAATACGGGCAATGGGGCTGCGGCAACCCTGGCACAGATCACGGTAAATTCACTTGCGGTAGATGTATCTGGAAATATTTATTTTGCTGATTATGCAAATAATATTGTAAGGCAGATAAATACCACCGGTACAATATCTGTTTATGCAGGTAATGGTACTGCAGGATATTCTGGTGATGGTGGTGCTGCAACAAGTGCACAATTGAATCTGACGATATATTTTTCATTAGGAAATTCTCTTACTGTAGATGTTTCGGGGAGTTTATACATTTCTGATGTTGGGAATAGTGTAGTTCGTAAAGTGAATACTTCGGGCACTATTAGCACTTATGCCGGTAATGGCGCAAATGCACATACTGGAGATGGCGGTACTGCAACTTCTGCTTCAATAAATGGTTTGGGGCCAATTGCAATGAATGCTGCAGGAGATCTTTTTGTCGCAGCTCATTCATATACAAACATGCCAATTTTAAGAAGAGTAGATGCGACAGGGGTTATCTCCACTGATCGTGACAGCTCGTGGTTTCAGGCCTTGGGTGGCAGCTTTGGTTTAAGCTTCAATATGTTTTACATTGATGCAAATAATAATTTATACTTTGACATTATGGGAGGCTGTGCTATTGGTACTGCTCCCGGCACTATTTATAGACTCGCTCTTACGCAAAACCCACGAATAACTTTAGGCTCTATCATAACATCTCCTCCATCAATTGAACCAACAGGTGTGCCGGCGCTTAGCGTTTTTTCACCAAATGCTGATGGCAAGGATGATGAAACTATGTTAATGCTTGCAGGGAATAAAATCGAGATTTATAGTCGCTATGGTTCTTTGGTAAGAACATTGGAAGGATCTAAAATATGGGATGGAAAAGATTATTCCGGAGCAGTTGTACCAATGGGATATTATGTAGCCATGAGTAAAGAAACACATGCATCGACGAATATTTCAGTAGTAAAGTAGTGCCCCAATAACAAGGGAACAATACTGGTCGTTGTTCCCTTGTTATATTTCAAAATGATTTAGCATCTTTGGATAACTGAAACGAATCCATGAATTATACGGATGCTGAAATTATAGAGTCGATCAAAAAAGGAGAGTCGGATAACGTTCTTAAATTCTTGTATAAAAGTGTACAGCCTAAAGTAAGGGCATGGGTGTTACAGAATAATGGAGATACTGATGAGGCACAGGATATTTTCCAGGATGCGGTAATTGCGTTTTATAAATATGTAACAGAAAATAAATTCAAGGAAGGCAATAGTGTTGCAGGATTTATTTACACCATAAGTAGAAATCTTTGGGTGAACAGAGTAAAACAGAAAAACAAGTTTGAAAGGAATGTTGAGATGCATGCCAACGTACATGCGGAGGAAATGGAGATTCAAACCAGGGATATTGGCAGCGACAGAGAAACGAAGATCAATGAAATATTATCTCAGTTAGGCGACAGGTGCAAAGAGTTATTGACGTATAGTGTTTTTTACAAAATGTCGATGGAGGATATAAGTATAAAGATGGGTTTTAATAATTCAGATACAGCGAAAACAAAAAATTACAAGTGCAAACAGCGGTTGATCAAGTTAATGAATGAAAATGCACATTTAAAAAAGTCATTACAAGAATGAATATAGAGTCTACATACGATCTGATTGAAGGGTATCTGAACAACACCTTATCTGCTGCAACAAAAGCAGAGGTAGAGGTGAAGTTACAGAACGATCCTGCTTTTTATCAGGAGGTGGAGGCTCATCGGGCTGTTAGTGATATTATTTCTGATAACGCAGCGATCGATATCAAAAAGAAATTGCAAAAGATTCATGCGGAAAATACTTCTGCACCAAAATCCAATAACCGTAATTTATATTATGGTGTTGCGGCTGCTGTTGTAGGACTTTCTATTGTTGCTACATTGGTTTTCCAGGATAAGGAAGAAAACAAATCGGTAATAAATAAAATCTCACAGCCAAATACGGATAGCGTATCTATTAATAATGATGGCAAGTCTGAAACAGGATCTTCTATAAATAATAATGATAAGAGTACTTTTGTTTTTAACCCGAAGAAGAGAGAGGGTAAGACGATAATATATCCTGAGGATGGAGATATGATTATTGAAGGCGCTTGGGATACTACGGGGAATATTAAATTGACTGAATACTTACCACAGTCTGCATATTCTCCCGATAAACAGGTTGAGGACAAAGTGGATAACAATACAACTATTCAGTCAAAAGAAATTAATAAGTGTGAGGGCGTAATAATTGATATCAGCTATTCAGCTATCAGTACCTGTATTGGGCAAAAGAATGGTGCAGTAGTTTTTGATAAAGCATCTTTAGACACAGAATCTTCGTATGAATTTTCTATCGATGGTGGTAAAACATTTAATACAGATTCGAAATTTGATAAGCTGGGAATTGGAAATTATACCCTGATAATAAAAGATCAGAATGGTTGTAAGAGCAAAACAGTTGTCGCGCAGATCGAAAAAGAAACATGCGATTATATCATTGTTCCCTCCCGCCAAAATTATTGGGAGGTTCCATTACAAAAGTTTGCAAACGAATCGGTGACATTAAAAATTACCGATGGAAAAACGGGTCGCATAGTTTTCGCAGAAACAATATCAGGCGGCAACTATACCTGGAATGGAGTTGATGAAAGCGGAACGGAATTACCAATGGGAGTGTACGTTTATGAATTATCTGCACCTGCCAATACCGACCTCCCGCTTATAAAGGGAAGTGTAACCATTGCCAGATAAGGTCGGGCTTTATAGATTCGACAGAGGTATTTAAGAGGTTTAAAAGAGAGTCGGCAGAGCTATCGAAAAATAGTTGAAATTTTGACTGTTCCTTTTTCGGAGGCCAAATGAATAAATAATTTTTTTCCTGGGGTTACCGGCCTTCCCTTCTAAGAATAGAATGAGCTCTTCAATTTTATAATTAAATTTGTGAATAGTAATTTTCTTTTTTTCAAACGCTGAATTTATTCTTTGTTGTTCGTGCCGGATCAATTCTCTTTGGAATGGTTCATTACTTTCAAATTTTGATTTGCCTAACAAAAATTTCGTGAATGATAATGCATCAGTCAAATATTTGTTATTAGACTCTTCAAGTTTATTGCAGGACGCATATTCGAAAAAGGCCTTGGCAAAATAATTCCCCATTTGTCGACTCGTGAGCACAAGTATTGATTTTGCCGCTTCCAATCGTTTAGATATAAGTGAATGTGCAAATTGCTCAACCTGTAATTTGGAAAGTTCATTTAGCAATTGAGTGTTTTTTTCGGAAATATGGAGCTGTTGATACGTAGTAGTACGATCTCGAAAAAAACTTTCCCTAAAATTTTTATCAGTGTACAATCTTGCTAATATTTCCTGGTACTGCCTTAATTCCATTGCTTATGTTTTTTTCCAAGTTTTCTTGCAATGTCCAGCTCTTCTGTAATTTCCGAAAAGGCTGGAAAATTCAAGTCTCTTTCCAACACTGCGCCTTTTACTTTACTTCGCTTAAATACCTCCTCCATCAAAGACCATATTTCCGGAGAGGTTTTTTGTGAATGACTGTCAATGATTACTTCGTTTTTTATATCGACTCCAACAAAATGCAATTGAACGATTCTCTCTGCCATTACCTCGTTCAAAAAGCCAAGAGCATTATAATTATGATTAACGGAATTTGTATACAGATTGGTTACATCAAGCAAGAGGCCGCAACCAGTCTCCAATAATATTTCATTTATGAATTTCGCCTCGGGCATTTCCTGTCCGGGTAATTTAATGGAGTAAGAAATATTTTCGAGTATAAGTGGCTGTGAAATACTTTTTTTTACTCGCTCAATGTTCTTGCAAAAAGCATCAATTGCCTCTCTTGAGTAAGGAAGAGGGGAGAGGTGCCCAATATCAATTCCATGCACCTGGCTGAATGAAATGTGCTCACTCCAATAAGGTGGATTAATACGTTGGATAACTGTATTTAATTTATGCAGGTAATTCAAATCCAGATCTACGCTTCCTAATGATAAATGAATGGCGTGAGGGATGAGAATAAAATTTTCTGCCAACAGATCAAGTTCTTTTAGTTTTTCGGGAGAACAGTCTATGTAATGATCTGCGATGATCTCAAGAAAATCAATTTTTTCTCTGTTCATGAAGATGCTGCTCATGAATTCCGGTCGAAAGCCAAGTCCGACTCCAAGAGAGGGAATGTCATTTTTTTTCATATTAGCCTCCGCATCCACCACATCCGCCTCCGCATCCACTACCGCATCCCGATCCGCAGCTTGAACCGGAACTACAGCTGGATCCACACGAGCCGCCTGTCCCCGGCGACCAATTATTCCACCAACCGGATATAACTGAATTTTTTGGTCTGACCTTACCTGCATATTGTTCCAAAAAACCGAATGGAGTATGGGCAAAATGAGAAAAGCCTAAAACACCAATCAGCATAAATTTTTGTTCGTAGCGAAGGTGATCAATCTCTTTTTCTGTTTTTGGTTTAAAGGCTTTTTCGAGATCCTCTAAATATTTTTTCCCTGAATTAGTAGTTACGGAATCTAACCTAAATCCGCTTATAATTGAAATGCCTAAGATCCCAAGTATGATCATGAAAATGACATTGGAGTGTCCATGACTGAATGCAGCAAGCAGTTTATATGCACCAAAAAACAAAACAACACCAATTGTATTTGCTTTGAGTCGGTCAAATTTTTTTACATGTTCAGTAATGCTTAAGTATCCAAAGGTTTCCCAGCTCTTTTTAAATTTATCGCATTCGTCTTCTACAGTGTTTATTACTTTATCGGAAAACATAAACTGCTTCAATTCCATTGATGGCATTGTAAAAAGTTTAAATACTTCTCTATCTATTGGGTTTAAACTCAATACCGAAGGATGTTTATTAACCTTTTGAACAATAACTTTTGATCTATCAGGTTTGGAGTATGATTTTAAGAAATTCTTACTCAGGAGGTTATATATTATCAACTTGACCACTTCTTTTGCGCCACCTCTCAGGTACGCAACTTCATAAGGATCTGGATTGGCGGGAATCTTGGAAGAAGATATGTCTTTTATACTTATTAATTTTTCTGCAAAAAAGTGAATAAAAATTATTGATAAAAGAATGACGAGTCCATACAATAAAAGAAAGTATGGGCCATACATATTAGCAAGCGGATTATCAAATAGCCAGTCCATAAATTAGAGCTCTAGCTGTATTATTTGATTTAACAGCGTCATAAAATTTTCATATATTTTTTTAATTTCTTCGGGAGAATATGAGTGTGTATTATTACGTATAGCTTTTATTGAACTTAACAGTTGTTGGTCTAGGCTAAATAACGAAGAACTTTTGCTAATGATCTCGTCTTTTGCTTTTTCCATGACCCCTGTTTTTACGTAAATTAAGGCATTCATGTTAACAAGAAGTGAAGAAAACGTTTTCTTAATCTTAAATTCCAACACCTCTGGCAGCTCTGTGGAATAAGAATATACAGATCTAAGGCGCATATATAAATTCTGCAGTTCCTGCTTACATGCATAAATCAATTTATCATTTGGTATGTTCAGTGTACTTAATAATTCTGTGCCGCTAATGATTTTATGATATGTTTTAATATCGAGAAATTTAATCGGAAAAAGTTCAGGTGCGATTCTCAGTTCATTTTCGGTTATAATAAACGGATGCATCGATATCCTGCTGTTCTTTTTTTGA
This sequence comes from uncultured Bacteroidia bacterium, assembly GCA_964593555.1. GTDB lineage: Bacteria > Bacteroidota > Bacteroidia > JAFLBG01 > JAFLBG01 > CAZQIC01. Next base: position 50,955 of record CAZQIC010000007.1, on the reverse strand, counting down.
ATTATGGGAGCAATTTGTTTTAATGTATCATTGCTGGCATCCCTTAATACGATCATTAAATTTATATCGGATGTCTCGGGTTTAAATTCGCCTTTTGCGAGTCCCCCATAAATAATTACGGATAAAATGTTATCTGGGATAGCAGTTTTAAGTTCTTCGCCAAACAAATTAAGTTCTTGCTCTATTTCAGTTAAAGTGAGCATTGTCGTTTTTTCCATGTGCTAATCTACCGTATAATTTATATCTATCAAAAAATGCGGCAGTTTAGAATACAAAATCATTGTATCTTGTTATAACACGAATGAATTTCCTTGCACACTTATATCTTTCCGGTAACGACCAGGAGCTCATGATCGGCAATTTTATTGCCGATGGAGTTAAAGGCGCGGCGTATAAAAATTATTCTCCTGGGATTGTGAGCGGGATTTTATTGCATCGCGCTATTGATGATTATACTGACAAGCATCCTGTATTTATGCAAAGTGTAAAACGCATAAGAGTTGAGCACGGAAAATTCGCGGGCGTTATTGCGGATATTTTTTATGATCATTTTTTAGCAGCTAACTGGAAAAATTATTCTGAAATTGAGTTACCGCAATATGTAGATGGGGTGCACGACCTAATGTTACATCACGAAAATATTATGCCTGAGAAATCGCGTATGTTTTTAAAATATATGATCCAGCATAGCTGGCTAGTTTCATATGCAAGCATAAATGGAATAGGAGAGGTGTTATATGGAATGAGCTGCAGAACAAAGTACGCCAATACAATTGATAAGTCGGCAGTGACTTTAGAGAAGCATTATGAAGATTTTAAAAAGAATTTGAATTATTTTTTGAGGATGTTCAGAAGTTTGTAATGAAGGCTATCGTCGAATCTTTAAAATAAGTTCAGGGCTTTTATTCGCTGGATTTTTGCTCTTCAACCTCAAATTCTACTATACAGTCTTTTGGCAGCTTAGGAATTAAAACCCAATGCATATTCATATAATAGGGTTCGCATAAACCATAAGTAGTGATTTTTATTTTATAGATGCATTTTTTATTTTTTTCATCAATTACTATTTGGTGATCATAGTATGGCAGTTTGCATCCTCCCATGCCTGTAAATTTCCCCAGTAGAGTATATTTTTCAAAGTCGATCTGTGTGAAATCAATGTCCGCACAACTGGAATTATTTGGCGGAGATTGTTGACGTATCAATTTTTTAAATGTTTTCACATCATTTATTATTAACCCCGGGGCTTCTTCGCTGAAAGACAGCATGCAGGTCCAGTTAGGATAAAGACCTTCCAATAATTTTTCCTGTGCAAATGAAAAGGTCGAAATTGCAATTGAAAATAATAAAGTGAATACAGCTAGTCGAGGTAGTTTCATAATGCAGAAGTTATCGTACCAAACTGATGTTCCCGGTTTTAATTGTTCCCACGTTTGTTGCGCTGCAATTTATTTTGAGAATATAACTGTACACTGCAGCGTTCATCAATTTGCCTCTATAAAATCCATTCCATGTTTCTTTGAAGTCGGTGGTCTCAAATACTTTTTCTCCCCATCTATCATAAATGGCGAAGTACAAGACCTCAGGGGTGCCAGATAAAAACAACTTCAGCACATCATTCTCTCCATCATTGTTTGGTGAAAATCCATTGGGCACAAAAACATCATTCTCATCACATTCATCAATAATAACATAAACAGTAACAGTGTCAAATACAGAGCAGCTGCCTAAGGTAATGGTAAGTGTGTATGTTGTGGTTTTTGTCGGACTAACAGTAGGATTTGCACAAGTACAACTTGTTGCAGGCTGCCAGTTGAATGTTCCATTGCCTGATGAGGAAAGTGATGTACTTTGACCGGAAAGAATTGTAGTTCCCAATCCAGCATCAACAGTTGGCGTAGTAACAGTTATCGTAATGCTTGAATCTTTTGTGCAGCCATTTGCATCCGTCACTGTAATTGAATAAATGGTGGTGAGTGTTGGCTGCTCGGTAATACTTGCATTTGTATTTGAAGTGTTCCATAAATAATTATATCCAGATGCACCTCCCTGCCCGGCTGCTGATAAAATGGTATTGAATCCTATGCAAATAGAATTTGATGGACTCATATTAATATTTAGTGCAACTGGTTCACTAATGGTAACGGAGTCAATAGTTATACAGCCGCTATCGTCTGTAATGGTAACAGTATAAATACCTGCACCAAGATTGCTTATGCTTTGATCGGTTTGTCCGCCGCTCCAGCTATAAGTGAATGGCGAAGAGCCGCCTGCAATAGATGCTGTGGCGGTGCCTGATGTAATGCCATTGCATAATGGATCTGTAGAAGTAACGGACATTGTTCCGGCACCTATTGCATTTACAATCATAATTGTATCAAATGAACAGCTATTAGCGTCGGTTACTGTTAATGTATAATTGCCCGCCGGTAGATTGCTTACTGTTTGTGTTGTTTGTGAATTGCTCCAGTTATATGTATAGGCTGAAGTTCCACCTGTGATGGTTGTGGTGATCACACCTGTACTTGCTGTGCAACCAGCATCTGTTATGGTTTGCGATATGGCTAATGCCGGTGGCTGCGAAAAAATAACGGTATCAATAGATATGCAATTATTATTGTCTGTAACGGTAACTGTATATATTGCTGCCGGTAAATTACTTACTGTTTGTGTTGTCTGTCCATTGCTCCAGTTATATGTTAATGGGGATCCTGTAGTTGAATTCACACCTGCACTTGCAGTGCTGTTCCCATAACAGGTTATGCCCGCGCTGGGTGTAACTGTTGAGGTAAAGGAGGAATTGTTTGTAACTGTAATATAACCTGGCTTTAAGACTGTATCATTACTGCAATGTCCTGTAATAATTAATTCAACATTAAAATTCCCGGATGCTGTATAAGTTATGGTGGGATTCGCACTTGTTGAAGTTGTTGGTGTTCCTCCTGAGAATGTCCATGTATATTGCAGTCCTGAAGTATCGCATGATGAATAGGTAGGAGTAAATATTACGGGATCATTTTTGCATACGGTTGTTCTTGAACTGAAATCCGGGATGTTTTGGCTTCGTCCTCCACAGTTATAAATAAATAATTTAGAAACGGAAAGATCAATTTGTCCTCCGCAGGTACTTTGAAAAGCATTTCCAAAAACCGGGTAAGCGCAATTGGACATCGCATTCATAAAAAGGTGACAGCCATGTAACGCCAGGCTTCCTCCTAATCCTTCAAAGGTTTCTTTGTCACCCCCGCCGCTGATACCAAGCATTCCGGAACATAAACGATTTCCGTTGGAATAGAACACAGCAAAGAACTGGCATTCTGAGGGAGCCCAGGTTGTTTGATATGCACAGGTTGTTACAGGGAAATCGGAACAATATGTATCACCCGAAACGATGAGGTTGTTATAACTGTCGCATGCTAGTCCGGTTACATATTCTTGTAATCCTGCTGCTCCACCCATATATGTTGCCCATTGTCTTACGCCGCCACTATTAAATTTCACAATAAATGCATCATATGAGCCATTTTTCGCCGGTTGAAAAGATCCCGTGGTTGCAATGTTCGCAGCGGAAGAAGTTCGTCCTCCTGCATAAACATTTCCTGTACCATCTGTTGTAGCTGTATAAATTACGTCGCCGCCAAAACCAACGTCACCATAAAAAGTAGACCACGAGGGTGTACCTGTTGCATTGCTTAGTTTGGCAACAAAACCATCAGCTGATCCTGCTGATCCTATTGTGTTTTGATGTGCAGATACAATTGGAAAGTTAGAAGAGTTAGTAATGCCGCCAATAATAACGTTGCCGGTAGGGTCAATATTAATTGCGTTAACAAGGTCGAAATCATTTCCACCGTAATATGTTCCCCATGTCAGCGCTCCTGCGCTACTGAATTTGGTTACAAACCCATCGCCGCTTCCGCCGTTGGCAGCCTGGTATGGAGACAGAGTAGGCAGAGTTGTTGAGTAAGTAACGCCAACTAAAAAAATATTATTAGCATTGTCCAAAGCAATATCATAACCTTCTTCATTATCTGTACTCCCGTAATAAGTTAGCCAGGTAATTACTCCTGCAGGAGTATATTGCGCAATGAAAGCATCAGCTCCTGCCAAGCTTGTTCCGCCGGCAAATGCAGCCTGGTTATAGGCTCCTGCCAGGTTTACAGTTGGAAGGTTTGGGGAATCGGTGCCTCCGGTTACATATATATTGTTCGCATTATCAACATCCACCCCTTTGGTAAAGTCGCCTACATTTCCGCCAAAGTAAGTCGCGAAAACTCTTGCTCCTAAGTTTGTGAATTTTACAACAAGGCCATCCCAGGATCCGCCGCCATGCGCAGACTGGCTGGCATTCTGTGTTGGAAAATCTGTTGAGAAAGTGTTTCCGGTTACAACAACATCTCCGTTCGCGTCGGTAACAATGGATGCACAGCGCTCCCAGTTACTCCCGCCATAATAAGTGATCCAGGGATCGATGATCAAGGGTAGTTGAGCGTTATAAGTTGTAAGTTGAAAGCTTATGGTCGTGCCCTCTAAAATGTATTTCGTTTTTACATCAACAATTTTTCCGTTTATATTCTGGTATACTTTTGGGAGAATTTCTGTTATTTCATTCAAAGAATTTTTAATTCTTAACTCTCCATTCTTAATTACTATTTCCTCGGCTCCGGTATATTTCATTTTAATTTGTGATGGATCGCCGCCAGGCAAAACAACAATGTCATATTTTAATCCGTTTTCTTTTCCGCCATAATATCTTATATTAATATTGTTATAAATATTTTTTACTATTATTTCATTGAATGATTTTACATAGGTAATTCCCTTTGAGCAATGCGGATAATAAAAATTGGAGTGTCCCTCTACTTCTGAATTATTTTCCAGCTGGGTATTTGTATTGCATCCAACAAAATCAACATCAATTTTATGAAGTATAATATTTAGGTTTTCCAGTTCTTTTTTTTCGGTGTAGTTGTTGATCTCATTCGAAGGATTTTCTTCGCTTTTACTTAACACATAACTAAATCCTGTTTTCCTCAGGTAAACATCCGTACCATATGTTTGGCCTTTATATAATATATCAGGCCTTAGATGCCCCTCCGTATCTATGATCTGTCCCTTATTTTCGGTGAACATCATCCCATTGCCTCGAAGCATATTAGAGGGGGTTGATGAAGGTTGAGCAAAAAGGCTTATACATGCCACGAGAAAGAAGGCAAGTGTAGAAATAAAACTCTTTTCGAGGATTGAGTTATATCTGTAATTGTAGAGTAAAGTGTACGGGAACATTGTATAACTAATTTACGTCTTTTTCCTCTAAGAATGAAACAAAAAGGGATAAAGAGGTTCATATTATAAAATGGAAATAGTATATTAGTTAATACAAAAAATCTATAAATCCCATGAAGACAATTTTACTATGTATAATAATCAGCGTTTTTTCGATTCAATCGTTTGCTCAAAGCCAGGGGCCAAATGATCCTGCTACTGCGTTTGATCCTGCTGCCGCTTGTTTAGCCTGCGGGGGAGCCAGCTGGACGAAAGGAGATAGTGTTTTTGCGAGCGATGGAAACCTTGCTTCTATTGGTCTTCGAGAGTCGGGTTTTTGTTTTCAAAACACCTGTTTCTTCTCCAGATATTTGTTTGTTGAAAAATTTGGGTTTACAGTTCCGGCCGGTGCAACTATAGATGGTGTTGAAGCGGATGTAGAGAGGAAAGCGTCTTCTTATGGAGTTATAAAGGATTCGGTTATACAATTGGTTGTAGCTAATAACACAACAGGTAGCAATAAGGCATCGAGTGGTGTTTGGCCATTGGTAAAAGCCTATACGACCTATGGAGGACCAAGCGATAATTGGGGTGCAACACTTACTGCCACAGATGTGAATGATACTGCGTTTGGGGTAGCAATAAAAGTAGTAAATACCGATGCTTCTGTAACGAGGACCGCTTATATTGATCACGTGCGAATGAAAGTGTATTATACACCTGTGGGCATTCAAATAAATTCAGGTAATATTAATTTTAATGCTTTTTATAATGTTGCGGGTAATTCATTAAATTTTAAATATGCGTTGATACCGCAATCCGGAAAAGTTACTGCTGAGGTATATAATGCAATAGGACAATTGCAGGCTTCTTACAAACTACAAAGTGGTAATTCAGGTGAATGTATGGAATCTATTCCTGCGGCTGGGTTTTCCAAAGGAGTATACTTCGTAAAAGTAAATGGATTGTCTTACGAGTTAGTTAAAAAAATAATTATACAGTAAGGATCAAGACTGAATAGTCACTGAAGTTTTTTCTACGAATCCGCCAATAGGCGGATTCAATTTTTTTACTGTTACTGAAACAGACAATACCCGCGAAATATTTTTTTTAATGGAATCGGCAATTCGCTGGGCCACATGTTCAATTAACTTGGAACGGATGTCCATTTCTTTTTTTACAATATTGTAAATGTCTACGTAGTCTACCGTTTTAGAAAGGTCATCTGTTTTTGCCGCTTCCGTAAAATCTGCGTCAACAACAACATCCACAATATAATTACTGCCTACAGTGGCTTCTTCTTCCATGCAGCCATGGTAGGCTCGCAGCTGGATTCCCTCAACTCTAACGATACCCATTGTTATTGTGCAACTTTAGTTCCTAATATTTTTACTGCTTTATCCAATCTATTCATTACTTCTTCTTTCCCTAATAGCGCCACCATATCAAACAATACGGGGCCGCCACCCAGGCCGCTTACACATACACGGAATAATTGCATTACTTGTCCTGCGCCAATTCCTAATTTTTCTGCGGTGGCTTTAAATGTGTTTTCGGTTTCAATAGCTGTGAATGAATTTAAAGTGCTGAATGCATTTTTTAGTTCTGTAAAAAAGTTTGCGCTGTTTTCACTCCATCTTTTTTTGATAACATCTTTATCATATACTTCAGGCTGTTGAAAAAAGAAACTACCAAGACTCCAGAACTCATGAGCAAAAAAGGCTTTTTCTTTTATCAATGAAATAACTTTTGCCGCAAAAGCGAGATCAGTTTTAATTCCCTTTGATTCTAATTCAGGCATCCAGGCTTTTGCTAATTCCTCATCGCTGCGTTTGCGCAAGTATTGTTGGTTGAACCATTTCGCTTTTTCGGGATCAAATTTTGCACCGGATTTACTCACACGCTCCAATGAAAATTCGTTAGCTAATTCATCGAGCGTAAATAATTCCTGGTTGCCGCTGCTGTGCCATCCCAATAACGAGAGCATATTGATAAATCCATCCGCATAATATCCTTTCTCTCTATATCCTGAAGAAATTTCTCCTGAAGAAGGATCTTTCCACTCCAACGGAAATACAGGGAAACCCAATCTGTCGCCATCGCGCTTGCTCAGTTTTCCATTGCCATCGGGCTTAAGCAATAAAGGTAAGTGAGCGAATTGAGGCATTACATCTTCCCATCCTAAATACCTGTACAACAAAACATGCAGTGGGGCAGAAGGCAACCATTCTTCTCCACGTATTACATGAGTAATTTTCATGGTATAATCATCAACGATATTTGCCAAATGATAAGTAGGCATACCATCAGATTTAAATAATACTTTATCATCCATCTGTGAACTGTTTACAACAACCCATCCCCTTATAATATCGTTCACTCGAATTTCTTCATTGCGTGGAATTTTCATTCTCACCACATATGGTGTGCCAGCATCTAATAATTTTTTCACCTCATCTTCGGAAAGGCTAATTGAATTTTTCATGGATTGTCTTGTGATCGCGTTGTAAGAAGAAGTTCCTCCTGCAGCTTCAATGCGTTTACGCATAGCATCCAATTCTTCCGAAGTATCAAATGCATAATATGCGTTACCGCTATTTATAAGTTGTTCCGCATATTGCCTGTACATAGGTTTCCTGTCACTTTGCCTGTAGGGCGCATAAGAACCATCTCCAAAACCTACGCCTTCATTGGGTGATATGCCAGACCATTTTAGCGATTCAACAATATATTCCTCAGCACCAGGCACAAATCTTCCCTGGTCAGTATCTTCAATTCGCAGGATAAAATCTCCACCATGTTTTTTTGCAAATAAATAATTGTACAATGCTGTCCTTACGCCGCCAATGTGTAAAGGTCCTGTGGGGCTTGGTGCAAATCGTACTCTGACTTTTCTGTTTTCCATTTTTGTTAGTTCTTTGTTGTCGGTTCTTTGTTGTCAATTGTTGGATAAATTGTTTTTAACAATCAACAATCAACAATTAACTATTACTCTTGTTTCTCTATACGAAGTCCGACATCCATTATTAGCGGCAGTTTATCTACACGCATGGCTTGTTCAATTGTGAATTTATATTTTCCGCTTATAGGGAAACGTGTTCTTTTTTTAAAGAGGATCTGGCAGTCATAAATATCTCCTAATCCTTTGCCCAGCCATTTCCCTGTTTCATCAGCAAGAGGACATTCCAATGTGTCTATTGCTTTTTTCCCATTTGGGAAATCGGTGCGGATGAACATATATAAGTTGCTATATGGATAACCATCAGCGTGGCGGACATTTATATAAAAGGCTACTGGCGAAACAGTATCAGTAACATCTACCTCACAAACAATTTTTTCTGTACTGTCCCAAAGCTGGTCAGTGATCTGTACGTTGTGTTCGTAAATGCGGTTACTGTCACACGATTGTACCAATACCGCAAGTAACAGAATAGAAATAAAAATTAAGCCTTTATGGATTGCGTGGCGGGCGGGATTCATGAGTATTAAATTTCTTTCTGGATTTTTTCTTTTTTTTCTTTTTCGTTTTATCAAAACGAGTAAGACTGTCCTGGCCAACTACGTTCTCGTAGTCGGGTAATTTTATTTTTTTTTCTTCAATTATTTTTTCAGCGATGTCTTCAGGGAGGATATTATTTTTATTCTGTTCCTGTATTTCTTTTACGCGCTCAACCGAAATAGGAATAAAATTTCCGAGATCGAATGTGTATGCGTAAAAAAGTTTACGTTTAAAAATATCTGTCTTTTGGTGTATCGCATCTCCCTTTTTTGTAACAAGTTTTACAGATGAATCCGGAAAATCTTTTATCGCGTCCATGTAGCTGTCTAGCTCGTAATTAAGACAGCATTTTAATTTACCACATTGCCCTGCGAGCTTCAGCGGGTTAAGTGAAAGTTGCTGATAGCGTGCCGCGGAAGTTGAAACTGTTCTGAAATCTGTTAACCAGGTAGAGCAGCAAAGTTCTCTTCCACAGGAGCCAATACCACCAAGCCTGCTGGCTTCCTGGCGAGCGCCTATTTGCCGCATTTCAATTCTCACACTGAATTCCTGTGCCATTACTTTTATCAGCTCACGGAAATCCACTCTCGCATCAGCAGTATAATAAAAAATCGCTTTTGTTTTATCGCCTTGATATTCTACATCACTTATTTTCATTTGCAATCCAAGTCGTAATGCAAGGGTACGCGCCTTGTACATAGTATCTACCTCCAGTGCCTGCGCCTCTTTCCATTTATCAATATCGTTTTGCTTTGCCTTACGGTATATTTTTTTTATTTCCTGAGAGGCCGGGTCAACACCTTTCTTCTTCATTTGAGTACGCACCAATTCACCGTTAAGAGAAACAATACCAATATCATGGCCCGGAGATGCCTCTACAGCAATAACATCACCTGTATATAAAGGCAGGTTATTTACATTCCTGAAAAAATCTTTACGGCTATTTTTGAAACGTATCTCCACGCAATCGAATGGCGCTTGTCCACCAGGCAAAGCCATATTTGCCAACCAATCAAATACATTTAATTTGTTGCACCCGCCTGTACCACAAGCGCCGTTATTCCGACAGCCCGTAGGCAAACCGTTTGTTGCGGTACTGCAACCTCTTCCAGAACTACATCCTCCACAAGCCATTTATATTGAGTGTTAGGTGAATTAATAGATAATCCCCTTATAATATGGGGGTTACAAATTTAACATTATTTGCGAGAATGTCGCTTTTATACGCGCCTATTACTATGCGCCATGAGTCGCTAACTCCTTCATATTGAGGAGTTCATTTGCTTTAAGGCTGAGGTCCATAAAGAGAATTTTAGGATTGGCATTTCTCTCAATATGAAAACTGGCCTTATTAAGTTCATTCACAAAAGCTTCACAATTGCTGCCATGAATAAATGGAGAGAATTTTTCAATAAAGTCACCGGTCTCTCCTTCAACTCTTGTGAGATCTGCAGCACCGTAATTTTTCATTAAGCATGAACGCAGCATTTGAATAGAATAGGCGAGGAAATTTTTTTGTTGTTCGCGTCCTATGGTTGCAACTGATTCTATCCAACGTGTTACTTTTTGGGTATCAAACTTAAGACAGATCCGCATCCAGTCTTTGAACAATTCAAAATTTTCGACCTCAGTGTTTTCCTGCTTAATAATATGTATGGCTTCATTCACACGTCCTTCTACTAGAAACGCAATGCGTGATGCCTCCTGCTGACTAATGCCGTATTTAGAAATTAATCCTTCGCACAGATCATTGTCAGTGATTCTGCTAATGCGTACTAACTGTGTTCTCGATAAAATGGTGGCCAGCATTTGTTCTTCGCTTTCACAAACAAGAATGAATAAAGTTTTTTCAGGCGGCTCTTCCAATATTTTTAATAGTTTATTGGCAGAGGCTTGGTTCATTTTTTCTGCCATCCAGATGATCATGATCTTATATTCCGCTTCGTAGGTAGTAAGATTTAATTTCCTGACGATCTCTGCGCTTTCATCTGCCCCAATGATAGATTGTTTGTTCTCGGCTTCCAGCTGTTCAAACCATTCGAATAAAGTAAAGTAGGGATTGCCAAGCACAAACTCTCTCCATTGTGGTAATACATGCGTACTCACTTTTACGTCTTTTGAAATAGCTACCGGGTACGCAAAGTGCAGATCGGGGTGTACAAGCTTATTGTATTTGACACAAGAAAGGCATTCATTGCAGGAATCATTTTCACTCCTGTTTGTACAGGAAATATATTGCGCGTATGCAATGGCTAACGCAAGTCCACCGGAACCTACCGGTGCAAGAAAAAGCTGAGCATGGCTAATGCGCCCATCGCTAACGGTTTGTATGAGTCTCCGCTTTGCGTTTTGTTGTCCTATAATATCTTTAAAGAGCATGTAGTTTCAAATATAGCTATTCGGCTTAAAACAATAGAACCAGATAGCAAAAATGAAATAAAAAGAACATTTTAGGGTAAAATTCAAAATCTGAATGAGATGAATTGCCAGGAGCCAGAACATCATGGAAAAGTTATGAGTATTCTCCACTCTTGATTTTTTCTTTGATCAATTCATTAAATGGACGTTTGTAAATTTTACTTTCGAGCCAGGAAATAAAGTCGAAATATTCCATTGCCCCACGCTCATAGGGGTCTTTCATTATATCCTCCAACTCATTCTTCAACCTTTTAAAGGCCTTTATGGTAAGGTCTTTTGAGTCAAGTGTTGGCATTTTTTTAATGAACTTAAGAATCGCTTTTTCAAATGCAAATAACATGTCTTTCTTTAGGAGGAAACGGTAAACAGATTTGACTGCGTATTCCAGGTGATCTGTGCTTCCTTGTTCGTAATGAGAGAGCAGCAACAATATCTTTGAATAACAAACGATATCAGTACGGCTGTCGGTCTGCGTTGGCCGATTAACAATTTTATTTAAAAATTTGTTTGCCATTTTAAATTGTTCAGCGCCAATGCATAAAAACGCTGCCTGGTAATGTACAACGTACCAAGTAGAGATGTTCGCCGAGTCAAGTTCGGATGATGCGAAAAACCGCTCAAGCTCTTTTATTCTTTTATATCCAGTATTAAAATCGATAGAAAGGCAATAGATAGATAGTTCATAAATAACGGTACGAAAAAAAAGAGAATTTTTAAGGGGAGTGTTCCTTATTTCCAAAGTCTTTAAATATTTTACCGACTTTAATGCCTCCTCAAACGTTCTTAAATTATTCTCTACAGAAATTTTGTTAAAAATAGTATTGATGAACATGTCGTTACATTCATTTTTTTGCGCGGGATGCTCTTCGAACAGCGAATGCGCTTTGTTTATATAATGGTAAGCTTCTGTAAAGCGTGTGAATGAATAATGGTATAGGTAATGAATATTGTAATAGTAGAAACAACTTACAAAATTATGAGATGGAGGCGTGGTTTTTTTTGAAATTTTACTAAAAATGGTTTCTATCTGTTTCCTGGTTTGGTCGTTCCGTAATACGGCGGATATTCTTATTTTATGGTGTAGTTTTATATTGGTGAACCTATATTCTTCCTGTTGTATAAGCAGTGTTTGTATTTGCTCCTTATCCATTTCCACTGAAACAATATTTTTTTCATCCGTGTTGAACCGATCTTGTGCTACGATTAGTTTTAATTGCCATTCATTCAGAATGTATTGAAGTTTAAGCAAATCAAGTTGCTTAGCTTTTACAATTGTATTCACAACCAATTTTTCGCATTGTTTGTAAAGGCCTTTGTTGTACAAAATTTGTATTTGGTTTATTGTGTTCATTACCTCTCTTTCTTCTGAGATGTGGTAGTTGAAGGCATCCAGGCTTTTTAAAACAGTATCATAAAGATTTTTTTTGATTACGGCGAATTGGCTTAAATAATTTTCTGTTTGTATTAGTTTTTTTTCGTCATATGTTTTTTGTTTTTCTACGGCTTCGAACAGGCGGATGTAATTATTTTTTTTACCAATGGTGTGACGAGCAGCGAATAGTTTGAAATAACGTTTTTCACTCATAGTCATCGACTTGATGAGTTCAAAAAGATCAGTTTTGTGGGTATCAGACATTTAATCAAAAATAAGCTTTTTATTTCAAAAATGGCAATTACTATAATTATTCTTCAGACAGATAATTAATAAAGTTGTAAAAGTTACTTGAACCATGTTAGGGTATTGAATAAGTTAGGTGGTATGAAAACTCCATGCATCCCCTCAAAATATTATTTAGTAGTCGTACTCGTATTGTTCTTTCATTCTTCATTTTTCGCAGGCACTTCTGCTTTAAGCCCATCTCAAAAAAATTCGCCTTTATTTATAGAAAACAAAGGACAACTTGAGGATGCAGAAGGAAACATCGTGCCCGAAGTTCAATGTTTTACAAAACTTGAAGGAGGATATTTTTTCGTGAGAAATACGGGCATCAGTATGGTGCTCATACAAAAAACCAAGGAAGTTGAGGACGAAATGGAGTTAGGGAGCAAAGAATTTTTGAATGGCCATAGAGTGAATGTTGAATTTTTAAACGCAAATGTAAATTCCAGGATTGAATACACTGCGGGGAATTCCGGCATCTATAATTACTATAATGAAAAAAATCGGGATGGATTATTAAATGTTAAAGCATTCAACGGGCTTACGGTAAAAGGTATTTATAACAATATTGATGTTACCTATTCAGGTGGTGCAAATAATTCAATCAAGTATGATTTTATTATTTTACCGAAGGGAGACCCACGCGTTATACGTTTGCATTATAAGGGTGCAGATCAATTGGAGGTAAAAGAAAATAGTATTAAGATAACAACCAGCATAGGTGAAATTGAAGAAAAAATGCCGAGGGTGTATCAGAATATTGATGGAAAAATTATTGATGTAAAATGCAGTTATAAATTGCTGGATACCGATATTGATGGAACAACTATTGGTTTTAATGTTTTTGATTATAACAGGGATTTCACATTAGTGATCGATCCCTGGACAACATTTGTCGGAGGCGGCGCAGCAGATATTGGTTCCGGAATTTCTACTTCTTCCAACGGAGATGTTGTGATTACGGGTCAATGTGTATCTCCAAATTTTCCTCTTTCCGCCGGGCCATTCCAAAATGTATTTGGCGGAAACTCAGATGCTTTTATTTCCAAATTTAACGGTACTACAGGCGCACTTATTTATTCTACATATTTTGGCGGGATAGGAGCTGATTATGGTTATGATGTGGTTACAAATGCTGCTGGAGAAACTTATTTTGTTGGAAGTTTTGCATCAACAGGGATGGCAACAGCAGGAGCCATTCAATTTGTACTTGGTGGAAATGAAGATATTGTGGTCGCTAAATTTTCTAATACAGGAGCGAGAGTATGGTCAACATACTATGGAGGTGCTGCTTTAGAAAAGGGAACTTGTATTGGATTATTCAGTAACGGGGATGTTGTTGTAGGTGGATATGGTGCAAATACTTTTCCTACAACAGCAGGTGCTTTTCAACCTGTTTTTGGCGGCGGAAGCGCTGATGAATTAATTTTTAGAATAAATAGCACCGGCACCTCGGTGGTATGGTCAACATATTATGGAGGAGGAGGTAATCATGCAAATGGAAGCGCGACACTAAGTTTAGAGGAAGTTGCTGACCTGGATGTTGATGCCTCTGACAATGTTGTTATTGTTGGACGCACTACGTCACTGACTTTCCCAACTACACCCGGTAACGCTCAACCTGCAATGGCAGGAAATGGCAACGCTACAATTGTAAAACTAAGTGGAGCAGGTGCAAGAATTTGGGCAACATATCTCGGAGGCGGCGGATCGGTGTATGGTTTAGGTGTTGCAACTAATCAGGTTGGGGATGCTACTGTTACGGGTATCATAATTAATGCCTTCGCGGGACAAAGCGTGCCAGCTTTTCCTACTACGGCAGGAGCTTATCTAACATCACGTGCTTCAATTGCAACAGCATATTTAACAAAATTGGACAGAACAAATGGGAGCATGATATGGTCTACATGTTATTATAAAGGAATTAACCCGATTGAAGGGTATGGCGTTACAATAGACAAAAAAAATGACATAGTATATATGATGACAGGAGTGTACGATGATGCATTGCCTAATATTACATCGTGTTCTTATCAACAACAAAATGCAAGTACCACAGTTAACCGAGAAGATTTTGGTATAAGTAAATTTGATAACTCTACTGGTGTGCCAATATGCGATACATACATTGGTGGACCCGGCCATGAGGACAGGCCGGGAGTTGGTGGATTATTTGTTGGACATCCAATAGCGCTTGGCCCTGATAATTACACACTATACGGAACGGGCGGAGTGAAGCCCGGATTCCCTGTTACAGGGGGTGCAGACCAAACTGCATTTGGCGGCGGATCATTTGATGCTGTTGTGTTTAGTATTTGTGGTTTTAGCTGTGGAAACAATACTGTTGCGCCGGCATTTTCTGTATCTGATCAAACGCCTTGTAGAAATGCCCCAATTAATTTTACTGATTTGAGTGTGCTTTGCGATGATGATAGCGCTAAATGGTTTTGGAGTTTTCCGGGTGCAGTAGTAACGAGTTCAACATTACAAAACCCAACTGGCATATCATATGCTAATAACGGATCATACAATGTAAAATTGGTTGTTAAAACGCCTTGTGGTACAGACTCAATTACTATGGTTAATTACATAACAGCTAGTTCTCCATTGGCAGTTATAACTGTAGTAGACAATATAACTTGTTTTGGATTAAATAATGGTGGAGCTACCGTAGGCTCATTTGGGAATGGACCTTTTGGTTATGCTTGGAGCAACGGAAGTATTACTTCATCTTCAACAGGGTTTAGCCCGAATACTGTTTACACTGTAACAGTAACAGATAATAATAGTTGTGTTTCAACAGCGACAGTTAGTGTAACTGAACCACCTTTATTAACAGCTAACGCTGTGTTGTCAAATTCTGTTTCCTGTTATGGCGGAAATAATGGGGTTGCTAATGCGTTTTCGAATGGCGGGACCCAACCGTATACTTTCTCTTGGAGTAATGGTAGTAATACAATTTCTGCATCAAATCTTCAAAGCGGAAATTACACAGTTACGGTTACCGATAACTATGGATGCGTTGCAATTACTTTACCAGTAAGCGTTCCAGAGCCTACGCAGATTGGAGTGAATATTATTGGTGCGGATGCGCTTTGTAATTCAACCGCAACCGGAAGCGCGACATCTGTTGGCAACGGGGGAGTTGGGAATTACAATTATGTATGGAGCAACCAACAAGTAAATGCTCACGCAACTTCATTGGTAGCTGGAATTTATTCAGTTACTATTACTGATGGAAATGGATGTACTGCAAATGGAAATATTAATATTTTGGAACCCAACGCAATAATAACTAACACTGCAACTGTTGATGCACATTGCAACCAGGCGAATGGCTCGGCAAATATTATTGTGAATGGAGGAACACCGGCTTATAATTATTTATGGAGTAATGGAGTCGTATCAGCATTGAACAATAATATTGCACAAGGTGTTTATACTGTAACCATAACTGATGCAAACGGATGTACTGCTATTGATGTAGTAAGTATTAATAATTTAAATGGAGTAGTTGCACAAGCGAATGTAACAAATAATACAAGCTGCAATGCCTTATGTGATGGCACAGCCAATGCTGTTGCAGTTGGAGGTAATGGTCCTTACAATTACAGTTGGACGAATGGACAAAACACTGCCGGAGCCAATGGGTTATGTGCGTCTGGTTATACTGTAACAATTTCTGATGCAGATGGGTGTAATTCAACAGCGAGTGTTACCATAACGCAACCTTCCGCAATATCGGGTGTTGTAAATACTGTTGATGCAAATTGTTTTGGGGAAAATAGTGGTAGCGCCTCAGTTATAGCTAATGGTGGAACAGGAGCATATACTTATTTGTGGAGTAATAATTCTCCAAGTCTCCAAACAAACAATTTATTGCAAGGAGTTTATAGTGTTACTGTAACCGATGCTAATGGATGTACCAAGGAAATAAATAATATAATTATTAATGAGCCGACACAAGTTGTTGCAAACATATCCGGCGCGCAAATTGTTTGTATGGGCTCACAAGCGATTATTACAGCCGGAGCTACAGGCGGAAATCCGGGGTATAATTATTTGTGGAACAATAATGCTATTGCGCAATCAATTACTGTTACTGTGAATAATCAAACAATTTATACCGTAACCATAACCGATAGCAAAGGTTGTTCGTCTGTCGCAAGTTCTTCAGTTGATGTTTATGCATTGCCCAATGTGAATTTTTCTGCTGATAAAGTTTCGGGCTGTGGACCGCTTTGTGTTAATTTTATAAATGCCACCCCAAATACAAATTCTTTAACCTGGTATTTTGGAAATAACCTTGCTACATCTAATGTTTCCCCTGCTAATTATTGTTTTACAGACTCGGGTAGTTATAATATTACATTGAGAGTTACGGATAATAACGGTTGTTCAAATACAATAACACAAAACAATTATATTACGGTCCATCCCAATCCGATAGCAAACTTTTCTGCATCGCCACAACCAGCAACAATTCTTAATCCTACTATTTATTTTACTGATCTGTCAACAGGTGCAACTGCTTGGCAATGGAACTTTGGCGATGTAACAGGATCCGCATCATTATTACAAAACCCAAGCTACACATATAGCAATACCGGAAGCTATGAGGTGCTTCTCACAGTTACTAACGAGTTTGGTTGTGAAGCAACTGTTTCTGAGATAATAAAAATAGATCCGGATTATGTGATCTATGTCCCTAATACATTTACTCCTAATGGCGACAGTAAGAATGATATTTTTATTCCAATGGGCGTAGGGGTAGATGTAGAAAATTATGAGTTATTGATATACAATCGTTGGGGCGATTTAATTTACAAAATAACAAATCCCAGGCAGGGCTGGGACGGAACAATAAATGGAACAATTGTACAGCAGGATGTATACGTTTGGAAGTTGAACCTGGTTGATGTGCTCAATAACAAACACAGATATGTAGGCCATGTAAATTTGTTGCGTTGAAAATTATTTTCGAATTAATTTTTATCAAAACAGAATCAGACTATTAATAAAGGAGATTTTTTGTCTTGGCGTCACGACTCACAAGCTATAAATTGCACTAATAAAGTTTATAAATAGAAAATAAAAAGTCACATGAAAAAGAATAAACTAACATTGGACCATATTGAAGTAAAAAGTTTTATTACCACCATTAGTGATCAGGAAAAACTGACTATTCAGGGTGAGGTTCAGGCTGCAGCAGGAACATTTTTGATTTCCGGATGTCTGACATCGTTAAGATGTTCACCGCAAACTGTTTTGGATGATCTGAGTGGAACATGGACAAAAGCTCGACATGTTGGTATTTGTAAAGGTAATTCCCGCAACGATCAAACAGCCATTGACATGTGTCCCGATTGTGTTAAAAAGCAAGCGGCAGTGGCGCAGGTTGATGAACAATAGCGTCTCTCATTTTAAATGGGGGGGGGATTCTATTTTTAAATTGTTTGATTAAACGAGGGAGACGCATCAGGATTTTATTTTGATGCATTCTCCATAGTTGTTTCCTTAATTTTACTTTCTAACCACCATGCTGCATTAAATGTATTTAACATTCTCTTTTCAGCGGGATCTTGTAGGATGGGGTTTAGCTTTTCAGCAAGGGCAGTAAAAAATCTTTTTTCCTTATAAAGATTCTCTCCGTTAATTATCAGGGACTCCAAATGTTTTATTATCACCAATACCATTTCATATTTATGGCCGGTATTCTCAATGTGTTTTTTATATGCTTTAACTAATCCGGGGACCAATTCCCAGTTGTTGAGTTCGCAATGAACAATAATGTTCAGCAGTCTTGTGATCACATCAATATCGTACCGTAGGGCAGTCGTATTTTCTTCATTAATGAGAATGTTCTGCCATATGAGTGCTTCCTTAAACCTGCCATTGGAAAAATAAACGAGCGAAATGATATGACGGAATATTTTTTTGTTGGCCGTATCCAATTGAGTTTTAAATGTGTTTAACCCCTTGATCAACTGTGGTAATTGCTCCAACGCTTTTTTGAAATATCCATTCTTGCACAAATAAAAAAACTCCATGCCTTCCGCGTAACAAAACACGCGCATATTTACAAGGGGAATATCCGCTTCCGGAATTGTTGATGGAAAAGAGCGAATCTTCTTAATGGTTTCAAAAAATACTTCATCTTTTTGTAAAAAGGATGAGGCGTTTGCCCGGTTCGCTAGCATATCCAAATAACCATATGGTTTTTCGGTAAGCAGCAATTTGTTTTTTTCTAAAAG
The DNA here is from genome assembly GCA_964593555.1 of uncultured Bacteroidia bacterium. Classification (GTDB taxonomy): domain Bacteria; phylum Bacteroidota; class Bacteroidia; order JAFLBG01; family JAFLBG01; genus CAZQIC01. Next base: position 31,859 of record CAZQIC010000007.1, on the reverse strand, counting down.
AGAAATTATTTTTTCTATATAGTCATAATATAAACGATGATCGTTATCGTGAAGTGCAAGCATCATATTACTCTGATAAAAAGCATAGCGGGCTTCGGTAGTAAGAGCAAGGCTGCTGTCTTTTAGGTAATTACTGGTTTTAAGCGATGCAATTTTTTTGAGTGCTTCTGTCTTATTAATAGTCATACCGGCATTCAGGCACCAAAAACAATCGTATAAAATGTGTTCATACAAATGCTTATTTTTTATTTTTTCCGCGATCTCCCTTTCCTGTTCTTCAAGCTGTTTCCAATCCCCTGGTGAGAGTTTTTCATCAGCGGTAGAAAAGAAATTTTTCTTTTTCAGATCAATGATCTGTGTCAGCTGACTGTATTTTTCATGAGTAAGTGCAAGTGTCTCTGCCTTATTCAATGTTTTAAGTAAATCTTTATAAAGCAATTTTCGACTTAAAATATCAGCTTCCATTAATAAGCTGCTTAACTGGTTATCGATTGAAATTGTTTGATTGTATTCTATCAGTGATTTTATAATGATATTATGTAAGAGTTTTTTAAGCTGAGGTAAAAATTTCATGTTCACTTTAGCTTTTAGTTTTTCATGAATTTTTTCATCATCATACTCCTGCATCTTATCCAGCAGCGTGTATAAAATGGTGTGCTTGCTGTCTGATTTTAATGAAGAAGTGAGATGATACTTTTTCAGGTGCACTTTCTCGGCCTTAGTAAGTGAATGGATCAACAAAAATAATTTGTCATCGTTCATGTAGCGTATTATTTTGTTTTACGTAAAATATTGAAAATCAATAATTTACAGATAAAAATTTAATTTGCGGATGTTATTTTAATATGCGTTTCAATTGTAACAAAACCACTCTCCTGTTAGATTTGAAATATCAGTAAAGTATGCAAATCAAGTTAAAAAAAGTTAATAAAAAAAACTAAGCGTGAAACAGAAAAAATCCTCCTCCCAATATTTTTTTTATAAGCTAGCTTGTCTTGTTTGTGCTCTCACATTCTATTACAGCCATACTTATGCAGGTAATCATGCTCAATTGGCGAATGAAGTAAAAGAACAAATAAAGGACAATGAAGTTGCAAATGGTTTTACTGAAAATAAAGGGCAACTCATCGACGACCAGGGAAATTTAATTCAACAGGTTTTTTTCAAAAACTCAAAGCCTGGCATGGATCTTTATATTACTGATAAGGGGCTTACCTATGTTTTTATGAAAGCAATTGAAAAAGAGGAAACAGAAGTGGAGAGTTTGATCAGTAGCACAATTGGTAAAGAGAAAAAATATTCATGGAGCAGGGTAGATGTGAGTTTGGCGGGATCAGATATTCAACTGTCAAATGTTGTTAAAGAAGAACAGGTGGATGACGGTGAAGTAAATTATTTTTTAGGCCACTGCCCACAGGGAATAATTGGTGTAAAGACATACAAAAAAGTAACAATCAAAAACATCTATCCAAATATCGATTGGGAATTTATTTGTGATGGCGACAACAATATAAAACACAATTTTATTTTACATCCCGGTGCCAACCCATCATTGATAAAAATGAATTATGATGGCGCAACTGGTCTCGAGTCATTAAAAGAAAGCAATAGTGTGAAAATAACTACAGAGAATGGCGTGTTACAGGAAGGAGCCCTTTATAGCTACCAGGGTGGTTATCAAAATAAAATCCATTCAGAGTATATTGTAAAAAACAAAGAAGTTTCATTTCAGCTTGAAGATTATAATACTTCAGAAGAAGTTGTGATCGATCCTCCGCTTCAATTGAAATGGTCGACATGCTATGGTGGCAGCGGACTTGATGGCGCAAATGCAATTGCGACAGATAAAATGGGAAATGTTTTCATTACAGGATATACCAACTCTACAACTTTTCCAACACTTAATGCAGGAACACATTATCAGGGAACAAGTACCGGCACTGTAGATATTTTTATTGTGAAGTTTAATAATAATGGAGTGCGTCAATGGGCAACGTATTACGGTGGGGATAACGATGACAGGGCGGAAGCAATTACTACTGACCCGGCTGGGAATGTCTATGTTACAGGTTCATCAAGTTCCAGTAATTTTCCAACACAAATACTTGCAGGAGCATACAATAAAAACACCAATACCGGCGCAGTTGGCATTGCTGATATATGTATTATAAAATTCTCTAATACGGGTACCAGGCTTTGGGCTACCTATTACGGAAGTACAACTTATGACAGGGCATTTGATATTATCTCTGACGCAGCCGGAAATATTTATGTTACCGGTTTTGCAGGGCGTATAAATTTTCCGTTGCAAACATTAGCAGGCGCCTACAATCAGGCTGCATTTGGCGGTGGTTCATCAAATGTTGCGGGTGATGCTTTTATTTTAAAGTTTAACAATTCCGGAGCATGTGTGTGGTCAACATTTTTAGGTGGCAACAGCGGTGATTCTGGTCAATCACTTGCTTTGGATGCAGCGGGAAATCTTTTTATTACCGGACCAACATACTCAACCAATTTTCCATTGATGAATGGAGGCGGTTCTTCATTTTATCAATCAACGATGAATGGCGGCGGAATGCTGGGCAGCTGGATATCGGTTGGCGATTTGTTCATTACAAAATTCAATAACAGTGGTGCAATGGTATGGTCGACATATTTGGGCGGATCAGAAATGGACGGATCAGAAGATATGGTAATTGATAGCAAGGGAGATGTATTTGTCGTCGGTGCATCAGCATCATCATTGGATTTTCCATTGTTAAATCCGGGTAGCGGTGCGTATTTTCAAAGTACATATGGAGGTGGTACATTAAGAGGAGATGTTGCATTGTTAAAGTTTACCAATTCAGGTACGTTGTTGTGGTCAACATTTTATGGTGGTACAGGAGCGGATATTGCACGCGGTATTTGTATCGATCCTTGTGATAATTTTTATGTAACAGGTTTTGTTGGTGGTGCAGGTTTCCCTACATACAATCCCGGATGGGGATATTTCCAGGGAGGCTTCGGTGGTAATATGGATGCATTTGTTGCTGGCTTTAATGATAATTGTGTATGGCAATGGGGAACTACATTTGGCGGATTTGGTTACGAGTGTGGAGAAAACCTCGCATTGGATTTGAAAGGGAATTTATTTGTCACAGGAAAAATGTCAAGTGGTGCTACTGCCAATCCGGGAAGCGGCGCGTATTTCCAGGCGGGTAGCGCTGGAAGTGACGATGCTTTGATCGCAAAGTTTACTCCGCGGCCAATGTTATTTAATAACACTGTTACACCTACAAAATGTATTGGCTCTGCTGGTGGAACCGCGACTATAAATGTTGTTGGTGGAATCGCGCCTTATTTATATACCTGGAGTAATGGACAATCTGCACAGACGGCAACAAATCTTTCCAGTGGAATATATACAGCAACTGTTTCTGATCAGAATTGTTCCATTGATACAACATCGTTTATTATCACAGCACCTTTGCCATTACTCGCATTTGTTCCTGCGCAGACAAATTTGTCGTGTAATGGAGCCAAGACAGGTTCTGCCACTGCAGCAGCATTGGGAGGAACTGGAGCATATACTTATAACTGGCAGACTTCGCCGGTGCAGCAAAATGTTACAGCAACTGCGTTAAGTGTTGGAACGTGGAGCGTGATAATTACTGATGCAAATGGGTGTACAGCTGTTAAAGCAATTAACATTACTGAACCACCGTTACTAACGGTTACTGCGCCACAGATATCCGGCATACTTTGCAAAGGAGGCAATAATGGTATGGCTTCGGCAAATGTAACGGGAGGAGTTGCAGGATATAATTATTCATGGCAAACAAATCCACCACAAAGTAATTCTATTGCTACCGGGTTAACTGCAGGAACATTTTCTGTTGTAGTAACAGACGCAAATAATTGTACTTCTATTGCGACTGTTAATATTACTGAGCCATCTGAGTTGGTGCCAAATTCAATAACCACTGATGCAACATGCGGTGTTGCGAATGGTGTTGCGGGTGTTGTCCCTTCCGGGGGAAGCAGTCCTTATAGCTATTTATGGAACAATGGAAATACAGCTGCATCATTAATGGGGATAACAGCAGGTAATTACTCTCTCACTATCAGCGATCGCAATGGATGTTCTGTAAATGCAACTATAACGGTGTCAAACACCGGGTTGCCTGCGATAGCAGTAACAACAACAAGTGTAAATTGTTTTGGAAATAATACGGGTTCAATTGCCACAATGGTAAGCTCCGGTACATCCCCATATAGTTATTCCTGGAGTAATAGCTTAAATACATCCACTGTTTCCAGTCTTGCTGCAGGAATTTATTCTCTCACCGTTACTGATGTGAATGGATGTGTGTCAACAACCACAATAACAGTTACGGAGCCTGCAATTATTACATCAACTATTAATACACAATCGGTTTTATGCAATGGCGGCAGCAGTGGATCAGCAACTATTATAATTTCTGGTGGAACGATTCCTTATAGCTATAGCTGGAGCAATGGAAATAATTCTAATTCCATTAACAACGTAATTGCTTCAAATTATAACATAACAATTACTGATGGAAATGGATGTACACATCAATCGGCTGTTCAGGTAACAGAACCATCACTTATTCGTGTTGATGTTGCGGGGGCTTCGGTTTGCAGTGGTGCAACAACACAGCTTTCTTCGGCGGTGACAGGAGGTATGCCGGGATACAATTATTTCTGGAGTTCGGGACAAAATTCTCCTGTCGCAAATGGAATTGCAGGCGGGCTATATACATTAACTGTTGTTGATGCCAATGGTTGCTCAGGTATCGGTACAGCATCAATTTCTACACTTCCATTGCCTGATGTTTCTTTTGTTGCTGATAATGAAAGTGGATGCGGGCCCTTGTGTGTAAACTTTACTAATACAACTTCTGCAATTAATGCTGTGTGGGATCTTGGAAATGGAAATAGTTCTTTTACCAACAATCCGACCAATTGTTATACTGAGACGGGTTCGTATAATGTTTCCCTTACAATAACTGACAATAATGGCTGCTCAAATACGTTGACAAAAAATAATTTTATTACAGTTCATCCTGATCCTGCTGCGCACTTTATATTCAATCCCCATGCAGCGACTATTCTTGATCCGACATTGCATTTTACGGATCAATCGGTAGGCGCTGCTTTTTGGAACTGGTCGTTTGGTGATATTGCAAATTCATCAGCGTCTGTTCAGCATCCTTCTTTTACCTATCCTTCAGATACAGGATCATATCAGGTAACACTTTCAGTTATTAATGAATTTGGATGCAGAGCTTCTTATAGTGATATAATTACAATAAAAACTGATTATATATTTTATATCCCCAATACATTCACGCCCAATGCAGATGGATTGAATGATATTTTTTCTCCGGTTGTGACCGGGATAGATGGAACTGAATATGACTTGTATATATTCGATCGATGGGGAGATATTATTTTTCATTCTGATTCTCCTATAGTGGGATGGGATGGAAGAGCCAATGTTGGTAACGCAACTGCACAGCAGGATGTTTATGTTTGGAAAATTTTAACAAACGATGTGAATGGTAAACGCCACAATTACACAGGCCATGTTTCATTAGTTAGATAGTAACAATCTTGAAAAGAGCAGTTTTTATTTTTTTTTACAGTTTTATTTTCTCGGGCATTTTGCTTGCTCAGAAGCAAGCCGATATATGGTACTTTGGAGGTAACGCAGGACTTAATTTCGGCGGAGGTACTCCACCGGTACCATTGCTGAACGGACAGATAAATACTTTTGAAGGATGTGCCACCATTTGTGATGTAGCAGGCAATTTGCTTTTTTACACTGATGGGCTGAAGGTTTGGAATAAAAATCATGTTGTGATGCCGAATGGAAATGGATTGTTGGGAGATCAGAGCTCTACTCAATCAGCAATTATTACTCCTTATGTTGGAGACAAAAACAAATATTACATTTTTACAACAGATGGAATAACAAGTACGCCTTTGCCTCCATTGGGAAGGCCTGCAGGGCCTAAGGGGCCATGGGATGGATTAAATTATTCTGTGGTTGACATGACATTAAACGGAGGACTTGGTGATATAGTTGGAGGTTTTAAAAACCGTGCTCTTGTTGATACTACCCGGGAGCAAGTTACCGCAGCAAAACATGCTAACGGAATTGACTATTGGATCATTACCCGAAAACAGTTCACTAATAAATATTATGCTTTTTTGGTTACCTGCAATGGTATTGATACAGCCAATCCTGTAATTACAGTTATCGGAAGTACTAGTCCGGGTAATTTAGTGGCATTTACCGGATACTTAAAAGCATCTCATAATAGTGATGCAATTTTAAGTGCCTTTATGTATGGGAAAAATGAATTGTATGATTTTGATAATGCAACCGGGCAACTTAGCAATGCGCGTATTTTGTCTGGCAATATGCAAGCTCATTATGGCGCTAGTTTTTCTCCTAATGATTCTGTTTTATATATTGCAGGTGGTACCTTAGTTGGTGGTTCGACCCAGGTCGGAAAAATTTTTCGTTATCAGCGCTTTGCGCCCAGCATTCCTCCAACGGAAATAATTACTGACTTTCCAGGATCCTATTTATATGGTATGCAGTTGGCACCGGATGGTAAAATCTATTTTTCTCATGTTTATAGAAACAATGATTCTTTAGGAGTAATTCACAATCCGAATAATTATACAAATCCTAATATGCAATTCAATTATACATCTCTTGCAGGGAGGACAGGTTTGGCAGGGCTACCCAATTATTTTGATGCAAAGATTTTTGCACCAAAGACAATAATTGCAGGAAGAGATACAAGTATATGTTTCAGTACTTCTGCTCAAATAGGTTCAACCCCTGTTGCAGGACTCAATTATATTTGGACACCAACAACAGGTATAGGCAATCCAACTATTTCTAACCCACTTGCATCTCCGCCTGCATCGACTCAATATATTTTACGCGCGTATAACTTATGCGATACTATTTATGATACAGTAATGGTAAACGTTTTTATCCCCCCGATTATAAATTTATCTGGCACATCAATTCCATGTTGGGGAAGCAGCAGTACCCTTTCGGTTAATGCCACCGGTCCTCATGCGCCATACATTTATAGCTGGAGTAATGGACAAGCAGGAAACACAGCAACTAATTTGTTTGCGGGCCAATATACTGTAACCATAACCGATTCAAAAGGCTGTACTAAAACAGATACAACAAGCTTGACTCAGCCGCTACAACTTTTAGCCAGCATAGTAAAGCAGGATGTAATATGTAGTGGAGAAAATGATGGAACTGTAACTGTTATTCCGTCCGGAGGTGTAACTGCGTATTCATACTCATGGAGTCATTCAGCATTAATAAATATGCAAACCGCAACTAATTTAATTGCTGGTACCTATTCTGTTCAAATAACCGATATGAATGGTTGTACAGTGTTATCGGGAATAACCATAACAGAGCCACCTCCGATTATTGTAAATATTGTTTCACCAACGACTGCTATTTGCGAAAATCAAAACGATACCTTACAAACTATTGCTGTTGGAGGCAATGGCGCACCATACAATTATTTATGGAACCCTGGCACTTTAACAACTTCATCAATAATAGTATCTCCGACTGTAACCACTGTATATACAGTAATGGTAAGGGATGTAAACGGATGTCCATCGGACACACAAACATTAACACTTACAGTATATCCTTTGCCAGAGGTAGTATTCTCAGCTAGCGATACAGAAGGGTGCGGCCCTTTATGTGTAAATTTTATAAACACCACATTAAGCGGGAGCGCGGTGTGGGATTTTGGAAATGATAGTACTTCTATTGCAGGCAATCCATCTAATTGTTATACAACTCCAGGTTCGTATAATGTTTCGCTTACAATAACCGACAATAATGGTTGTTCAAATACATTGGCAAAAAATAATTTTATTACAGTGTATCCCAATCCTGTTGCATACTTCGTATTCAATCCCCATGCAGCGACTATTCTTGATCCAACTGTGCATTTTACGGATCAATCGGTAGGCGCTGCTTTTTGGAACTGGTCGTTTGGTGATATTGCCAATTCCTCGTCGTCTGTTCAGCATCCTTCTTTTACTTATTCTGCAGATACCGGATCATACCAGGTAACACTTTCTGTTATAAATGAATTTGGATGCAGCGCTTCTTACAGCGATATGATTACCGTTACGACAGATTATGTTTTTTATGTCCCAAATACATTCACACCCAATGCTGATGGATTGAATGATATTTTTTTCCCTGTTGTAGCGGGGATCGATGCCGCTGAATATGACTTGTATATATTCGATCGATGGGGAGAGGTTATTTTTCATTCTGATTCTCCTTTGGTGGGTTGGGATGGCAGGGCGAATGAGGGAAATGCAATTGCACAGCAAGATGTTTATGTTTGGAAATTATATACCGAAGATGGCAATCAACATATACATCACTACACCGGTCATGTTAACCTGATCAGGTAATTATTCTATTATTTTATTTGAGTGGCAATGTTTAAAAGAACAAAACTCATATTATTTTTTTCTTTGTATTCATTAACAGCGTACACGCAGGGAGAATCCTGGAATTGGTATTTTGGTCATAATGCAGGCATAAATTTTCCTGGCGGCGGAACGCCCGTTGCACTAACAACAGGGCAATGCAATACGCATGAAGGGAGCGCTTCTATATCTGATGCTGCCGGTAATTTACTTTTTTATACGGATGGGAATACCGTATGGAACAGGAATCATTTGGTAATGACAAATGGAACGGGCTTGTTGGGACATTGGTCTGCAACGCAATCTGCAGTTATTTTTCAGCAACCGGGAAGCTCAACAAGGTATTTTATTTTTACTGCTGATGAATTAGGGCAACCCAATGGTATCCGGTATTCAGAGGTAGATATGACAGCGAGCGGTTCCCTTGGTGCGGTCACTGCGAATAAAAATATTTTTTTGTTTGCAAGTTCCACAGAAAAATTACTTGCAGTGAGGCATTGCAACAATAAGGATTTATGGATCATAACTCACGATATGGACTCTGCTGTCTTCAGAAGTTTTTTGGTTACTTCCGCAGGTGTAAATGCTGTTGCTGTTCTCAGCCATACCGGTATCACAGGCTATGGTTATGTAGCAGGGCAACTTAAGGCATCGCCTGACGGAAAAAAACTAGCTGCTGCGATCTATGACCCCGAAAATCGTATTGAACTGTATGATTTTGATAATTCAACAGGACAGGTGAGTAATGCACTTTTATTACCACAGCAATTTGCCAACGCGGGAGAAGGGCCTTATGGTTGTGAGTTTTCCCCGGACGGAACAAAATTTTACGGAGCAGTAATATCTCTCGGAGATATTTACCAATGGAATTTGTGTGCAGGATCAAACAATGCCATAAAAGCATCGACTGTTAAGGTGGCTACTTCATTTAAATGGCTAGGTGCAATGCAATTGGGGCCGGATGGAAAGATTTATGTGGTGCGCCTTGACACGACCTGGCTAGGAGTGATCAATAATCCCAATGCTTTGGGCGTAGCGTGTAATTACGTTGATGATGGAGTTTCATTAAATGGGAAGAACGGATCACTCGGCCTGCCAAATTTTGTTTCATATTATACAAGGCCGGTACTTGCACCGGTAACAGCAACCGTTACCTGTATGAATGTGAGTTTCACAGCACCTGTAATAGCCGCGAATAATTGCTCTTCACCCACAAACGTTAATGTGTCTTATATCTGGAGTTTTGGTGACGTAGCGAGTGGAGTTGCAAATACGTCAACGGGAGTAAACCCGAATCACATTTTTTCTGCTGACGGGACATTTTCCGTGAGTGTGATCTTGGATTATTCCTGTAACTCAGATACACTTTACAAGTCGATCACAGTTAAGCAGCTTGCGGTAAATACTATTTCAACAAATGTAAAATGTAATAACGGTAATGATGGCTTTGCGCAGGTGATGATAAATTCCGGTACCGCACCCTATAGTTATAGTTGGTCCGTTGGCACAGCGACAACAACAGCGGTTTCAGGATTGAGTGCTGGTGTATATACCATTACGGTTTCAGATTCAATATTTTGTATTTCAACATCAATAATAACTATTACTCAACCATCTGCGTTAAGTGCAACAATAACTTCAACGGATACACATTGTTTAGGAGATAGTACAGGCTCCGGAACATTGCAGCTTAGTGGCGCAACATATCCTTATACTTATAGCTGGAGTAATGGGTATACGAATAACATTGCAACCGACCTTGCATTTGGAATTTATATTGTACAAGTAAATGACGCGAATAATTGCAGTGCTATGTATGGTATTGCAATTAATACTTTACCTCAGCCCGTAGCGGTGTTTTCTATAAATCCCAATCCTGTTTTTGTAAATAAATCTGTTGTCTTTACCGATCAATCCACTGATGCGATTAAATGGTTCTGGAGTTTTAATGATCCACAAAATTCTTCGTCTACCAATACGAATCCAACATTCATTTATAGTGACACGGGATCATATAAAATCCAACTTATAATAGAGAATCAATACGGATGTATGGATACCTCAGAGCAATGGGTGAGGGTTGGGTGGGAAAAACTATTTTTTATCCCTAATGTTTTTAGTCCGAATGGTGATGGCGCGAATGATATTTTTATTCCTCACTTGTTTGATCAGGATATTGAATTGTATGAACTTTTTATTTATAACCGCTGGGGAAATTTGGTGTTTTCTACTTTTGATGTTAGTGTTGGTTGGAATGGAACAGTAATCGGCAAAGAAGCTGTTTCGTCCACCGGAGTTTACGTCTGGAGAATTAATCTACAAGTCCGAGGCAGGAATAGTGTATATAAAGGAAATGTTACATTGATAATGTAGTTATTCCTTGCATCTCTTTTTGCGAATAGCTGAATAAAACAAGAGATTGTTTTAGGAGAAGTTTATGCCGAATATAAAATATTACTGTCATATCAGACGTTTAATAAATTGTAACAAATTTCATTGGTAAATTATTATATTTAAAATTGTCAGATAGTTAATAACTATTGCAATGAAGTTTGTAATCATTCGAACGATACCTTTTGTTTGTAGGAAACAAATTTATGACAGCTGTATTTTCTCCATGTCAAGCCCTACTATTTTTTCTTCTAATAACATCCGCCTCATTTGCCCAACTTCCGTTGGACGGTAACGGCTGGACGGTTTTAACTCCGAGTTCCGATAGCAGAATTATTTATGTAAGCAACTCAGCAGGTAAGGATAGCAATACTGGGGTGTCTCCATCCCAACCTAAAAAAACTATACAAGCAGGAATGAGCTTAATTCGTAACCGTTATCCTGATTGGGTGCTGCTTATGCGAGGCGATACTTTTCAAGCTACATTTTTGGGGCCAACTAATTTGAATTATCCCGGACTTACCAATGATGCAACGGCGCCTATTGCAAAAAATGGAAGAAGCGCCACAGAGCCGATTGTGCTAGGAACGTATGGCGATTCCTGCTTCACAAGACCTGTGATAAATACAGATACCATGAGAGCTGCGATAGTGTTTGCCGGTGACAGCGGACAATTCAACTTAGTTATCACAGGTATACATTTTAATTGCAGCGGCCGTAATCCTAATCATCCAGATTATAAACCTTCCGTTGCTTCACGGGGCATAGGCGGACTTTCGTGCGCAGTGCTATGCGGAAATATTTTACTTGAAGATTGTGTGTTTGAATATTTCGGAGGCGGTATTTCAGTTGATGGAGACTATGCGAAACGCAACGGAGGGGCTATGTACAATTTTAAAATACGAAGGAGTATCATCGCAAATCAATATGGTAAATCAGGCGGGTTTCATTCATCTGGCATGTATATTTCGGGCATTGATGGATTATTGATAGAAGAAAATATTTTCGATCACAACGGTTGGCACGATACTATCCCTGGAGCATACGCAACCATTTTTAATCATAATATGTATTTGAATGAAAATACGGATACTGCCACAGGTATACCCGGCAGCAAACATGTGGTGGTAAGAGGAAATATAATTGCGCGCGCATCCAGCCATGGCTGCCAGATGAGGCCGGGAGGAATTTTAGATAATAATTTATTTCTTCAAAACCCTATTGCTTCATTTTGCCGCAGAGATTCATGTCATATAAAAAACAATGTAGTGCTTGATTCACGAGACATAAATGGCTCACCGAGGGGCTGGGGGTTGAATATGCAGCCAAATGTTCATGGTATAATGGAAAATAATATTGTTGCTCACAAATCAACTAACCCCGGCTATGCCTATGCCATTAGCAACTCAGTTCCTAAGCTTCATAATTATACTATTTGCAGGCAAGTAAATAATGCCGACATGGTGATGCGAAATAATATTTCGTACAACTGGAACGGAACTTCATTGGAAATGGTAAAATATTTTCCTTCCAGTCCTCCCGGAGGAGAATGTGTTAGTGAATGGGATAGTGTTATTGTACAGGATAATATTTTCCAGGATACAGTTTATAATCGTTACGTTGTAAATATTACCCGCGACACATTAGCTTCCAATTATATTTTTTCTGGCAATACATATTATTCTAATCGTTCGGCAACGTCATGGTTCAGGAACGACAGTCCTTTTCAGGAGTTTGATTTAAGTGGATGGCAAGCCGAATCTGCCGAATCCAACGCACTTGCAAGGCGAGTGCAGTTTGTTGATCCCGAAAGAACAATTGCATCATATCAAACTTCTCTGGGTGGTGCACCTATGCTTGATGATTTTTTAACTGAAGCAAAAAAACAAAGTCGCTGCAACTGGAGAACAGAGTATACCGCTGATGCCGTAAACAATTACATAAGAAAGGGTTTTTGTAAAACATCCGATCTGCCCATCGCTAATTTCTCAACCATCTTTTCACAAACAAGCCCATACATTGCTACAATTGATTCATCAAGTAATTACACAACACAATTATGGAGTTTTGGCGATGGAACAACAAGTACACAAGCCGCACCAACACACCAATATATAAGCAATGGCCCTTTTAATGTTACGCTTATTGCAAACAATGATTGTGGTAGTGATACATTTTCTACGACAGTTGCGTTTACAGTGGGCATAAAAGAAAACACCGCGAATGCCGTTTCTGTTTATCCCAACCCTTCCAAAGATTTTATTTTTATCAAAACCGCATACTCCGCTGCCGAAGATGTTTTTGTAGAAATTGTGGATGTATTAGGACAAACAGTTTATTCGGAAAAAATCATGTTGAATAATAGTGCTTATAAAATTAGTATCAACAACATTGCCAAAGGAACTTACTTCATAAAAATTGTTGGTGAGAGGTTCATCACTGCTAAAAGCATAATCAAGGATTGAGGGCGTAGATTTAGAAAGACAAAAAAATAGATTATCTTTTTGAGCCAAATTCGGCATAAAATCGTATTGTATATAGATTTAGAAATAGAATTGTAAAGCAAGTTTTATTATAAAATTCATGGGGCTTATGCTTTTTTTGAAGGTATAATATTCCCCGATAATGAAATTAAATTATTTTTCCGCGCGTATACTTCTTATTTTTTTCTCATCAACTTTTTTTTCTGCGTTGTTTGCTTCTAATGATGCAAATAACAATTCGGAATCCGCTTTCGGAATAAAATTTTTAGAGAATAAAGGGCAGGTTGTTGATGCGAATGGTAATATCCGTTCTGATATTAAATTCAAAGGTGAAAACAATGGAGTAGGAATTTACATTCGTGATGGCGGGTTAAGTTATGTCATTTGTCAGCCGAAAGAAATTTCTGAAGAAGAAGTGGCTCCCTCCGAGTCGGAAGAAATTGTTGTAAACCGTGTGGACGTGAATTTTGTGGGCGCTTCAACTTCTTCTTATATCGAAAAATATAAAGAAGCAGATGGCAAATACAATTTTTATTTGGCTCATTGTCCACAGGGGATCACTGATGTAAAAGGTTATTATGAAGTGTGTCAGAAAAATATTTACAATGGCATTGATGTTCGATATTACGGTGGTAAACAAGGAAGTTTAAAATATGATATTGTCGTAAACTCGGGTGGAGATCCGACAAATATAAAACTTGAATATAAAGGTGCGAAAGAAATAAAATTAGAGGATCAAAAAATAAAAATCAGTACTGTTGTTGGAGAAATGACAGAATGGATGCCGCGCGTTTATCAAACCATAAATGGTGACATTATAGATGTGAAAGCAGAATATGTGTTGGAAGAAAACATATTGAGTTTCAAATTCGGTGTTTATAATTCATCTTATCCATTAATCATAGATCCTACGTGGGTGACATATTATGGCGGCGCCGGTGATGATAAACCAACCGCAATTGATTCTGATAATAACAGTAATGCAATTAGTACAGGGTACACCACGTCGAATCCTTTTCCAACATCTGTTGGCCCAACTTCATTGGCCGGCGGCACCGATGCTTACTTACTTAGTCTTGCTCCTGCAGGTAGTTTGGTTTTTTGCACTTACTTCGGCGGAGCGGGAGCGGATAGAGGAAACGGTATAACAATTGACCCATCTAATAATATTTATTTGGCGGGATCAACTGCATCGGCAGGCCCGGGAACTGTAGGTAAAATTCGTCCAACTATTGCAGGAGGTGGTGATGCATTTGTCGCGATGTTTAATAATAGTGGTGTTAGGCAATGGTGCACTTATTATGGAGGAACAGGTTCAGATGAAGGTGTTGATGTTGAAATTGATCTTGCAGGCGATATTTTGTTGACAGGTGTTGCGGGAAGTTCTTTTCCTTCAACACTAACTGCTACTACAGGCAGTGATATTTTTCTTGCAAAGTTTAACTCTTCAGCAACATCTGTTGTATGGTCAACATGTATTGGGAGCAATGTCGCAGATCGCCCTACCGGATTGGATGTAGATCCAAACGGTAATGCAGTTGTTACAGGGCTTACGGCTGAAGTCGGGAATACGGGATTCCCTGTTACTAACGGGAGTACAATAAGCAATACCACAGCTACAACAGAAGGTGTAGTTATAAAGTTTAATAACAATGGCAATGTTGCTTGGTCAACTTATTTGGGAAGCAGGGGGGCAGATAAATGTATAGATGTTGTAATTGATTCACAAGGAGATATTGTGGTGACGGGCCACGCCTGGTTTGGCAATCCAATAACTCAATTTTCTCCTACACCTGGAGCTTTTCAAACAACTTATGCAACCTCTGGTGGTGCAACATATATTATAAAGTTTGATGGTAGTAATAATTCTGCGGGAGCCCCGTTCGTAAAATGGTTCACTTATTTCGGAACCAATATTGAATCAACTGGAATTCGGGTAGACCAAAATACGGATGATATTTTTATTAGTGGAGAGGTTTATGGGAATGGTATTCCTGCATGGGGATGTGCACATCAAAAAAATAATGCTAACCCAGTTGGTCTCGGAGATGAAGATCATTTAATGGCCAGGTTTGATAAGGATGGAAATTTTTTATGTGATACTTATATAGGAGGCAACAGCCATGATGAAGTGTTGTTTGCTAATTTCTCTGATGTTGTTGGCGGACGTATTGCCATTGCAAAAAATGGATCAGCATATCTTACTGGGTCGTCTATGCCAAAAGCAGGTACATGGGCATTCCCGGTTGTGAATGGAGTTCAAATGATTTCCGGTGGTGGAACGTATGAAGCAGTAGTTATAAGTATTTGTGCGTATAGCTGCGGAAAGAATAAGGTAATTCCATCTTTCAGTGCGAGTAAAACTTCGGTGTGTCCCAATGAAGCGATAACATTTACAGACAACTCTGTTATTTGTGACAGAAAAAAAGTTGATTGGTTGTGGAGTTTTCCGGGAGCAACCACTGCATCATCAACTGATCAAAGTCCATCCGGCATTAGTTATCCGGCCAACGGGACTTACTCTGTTAAACTAGTTATTACAACTCCATGTGGAACAGATTCTGTAACACAGCAAAATTATATTACTGTTAACTCTCCAATGTCTGTTATAAGTGCAGTAAATAATGTTTCCTGTTTCGGACAAAATAATGGAGGAGGAACTGTTGGTTCTATAACAGGAGCGGCACCGTTTACATACAATTGGAATGTTGGCGGTTCCAATGCAAATATTTCAGGGTTATATGCTGGAATATATTCTGTAACTGTAACTGATAATGATGGCTGTACTTCAACTGCAAATCTCACTGTAACCGAACCGCCATTGCTCACTCTTGCTGCGGTTCAAACAAATTCAGTTTCATGTTATGGAACGGCAAGTGGCATTGCAGGAACAATTGTAAATGGCGGTACAAATCCATATACATATTTATGGAACACAAATGCGATCACCTCTTCCATTTCGTCATTAACATCAAACACGTATTCTGTTACTGTAACTGATAACTATGGTTGTACAGCTACATCATCAATATTCATTACAGAACCAATGCCAATATCTGTTACGGTTACTCCAACAGCAGCAAAATGTAATGGTTCTGCAACAGGCATTGCTATTGCCAATGCAAGCGGAGGTACGGGAACATATTCCTACAATTGGAATACAAATACAATAGGATCACAATTAATAAATGTTATTGCCGGAGTTTACACAGTTACAATTACCGATGCTAATGGCTGTGCAGGCATTGCTTCAGATTCAATTGCTGAGCCTACTACTATCACTCTTCGTTTAGCAACTACGTATTCTCATTGTAATCAATCGGATGGTTCTGCAAGCGTTGTCGCAAATGGCGGCACACCGGGATATAGCTATTCATGGAATAATTTGGTCACATCGGGAAATAACAACTTCATACCTGCGGGAAATTATTCGGTTACAATTACCGATAATAATTTATGTACCGCAACGGGAACAGTAAGTGTAACCAATTTAAACGGTGTAACCGCAAATATTGCATCTTCAACACCAACATCCTGCAATGGTTTTTGTGATGGTTCAGCGGCAGCAGGTTATTCTGGAGGTATAGCACCGTACACTTATAATTGGAATATTGGCGGGGCAAATGCAAATATCGCTGGTCTTTGTGCAGGAACATTTTCTGTTACAATTACTGATTCAACAGGATGTACTGATGTTGCTGTTGTTAATATAACACAACCGATGATAATTAATTCTGCTCTTCAATCTACACCAACATCATGTTTTAATGGTAGTGATGGTTCATTGAGTATTACAAATACAACCGGTGGCACTGCTCCTTATAATTATTCCTGGCAGTCGGGTTCACAAACTATAATCTCTAATGGGCTTACATCAGGAACCTATTCGGTAATTGTTATTGATCAAAATGGATGTACAGGTGTTTTTGCCAGTATCGTTACCGAGCCGACACAACTTATTATCAATACAAGCGATTATACAATTTGTGCAGGAGCTTCTGTAGCACTTACTGCATCTGGTTCAGGTGCAACACCAACATATAATTATTCCTGGATTTCTTCTTCAGGTGGTTTTGCAACTGGAGCTTCTGTAAATATTACTCCAAATGTGTCCTCAACGTATTCTGTTATTATAACAGACTCAAAAGGATGCACATCAATTGGATATTCTTCTGTAACCGTTAATGAGTTGCCCATTGTTAATTTTACTTCTGATGTTGTAAGCGGATGTGGTCCCTTGTGTGTTGCATTTACCAATCAAACTCCAAATGCAGTCACATCCAACTGGAACTTTGGATCAGGGATTTCAGCCGCAACCGGATCAACGGTAAATCATTGTTTCGATAATCCGGGTTCGTATAGCGTAGCTCTTATTGTAGCTGACAATAATGGATGTTCTAATTCGTTAACACAAAATAATTATATAACAGTACATCCTGATCCTATAGCTGCATTTACAGCGAATCCTAATTCGGTGAGTGTGCTGGAACCCAAAGTTCATTTCACTGACAAATCGGTTGGTGCAATAAACTGGAGTTGGTCATTTGGTGATATTGTAAGTTCATTTTCTTCAATCCAGCATCCTACATTTGATTATCGTGATACAGGAAGTTATATGGTTACTCTTTTAATTACTAACGAATTTGGATGCAGCGCAAGCGTAACAGATATCATTACTGTTATTCCTGATTATTCTTTTTTTATTCCAAATAGTTTTTCACCAAATAAGGATGGAAAAAATGATGTGTTTATTCCCTTGGGTATTGGATGGGACATTGATACATATGAGTTTTATATTTATAACCGATGGGGTGAATTAATTTTTACAACGGATAATCCTTCTGAGGGTTGGAATGGATCCGTAAACAATATAGGAGAAGCCGTGCAGCAGGATGTTTATGTCTGGAAAATAAAAACAAAGGATGTTAATGGTAAGAGGCACCAATACAAGGGCCATGTAACGTTAATCCGGTAATGAAAGAAATGTATTTAAAATTGCTGAATCTCTTGAGTGAAAAGGATAAAATAAAAATCCTAAGAAAAATAGTTGTCGTTTTTGTTTATTTGTTTTGTTATTCAACAGGCCACGCTCAGAAGGAAAAGAATGTTTGGCACTTTGGTGCAAAAGCTGGTCTTAATTTTAACTCTGGAGTTCCGGTAGCAATTGTTACAGGCCAACTAGCCACATTTGAAGGCTGTGCGAGTATAGCAGATAGCTCCGGTAGGTTGCTTTTTTATTCAGATGGCGTTGGCGTTTGGAATAGAAATCATTTTCAAATGTCCAATGGTGCAAATTTAATGGGAGATCAGGATGCGACTCAATCGGCTACAATTATTCCTAAGCCTGGATCAACAACGCAATACTACTTATTTACAATTGATAGGGATGCAGGAACAAAGGGGATAAGATATTCGGTTATTGACATGAATTTAAATTCCGGCTTGGGTGATGTTACTGTAGAAAAAAATATTTCTTTGCTTAATAAATCAACAGAAAAAATAGCAGTAATAAAACATTGTAACAGAAGAGATAATTGGATAGTCACCCACGATTGGAGCTCTGATACCTTCAGGGTATTTCTTCTTACCGCTTCAGGAATTAATGTAACACCTATTTTAAGTAAAATAGGAGCAGTACACACAGGCTCAACTTGGAATACAAATGGGTATATGAAAGCGTCACCTGATGGTTCACGACTAGCGCTGGCGGCATGCCATGGTATGAATATTTTTGAGTTATTTGATTTTAATAATTCCACAGGTATTGTTTCAAACGCAATTACATTAATTTCCCCTTCTTCTTCAATGGGAGAATACGGTGTGGAATTCTCACCAGATGGAAAAAAATTATACGGAAGTACAATTTCGCCCGGTAGGATTTTACAATTTGATTTATGTGCCGGCCCCTCGTCCGGTATAAACCAATCCCGGACGATAGTTGGAACGTCGAGAGCATTGCTAGGTGCTTTGCAGCTTGGGCCAGACAATAAGATATATGTGGCAAGAGGACATAAAGATTCGCTTGGAATCATTAATGCCCCTGATATTGCAGGCGTAAATTGTAATTACAAAGACAATGCTCTTTATTTAAATGGTGCTAATTCGAAACTGGGATTGCCAACATTTGTTGCAGGTACGCAAGTATCTTATTCCGATACATTTAATTATCAAACGAATTGCTTGCAAGCAAACTTTGATCTTTCGCTGACAAATTGTGCGGGAGTTGTATCCAGATTTGTTTCTGTCTCCTGGAATTTTGGTGATAGTCTAAATAACAGTGAAACTGTTTCGATACTCGAAAGTCCAATGCATACTTTTAATGCTCCTGGTGATTACCAGGTAAGATGCGAGTTAACATATGAGTGTGGATTCTCAGAAACACAAACTAAAATCGTACATGTAGAAGATTGTGAAGTACAATTCCCCGAAAGTATTTTTTTTCCGAATGCATTTACTCCTGATAACGATCAGCTAAACGATATTTTTATTCCAAGGGGGACATTGGACATGACAAATGCAGTTATGTTTATTTTTAACCGTTGGGGTGAACTCATTTTTTCCACGAGTGATTTTAACAAGGGGTGGGATGGGAAAAAAGAAGGGGTTAATTCTGCTTCGCCCATGGGTGTTTATGTGTGGCAGATACGTCAGAAAAATGTAGCCACCGATAAAGAAATTGTTTATACAGGACATGTTGCACTGATACGCTAATCCCCGGCTCTGGCATAAACCTCAACATCTTTTGCTTGTTCCGATAGAAACTATAATTTTGCGGACATCTTTATAAATGATCGCAATTATGAAAACTGTTGACAATTTTAATTTTTCGGGCAAACGTGCACTTATCCGTGTCGATTTTAATGTCCCCCTTGACGCATCATATAATATTACTGACGATACCCGTATAAGGGCCGCCATTCCTACAATACAAAAAATCCGCAAAGATGGCGGAAGTGTGATATTGATGTCGCATTTAGGCAGACCAAAAAATGGTCCCGAGGAAAAATCATCTTTAAAACATTTGATCAAACATTTATCCAAACTTATAAATACAGAAGTAAAATTTGCGGATGATTGTATCAGCGCTTCTGCTTCAAAAATGTCAGCAGAACTTAAATCAGGTGACGTATTGCTGTTAGAGAACCTTCGTTTTTATAAAGAAGAAGAGACAGGAGATAAGGATTTTGCGAAAAAATTATCGGCACTTGGTGATGTGTACGTGAACGATGCTTTTGGAACGGCACATCGTGCGCATGCTTCAACGGCGATCATCGCAGATTTTTTTCCAACTGCAAAATATTTTGGTTATGTGATGAGTAGTGAATTAAACAACGTAAATAAATTGTTGAATAACCCGGAGAAACCTCTCGTTGCAGTAATGGGTGGGGCAAAGGTGAGTGATAAAATTTTGATCATTGAAAATTTACTGGACAAAGTAAATTCCCTAATAATAGGAGGAGGAATGGCGTATACATTTTTTAAAGCTCAAGGAAAAAATATTGGAAAGTCTCTTTGCGAAGAAGATAAATTACAATTGGCGCTTGATGTAATTAATAAGGCAAAACAAAAAGGAGTAAAATTATTATTACCTGTTGATACTATTATCGCTGATAATTTTTCTAATGATGCAAACACAAAAACTGTAAGCATTGATGCTATACCTGATGGATGGATGGGACTTGACATTGGTCCGGAAACAGAAAAATTATTTGCAAATGAATTATTGAATTCGAAAACCATTTTATGGAATGGCCCTATGGGTGTTTTCGAGATGGAAAAATTTCAGCATGGTACCAAAGCCATTGCGGATGCTACAGCACAAGCTACACAAGGGGGGGCGTATTCATTAATTGGAGGCGGCGATAGCGTTGCCGCCATCAATAAATATAATCTGGCTGATAAAGTAAGTTATGTTTCTACAGGTGGTGGTGCTTTGCTTGAATATATTGAAGGAAAACAATTGCCCGGAGTAAAGGCTATTTTGTCTTAACGGCATCCAACGCATCGTAGAGCTTCAGAATTTTTTCTTTCTGCAATTTTATTGGCTCTAGGTCACGCTCCAATTTAAGAACGGTTTCGCCATTTGTTTTGGCATCTTTCAGGTTGTCAATTTTTCCCTGGATTTCTTTTTCTCTGTCGAAATACATTCCTGCCAGGTCACTTAATGTTTGCTGCACATAAAATTTTTCCCATTTAATTTCAGTAGTTCTTCCAATATTTTCTAGTATAACAAGTCCCTTGTTAATTGTTTCATCATTGCAGCGTTCCAAGAATTTTCCATATGTGTTTACTCCTGTTACTCTGCTCCAGCCTTCCAGCCTATTCAGTAATATTACGAAGAACTCGTTGTTTTTGTCGGATCCAATTTCAGAATATACATTGGCAACAGATAACAATAGTGTTTGGTTTTCTTCTTTTTCTAATACCGCAGCCCGCTTCAATGCCTCTTCTTTATTTAATTTAACAAGGCCTTTCAATGCTTTTGATATAACAGCATAAGAAGAGTCCTGCATTCCTTTATTCAGTAACGGGAGCAGTTCATCAGACGGAAATTTTTTCACCAACACTTCCAATGCAAGCGCGCGCACTCTTGATTTCTTATCACTTTCGACAAGTAAAATTAATTTTTCTTTTAACCCTTTAACGGGTGAGGTGTTTTTGTCCAGTAATTCAAGCGCTGTTTGCCGCGCATCTGGTGAACGATCGCTAAGCGCATCCAAAAGCGTTAATGCGGCAAGAGAATCAACAGCTGTTTTCTTTAACCTATTCGATCTCGTTTCAATAATTAGGAAGGAAGGCTCATTGCTGTATTTAATAAGTGTGTTGTTGCCTTCTTTTTGCTGTTCATTTTTTCCCAGAGCGTAAATGGCTTCTGCCCGGTCCAGGTACAATGGCGCATGTTTGTATTGGTAAATCCATTCATTTGTTGTCTTATATTCTTCCTTATCGCACAACAACATTTTTTCAGCATCCACATTTACCAACAATGGTTTTGTATTTGCATCAAAGGTAAATTCCTCATTTGTTTTACTAATAGTGATCTTATGTCGTATTACTGTGTCAGGAAAATAAAGATCAACAAGTATGGGAAGTTTAAATAACGGTGATGAGGTAAGGTCTTGCTGTTGCGCGATAGTTATGTGCTGTTTTTTATTTACATCATCAAATGAATAACTAAAAGTAAGTTTCGGATGCCCGCTTGAATAACACCACTGATTAAAGAACCAGTTAAGGTCTTCGCCGGTTACTTCTTCAAAGGCAAGACGTAGCTGGTGCATTTCAACTGAATTGAATTTATTTTTTTCAAGATATAGTTTCAGCGATGCAAAGAATGCTTCATCGCCAACGTACTTACGCAGCATGTGAAGCACTCGTCCGCCTTTTTGGTAGGAATGTCCGTCGAACATATCTTCCCTGTCGTCATAATAAAAGCGAATGAGGTTTTCTTGTTTGGTCCTGGATTCCTGTTGATATCGAATAAGGTCAGACCAGAGATGATCGTCGGCCATGTCTCTACCTTCACTGTATTCAAACCAAAGATATTCTCCATAGGTTGCAAAGGATTCATTCAATGGAAGATTGGACCATGACTCGCACGTAACATAATCTCCAAACCATTGATGAAAAAGTTCATGGGCAATTATATCTTCGTGATCTCCATCGATCATTTCCCTACGGGTTTGTTGTAAAAATTCACCATGGATAGTTGCAGTTGTGTTTTCCATTGCTCCGGAAACATAATCCCTCACTACTATTTGGGAATATTTATTCCATGGATAAGCCACTCCAAGTGTTTTCGAAAAGAATTCGATCATCGCGGGAGTTTTTCCAAAAATTTGTTTTGCATCTGGCAAATATTTTTTCTCAACATAATAATTTACTTCTTTGTCTCTCCATTTGTCTTTTACAATAGCGTAATCACCAACAGCCATCATAACAAGATAAGGCGCAATGGGAAAATCCATTTTCCAGCAGTCCGTACGGGTGCTATCCGTATTGTGCAGCTGAAAATATAATTCACCATTCGAGAGGGTAGTATATTTGTCTTTTACCCTCATGCAAATTTCCTCTGTCATTCTTTCATTCGGATGATCGAAAGTGGGAAACCATGCTGAGTTAGATTGTGTTTCACCCTGTGTCCATATTTGTATGGGCTTCAGGCTGTCTTTTCCATCGGGATTAATAAAGTACAATCCTTTATCGTTGTTGATCGCCGCGCTCCCACCTTTTTCTAATTTATTTGGGTTAGATATATAACTTATAAATATGTTGAAAGAATCATTTTTGGAATATTGTTTGTCCAGGGCAATGGATATAACATCTTTTTCGTATCGGTATTTCAAATCATACAGATCATCCTTCTTGGATAAAGCAACTTTCCTGATGGTAAATCCTCGTGCGTTAAGATCAATACTGCGTATCGAATAAAAATATGGTTTAATAGTTAATGTAGCTTCCCCGCTCATTTGTGCCGAATCATAATTGAATTTTACATTCAGCTTTGTATGAAGGATGTCATATTTTCGTGTTTCAGAAGCCTGGTACTCTCTGGTTTTTTGAGGTCCGACAGAAACGGTGTCGAGTGTTATGCCCGGATTTTTCCCGGATGTTTTTTTATGCTTTTTGTTTACATCACAGGCGCTAAATAGCGAAGCCAGAATAAATATTGTGATTAAACGATTATACATGGATGGGAATAGCACTACCAAAGGACGTGAAAAATATATACTTTTCAAACTTTAAGGTATTTGCCATATTGTTATGTAAATTTGTATATGCATAAGGTTATTGTAAACGGTAAAAATGAACATTCGGTTGAGTTGGATGGGAACAACAATACTTCCGGAAAGCTTAATGGAAAAGAGTTTGCTTGGGATGTGATCACAGTAAAGGAAAATGTACTACACGTGCTTTATAATAATAAATCATACACTGTGGAAGTATTAACTGCTGATGCAAAAGAGAAATCATTTTTAGTAAGGGTGAATGGCAATAAGTATGAACTTAATGTAAAGGATAAATACGATGAGTTGTTGAAGAACCTTGGCATGGATAATTTATCTGCAAGTAAAGTGAATGAAATGAAAGCCCCTATGCCCGGATTAGTTTTGGACGTACTGGTTACTGAGGGCATGCAAATAAAACAAGGGGACTCTTTATTGATACTTGAAGCCATGAAAATGGAAAATGTATTGAAAGCGCCCGTCGATGCGATAATTAAAAAAATCAACGTCAGTAAAAAAATGGCAGTAGAAAAAAATCAGGTACTTATTTCCTTCGAATAAAGGCCTCACCCTACTTCGACTTCGCTCAGGACAGGCTAATCCTCCCTAGAGAGGGAGAAAAATCAAGAACAGAAAATGATAGAAAAAAAATCAAGAAGAGAATTTATAAAACAAACAACCCTTGCAGGTTTTGGAGGAATTGCACTTACATCATTACCCGGAATTTTACCTGCAGGAAACATATTTTTACAAGACCAATCTTTTTTCAGTTGTGATCCCCTCCCTTATGCTTACGATGCACTTGAGCCATATATTGATAAGGTTACCATGGAGCTGCATTATGGCAAACACCACCAGGGCTATGTGAACAATCTTAATAAAGCATTGGTGGGGATAAACGTGGACAAACTTACATTAGGTCGATTATGTGCCAACGTTTCAAAATACAATATGACAATTAGGAATAATGCTGGCGGCCATTACAATCATTCTCTCTTCTGGTCTTTAATGAAACCAAATGGCGGAGGTGTGCCATCAGGGAAAATAGCTGAAGCGATCAATGACTCTTTTGGGTCATTCGAAAATTTTAAAACAAAGTTCAATGATGCTGCAACAAAAGTTTTTGGTTCAGGTTGGGCATGGCTTGTTGTTGATGCAAATAAAAAATTACAAATAGGTTCAACAGCTAATCAGGATAATCCTTTGATGGACGTATCTGAATTTAAAGGAACACCTGTTCTCGCGCTTGATGTTTGGGAGCATGCCTACTATTTAAAAAATCAAAACCGACGTGTCGATTATATTACTGCCTGGTGGAATGTTGTGAACTGGGAAAAGGCGAATGAACTTTTTTTATTGGGGATGAAGTAGTTCAATATAGACACCCTATTTCCTTATTCCCTTCTTTCCCCATCTCCCTATTATCGAATACACCTCACACCCATCCCCTTCATTTGTTAAACGAAGTTAAAATTTTTAGGGGCTGTAACTTTTATGGCATGCGCCCGTCTTACCTCTAAACATTTTAAAATATGAAGTCAATATTCGTTTGTTTGGTGCTGGGATTAATTGTTATGGATACAGATATTAAAGCGCAAACTGTAGGGATGTTATTCCCAAAAAAAACCGAAGACACAGTTAAAAATATTCTGAAGTTTAACCCAATAGGTGTTAGGTATGGGAATGCTAATATAAGTTACGAAAGATATCTGGGAGGGTGTCGCTCCATTACTGTTGGTGCCTCAACAAGTAGTTCTATTTTCCTTAAACCTAGAGTAGAAACAACATTTGCTGCTAATATGGGCATTAGGCAATACCTAAGCAAAAAAAAGGGCCCGCTTGAAGGAATGTATTTAGAAACACAATTAACTTTTTCAAATTCACGATATGATTATAATTCTGATTGGTCAACAGGTTCGTTTTATAGTTACCGATCAAAAGCGATGGATGTTGGCGCAAATTTTTTGGTAGGAAAACAGGTGATCAGCAGGAAAGGCTTAACACTTGATTTATATACCGGACTTGGCGTGAAATACAGTGTAATGAATTCACAAACTTTTACCCAATCAGGAAGCTCAAAAAGCTATTATGAAGGGCCATCATTACATATTCCTCTAGGATTAAAAATTGGTTTTGGATGGTAAAGATTTCTTCTTATCGATAGGGGTATAGTTAAGAAGAAAAACAGAGCATCTTGGGGAGGATGCTCTGTTTTAATTTTATTATACAAGCGCGATATCAAACTGTACAAGATCAACAAATTCCTGAACGCGTTCATCAAGTTGTTCCTGTTTTAAACCAATCAATTTTTCTGTTCCAAATTTTTCAACACAGAAAGATGCCATGGCCGATCCAAAAATAATTGCACGTTTCATATTGTCGAAAGAAATATCTTTTGTCGCAGCAAGGTATCCAATGAATCCTCCGGCAAAACTATCGCCCGCACCTGTCGGATCAAAAACATCCTCCAAAGGAAGTGCCGGCGCAAAGAAAACCTGGTCTTTATTAAATAACAATGCACCATGTTCTCCTTTTTTAATAATAAGTGTTGAAGGGCCCATTCTCAATATTTTTTGTGCCGCTTTAACCAAGGAATATTCTCCGGAAAGTTGTCTTGCTTCTGCATCATTAATGGTTAATACGTCCACCATTTTTAATGTCGCTTTTAATTCTTCCAAAGCAATATCCATCCAAAAGTTCATGGTATCCAATACAATCAGCTTTGGCCTTTTATTTAAACGTTTTATTACAGTTTGTTGAACCGATGGTGTAAGATTGCCAAGCATTAAAAATTCGCAATCCTGGTAGGATTCAGGTATAATAGGATCAAATTTTTCAAGCACATTTAGTTCGGTCGCAAGGGTATCGCGCGAATTCATGTCGTTATGATATTTGCCTGACCAGAAAAAACTTTTTTCCCCTTGTTTTATTTGCAGTCCGCTTGTATCAATAAAATGTTTATTCAGATTTTCTATTGCATCCTTTGGAAAATCGCTCCCAACAACGGATACAAGATTTACCTGTTTTGTAAAATAAGATGCAGCAAGGCCGGCATAAGTAGCTGCGCCCCCAATAATTTTATCAGTTTTTCCGAATGGTGTTTCAATGGCATCAAATGCTACCGTACCTACAACAACTAAGCTCATATGTTATTTTTTTGCAAACCTACTATAAAACTAAATACCTGCAAAGTGCTTAAAAATGGGCTTCAAGCTGTTGCAAAATGGCCTAAAATCTTACATAGGTATGAAGAACCGCGATTTTTGCTATAAAAAGTGAATAAAAAGCACTTGCTTTGTAAGATTGTTGTAATATTTACCCAAACATAAAGCCATGCTTAAATTAAAAAATGTTGTTGCACAAATGCGTGAACCCGATTATCAGTCGCTCTCATCGCAATTTCGTACTACAAGGGCAGACAAATATCTTATGTTATTAACACATATGCGTCAGGATGTGTTAAATGATAATGAAATATCTCAATCATTGCGTATTGGCAGCGGCGCATATTATACGCTGAAGTCAAGGCTGCATGATAAAATTCAGGAATATCAGCTGTCAACCATTTTGGGAGCGAAGGAAGATATTCTGAAACGAGTAGATAATATTCCGCAGTTGCTTTACGATACACCTAAAGAAACAGCAATCGTGGTATTAAAAAAGATGGAAGAAGATTTGCGCAGGTATGATATGCCTCTTGAACTGACAAAAGTTTACAGCGCATTAAAAAAATTGCACGTTCATACGCCTAAATACTATTTGTACTCCCAAGATTACAATAAGCAGGTGGCGTATGCAATGGCAATTGAGAAAGTTGAAGATATAATGGGTGATTTTTTTAAATACCTTGGCAATTATTCTATAACCAGGGACCCTGTTTGGTTGCAGTATTTGACTGTGGTAAAGGATCAGGTTGCGAATCATACCAAACTTTATAATTCTCATCATTTGTTCCTTTACCAATACATTATTAATATTTCTTTTTCACTATTTGTTCCGACTAATCAGCAGGATCAGGAGGCCGAGCCCGTGGAAGATATGCTTGATAAAATGGACAAGATATTGTTGGAGCATGATAACAATTCTTCATATCGTTTTCTTTGTAAAACACATTCTTTATTATCCTTCGAATATTATCACAGCCTTAAACTGCATAAAAAAGCTGCAAAATTTTTAGAAGAAATAAATTCAGACTTGGATAAATTATTACTCTGCAATTTCTCATCATTTGGCGGCCATTTTCTGAAGTCAAAGGTTGAGCATTATGTTTTGATGAAAAAAGAAGAACAACTTTTTCCTGAAAATCAAAAATTATCCAAAGCATATTCTCCCGACCCTGTAGATGTGCCCAATTATATTTTGTATATGAAACACCTTGCTATTGGGGCTTTACACTCAAAAAAATATTTCGATTCAATTAATTTACTCAACACATTGATTAATACGGTTAGCTTGAGATTGTGTCCGCATGCCGAAATTGAAATAAAACTATTTCACGCTTATTGTTATTGTATTGTTCATAATTATGAAACTGCACATACACTGATAAAAAGCGCTCTTCGTAAAATACGCGAAATGGAAAATCCTGCAACATATGAGAATGCATCAGTTTTTGTGAAAATATTGTTGTTGTTATTTGACAAACAAACACCAAGATCAGAGGAAAAAATAATAAATCTTAAGCAGGAATTTCTTCTACATAACCAAGGCGCTTCAAAAATGCTCGAATATCTTCCCATTCAGGAAGAGGTACTACTGCAATTAACCAAAGAATCTAAAAGAAGAAGAAGAGTAGCTTTGTAATACTATAATGTACCAAGCATAGATTCGCTCAACGGTTTTTGTATGATGCTTGTGATCAATTTGTTTTTCTTTGCCCTCTCCATATCTGATGGGTTTTGAGATGCTGTGAGCAAATAAATTTTACACGATAGAGAAATCGTAGGCGTTGTTTTCGCAAGCTCATCTAAAAACTGTAATCCATCCATCAAGGGCATGTTCACGTCAAGAAAAATGACCTGAGGTAAAATTTTCTCAGATATCTCCTTAAGCTGGTCGATATTTTGAATAAACTCCAAGGCACTTTTACTGCTGGTGTGAACAAAAACGTGTTCCGCAAAATTACATCCCTCCAGCATTTTTCCATTAATAAAATTATCAACTTCGCTGTCGTCGATCAACATTACGCTCGAATACTTTTTTGAGGGCTTTTTCAGTAACATAACTACAAGTTAATAAATTGTTAAGGCAAACGGTATGATTAATAATGTAAGTTTCTTAAATCTGATCTAATTATACGGCTCAAAGTTAAACAAGTTATCAACGACACTCAATCAAAAATGCACTACAATCATTCATATGTAAGAAATGAGTAAACTTTTAATGTTTTTTTATACAAATCATTATTAATTTAGAGTTGTTATTTGTAATTCTAGGCAAATTGCAGTAGAAGGTTAGTGTTAAAATGAATTAATTCTTTTGGAATTGAAAAACAATAGTGAAGCGGAAAAAATTATTGAGTTGATAGCCAAACTGAATTCTGAGGTGTTGGTTGATGATTCATTGTCCTATCTTTCGGATGAACAGTATGATAAAATACTTGAAGGAGTAAAAAAACTTACGATCAATATTTATAATCATAAACTTGTTTCTCCGAGTTCGCATGACAGATTGGATGAGCTTACAGATGTAATGACATCGTTGGCGTCGTTGGATTTCTCTAAAAGAGCCACAGTAGAGGGTTCGGAGAACCATCTGGATTATATTGCCATCGGACTTAATTTGCTTAGTTATCAATTGGCAAAGCAAATAGAGCCAATGAAATTATTACGGACATTTTTTGAGTCTGTAAAAGAGCCAATAATAGTTACAGATTCTAAGAGCCGTATATTGCTTTTAAATAATGCCGCACAAAATAAAATAGGCATTGATATACGGGATTTGTATTTGCATCACGTTGATGAGGTTTTGAAAAAAGATTCAGAATCATTAAAAACTGGCTATAACAAAATCAAGGCAGAGTTTAAAAAGAGCAATGGAGAATTAACTCCCACTGATTTTTCTTACTATGAATTAAAGAATGATGATGGAGTGATAATGGGATGTATCTATTATGGCTATGTAGAGCCGGATTCCCATCCAAACTCTATAAAGGATATCGATAAAATCGAAGAAAACAACCCATTGGATTTTAATCGCGTTCATCACGATATATCTGGTCCTATACGCAACCTCAAGGGGGTCGTGACAATAGGTAAAATAAATGCCAACGATAAAGAGGCGCTGAAATTATTTGAAATAATCGAAAAATGCAGACAAGCCATAGAGGCCCATTTCACCGATTTGTTTGATATGATATTTCTTAAGTCCAGTGTGTTAACGTATGAAAACATAGATCTTGAGGAACTCATTAATTCCATAACCAATGGCTTTTCGCTTAATCAGGATTATAGATCTGTTGGATTTAATATAAGCATGCCGTCCAATATTGTATTGCGTTCAAATAGAAAATTAGTCAATTCCATTCTTCAAAATCTTATTTCCAACGCGCTTAAATATTCCAAACAAAATAACAATCAGCAAAGTTACGTAGGTATCAGAGTTAGGCGAGAGAGTGATAATAGCTGTGTGATTGAAATATCTGATAATGGAATTGGTATTAAACCGGAAAATCTGGAGTCCATCTTTAAGCCGCATTTTAGGGCTTCATTCCAGGCGGAAGGCAAGGGTCTTGGTTTGTATATAGTTACTCAGGCCATCCAAAAACTGGGTGGTAAAATAGAAGTAACAAGTCAATACGGTGAAGGAAGTTCTTTTCTTGTCACGCTCCCCGAAATAAAATAATTATCCGAATTTTTTGGACCAATTTAAAGCATCTTCGTAATTGGAAAATAGCCTTGTAGGCACGGCCGGTTTGCTGAAAAGAATAAAAAAATTAGCAAGCAGCACTTGAAATTTTTTGTTTGTTATTATTGCAACAGAACTTAAGTGTTTCATGGACTCTGCTGTTGCCCAATAGTCACGGGACTGGCCATCTAGGGATACTAATCCGTTTACATCAATGATCAATGGTTTTGAGCTATCTCCCCAAACACTTAAACGGTCATCTTTTATCTTTTGTGCTACCTCAAGTATAATTACAGCCCCATCTTTTATTGTACCAAAAATAATCTTTGAATCTTCAATAGATTCAAGGGTCAATACATCGGTTTCAATTAAAATTGCCATGGGATGGGAGTAAAGTAACAAACGTCACTTTTAATAAACAACATCAATTCTGTTGTAAATATAATTTCAGCCAGCGGAGAGCTTTATCCTTATCTGTAAATAATCTTGTTGGCATCGAAGGCTTGCTAAGCATTAAATAAAAATTAGCCAATAATTTCTGGATGGGATTATTAGTTAAGATGGCCATAGCTGGTATTAATTCATTAGCTTCATCAGTAGCCAGCCATTCTCTTGCTTCATCACTAACTTTTCCAAGATTACGAATGTCTGCAAGAACTGGCATATCGCCTCTTTTTTGTGAAATCTGTTTACGGTACATAGAAGTCTTTTTCGCAATCTCTAAATCAATAGCCAATTTAGGCTGATAAGAGGCATAAATAACCCTATCCTTAAAGTATATATTAACTATTTCGTTATTGATATGATCCTCAAATTCTTCTGGCATATGATAAGTTTTAATAAAGGGAGGTTCTATTAATTGATTTTAACAAATGTAACCGTATTTTTTTTTAGA